>PBJZ01000007.1 GCA_002721275.1 Flavobacteriaceae bacterium
CATCACCCATGTATTCGTAATTTAATGATAGTTTTTTTGCTAAAGATGAGATTTTAACATTCAATTTTTTGATTCTTTCTTCAAAGTTTCTTTTTGGAAGAATTCCCATTAAGGATATTTTTGATTTTGGTTGTCGGGCTTTTACAGCCTCTGAAATTAAACTTAGACCCTCTATAATTTCGTCATCGGAATTTAATGGAATATTGTTTGTGCCAATCAAAATAATAATATTTTTTGCATTAAAACCCTCGAGTTCATCATGATATATTCTCCATAATACATTCTCTATTCGGTCCCAACCATATGCAAAATTTCTAAGGCCTAATGGTGTGAAAAATTTTTCCCAAGATTCGGGTTCAATTTTAGTTTTAAAATCTGGTAATCCCCCCCAAAAGTGTATTATTGAATTCGAAATAATAATATTCTCAGGAGGGTTCGATTTATTTAGATTTAATATTTCATTATGTTTTGATTCCCAATCATAATTCCCCAATTCTCTTAATTGAGTAACAGGTTGAGTCGTCACAAATTTACCAATGGGCTCTTTTAAAATATTCCTAAGTTTTTTTTCATATGCATCGGCATAAACTTTCATTCCCAGATCCGAAGGGTGAATACCATCAACAGTTTCCTCAATTGAAAAACCAATTTCTTTCTCAGATAAATAAAATAGATTTTCGTCACCATTTTTTTTTAGTAACATAAATACTTTTTTTTGTATTTGATTAGGTATGTTGAACTCGTCCCTGTAATCTGATGTTTTTATATTATGGTCATTGTAACCTGCATGTTCTGATAATAAAATTGCTGTATGGGGGTGTTTACTTCTAATTTTTTTAATTGTATTTATAATCAAATTTTCAAATTGTTTTTCATTATCAATTCCATCCCAACCGTAGTCATTTTTGGTAAGGTTTGGTATACAATCAATTATAAATATCTTTGATTCTATCTCACTTATTAGATCAACTACTTCGGACTGCATTTTTCCATTTCCATCGAATCCAAGATTAATTATAGGTCTATCCATTCTCCTGCCTAAAATTGATGCCCATGCCATTCCAGGTCTAGAGGCACATGCACCTTGAGCTATTGATGTTCCATAAACCACAATCGGTTTTTCCTTTCTAGCATTTAACAGACTAAAATTCGAATTATTTTTTACACCTATTTCCATCCACTCAACCTTATTGTATAGGGGGAGATATAACCGATACTCTCTACCTAATTGATTATAGTTGTCATTTGGTATAAGTTTTGTGTAATTGTATTGGATGGTATCTTTAAAACTTCTTCCAAAAGTAGAAGAAACCCAAAGTTTTTTCCCATCGGCATCAATAGCATATAAATCAATTCCACTTGAGCCAGTTGCTGGCATGTGATTGAGTGAATAGTTTTTATTTTTTGTTTGATAACGAACTTTTATCTCATTAGAATTTGATCGAAACCTAATAACTAGTCCCGCGGATTGAGTACCCAGCTCCCAAACATAAGGTGGAATTTTATTTTTTGATTTAACTGGAAGCCTGTCATAAAAATTATCAGTCTCACCCGGCCAAGCTTGGCCCTCAATTACATTTTTTTTTGATAGCGATGGGTCAATCCATTTAATACTATTTTTTTTTTGGGCATTAATTGAAAAAGAGAAAAGAAGTAAAAAAAATAAAAACTTTTTCATTTTTAAAAGTTAATTAGATTATTATGTGATTTGAACATTAAAAACATTAATGGATTAATAATTTTTCCACGAAAGTAACCAATTTATTGTATTGGAGTCGCTATAAATTTCATTCCAACCCCAATGACCAATTGATAAACTTTTAAATTCTATTTCAGCACCATATTGAGCAAGTGAATCTGCCATTTCTTTTGCCATATCGTAAGATGAAACATTGTCATACTTTCCATGACTCATCCACACTGGAATGTCTTTAACTTTTTTTGATAGTGAAACGTATTCATATGGACCATCATGAGGGGATAACGGCATAATAGCGGCGAAAGTATCAGGAAGATCAGCAGCAACAATGAAAGAACCTCTTCCACCCATACTCAAACCTGTTAAATAAATTCTTTCTTCATCAATATTCAAATTTTGTTTAATATTTTCAATAACATCACTTATTTTTTTTGAATCCCANTCTATTTCNAGTTTAATNGGAGCNGCNTATATNTANGGATCANTTTNAGNNTNATAAAATGATNTTCTTGTNGTNTCCCTATATTCAAAACTCATAGAATTTGAAACAACACTTCCATGTAAAAAAATTATCAAAGGATATTCTTTATCTANAGAATAATTATTGGGTATTTCAACAATAAAAGAATATCCGCACATCCATCTTAATTCATCATTAACACATTGTTTAAAATTGTGGTTTGGCTGTACATATTNATTTCCCCAATANGGATAATCGCTCCAAGGATCAACTCCANAATTCATCCACCACGGATCTATTTTCCAATAATTATTAGGGTATGCATTTTCAGCTAAATCATATTGAAATTTTGTAAGGTCATTTACTTTAATAATTGAACCTTGTTCAATAGATGACCATTTTTTTGTTGTTAGATTATGTTCATCNTTNGANGCTTTAATTTCACATGGAGGACATTCATTGACCTTATTTGATCCATTATCCATTGTCATAACCANTAAACTTTCAGAAAAAACTTGTTTTGTACATCCAGTGATAGAATAGGATGAAAAAAATNTTATCAAGAAAAAATATATGTATTTNAACANTTTTTAAGAGCTTAAAATTTAAAAACTAAAATAGAGGGATTTTTTTATTANCACNTANAATAGTTATTAATAAAAAACACTTAAGTCCCATTTTTCTTTCCACTCTAATTCAATTAATTTATTGTCTTTTATTTTAATTGGCAGCCATACATAAGTCCCTTCAATTGGATTTTCTGGTTTCCATCTGTCTGCCATGAAAATGAATGCATCTTTAATACCGTTTACAGGTAAAATATAGGTGCTCTGAGAATAATAAGTTGTTAAAGAGTCTNTGCTGACGCAAGGATTACCAAGTTCTTTCCATGATCCAAAAATGNTGTCTGCAATTGCAGATCTNGCCGGGTTTGGATTCCAACTGGTGCATCCAGATGCGATTATAAAATATTTTCCTGAAGAATTTTTCATCATTGTAGGAGCCTCATTAAATTTGCTTGGAAAAATTCTTTTATATTTTCCTGAATGTGAAAGGTAATCATCAGNAAGCATAGAAACATGAAGAGTACTATTATCCTCAGATGAATATATATGATAAGCTTTTTCATCATCGTCAACAAATAGTGTCATGTCTCTAGCCATTTGCCCAACAATAAAATCTCTNCCGAGTATGTTTAAGCTATCAACATGAACAGGNANGTGTTCTGGGCCACCACCATAAATTTTTTTNACATCACTTGAAACCTTTTTTTTATGAAAGCTTTGAACATTTAAAGGCCATTTGCCAGCATTTGGTCTTANGGATTTAATATATTCAAATGGGCCATAGGGGCTTTCAGATATAGCGACCCCACTTTTAGCAGCACCATATCCTACATTTGCTCCTTTTGCTGTTTTATACTCTTTATTAATNGGTTCTAAATGAAACCACATAACAAACTTGTTAGTCTTTTTATTAAATATAACTTTGGGGCGCTCAATTATAGATCCTACATAAATNTCTGATTCAGGATTTGTTTTGTCTACCTCAAGAACAATACCCTCGTCCTTCCAGTCATATAAATTTTTGGAAGTGTAAAGGTGAATACCAACCTGGGCAGTATTTCCAATTTCACCTTCAATTTTGTGTTCTCCATACCAATAATACAGACCTTCGTGAAATATAACTCCACCTCCATGAGCGTTAATATGAACTCCATTATTGTCAAGCCATTTTTTTCCTGGAAAAAATGATTTATNACTATTATTTCGGGATTGGTCACAATTAATAAATGACAAGAAGATAATTAAGAAAAGGATTTTTTTCATNAANGTTTATTTTTATTANACAAGTTAGAAAAAACAAATACTTAAATCAAAGACANAAAATTAAATNGTTATAAGAATCTTTTTAATTNNGTTTTTAATTTATCAGNTGNACTAAAGTGAATTGTATTTATTCCTAATTTTTTAGCACCCATTATATTTCTGAGATTATCNTCNATAAATAAAGTTTTTTTTGGTTCCAAATTAAATCTTTCAATAGTTATATCATATATTTTTTTGAATGGTTTCCTGGTTTTTTCCTCACCGGATACAANAATCCCNTCAAACCATTTCAAAAATTNAAACTTCTTTAANGCTATCGGAAAGGTTTCTGCNCTCCAGTTTGTTAGGGCATAGATTTTATACTTATTAATCGANACTAACTCCTNNAAAATATTAACAGTACCNTGTATTTGGTCACCTAGCATTTCTTCCCATCTTCCATAATACATCNTNATTTTATCAGCGTGCTCTGGAAATTCATTNATTTTTTCCTCAGTTGCTTTNCTTAATGGGTAGCCGGCATCTTGATTTTCATTCCAATCCATTGTACATATATTTTCATAAAACCAATTAATTTTTTTTTTGTCTCCATTAAAAACCTTCTCATATACATAATCCGGATTCCAGTCAATCAAAACCCCACCAAGGTCAAAAANTATNGCATTTATTTTGAAGTTCATTTAAATATTTTTTAAGTTTAATAAANTANAAGTAGNANAATTTAATTTAGGTATTTCGTGTAAATTAAATTTACCACCAATTAAATAAAATTACAACTATGAAAAAAATAACAATTTTAATTTCAATTTTTTTAATTTCATCCGTTAGCTTTGCTCAAGAATACAACATAGACACTACCAAAAGTGAATTAAAATGGACTGGAACAGAATTAACCACTAATACTCATTATGGTTCAATAGATTTCAAATCTGGGAGTATTATCTTATCAGAGGGTCAACCAATAAAAGGTAAATTTATTGTTGACATGACTACTCTTAAAAACCAAGATTTACCTGAGGCATACAGAGGTAGGCTTGAGGGGCATTTAAGATCAGATGATTTCTTTTCTGTAGATAAGTTTTCTGAAGCTATCTTAGAGATAACTGGATCAAATAAATTGAATACTGGAGGCTTTGATGTAAATGGAAATTTGACAATAAAAGGTATTACCCATCCAGTCACTTTTTCCATGTCTCCTGAAGATGATTATTGGGTTGCAAATTTAATATTTGATCGATCAAAGTATGATGTTCGTTTTAGATCTGGTACTTTTTTTGAAAATTTAGGTGATAAATTGATTTATGATGACATAGTAATTGAGACACAACTTAGGTTTTAAATTTGACTAAGTTTACCTTTGATTAATCTCTTAATTGTATTTATTTTTTGTATTCGGGCTTAATCCTAAATGGAATGAAGACACCTATTAAATAATGTTTATCTTGATCAAAGGCTTAATATTAAAATTTAAATTTCAATATGAAAAAAATAATCACTTTTGGTGAGATTATGATGCGTTTGGCTCCCAGGGGTTTTCTTAGATTTTCTCAAGCAAATAATTTTGATTTGGTTTTTGGAGGGGCAGAGTCAAACGTGGCCTTTTCTTTAGCAAATTTTGGAATGGATACTGAATTTGTTACCCGGTTACCTAAAAATGATTTTGGAAAAAATGCTTTGATGGAAATGCGTAAATATAATTTGGGAACTAAATACGTTTTACAAGGAGGAGATCGTTTGGGTATATACTTTATGGAGAGGGGTATTGAAAATCGTCCAATGAAAGTTGTATATGACAGATCAAACTCTGCAATGTCTCAAATTAAGCCTGGAATGTTTAATTGGAAACAAATTTTTAAAAATTCTAATTGGTTTCATTGGTCAGGAATAACTCCGGCAATTTCCAGATCTGCAGCAGATGTATGTTTGGAAGCTATAAAAATCGCAAGAGATATGGGTCTTACTATATCTACTGATTTAAATTATAGATCTAAATTGTGGAGCTATGAATGCGACCCGCAAAATATAATGACAAAACTTACATCATATTCCGACATAATTGTCGGTAATGCTGAAGCGATCAAAGTTTTTTTTGGATTAGAACTTGATTCAAATAAATCACATACTGATAAGGGTTTTAATGGAGAATTATTTCTTTCGATCTGTAAAAAAATAAAAACAAAATTTCCAAGCTCAAATAAAGTGATTATTACCTCAAGAGAGTCAATATCTTCCTCATATCATAAATGGTTCAGCGTACTTTATGATGGATCAAACTTATATCAAAGTAAAAAATATAAATTTAAAAATATTGTTGACCGAATTGGAGGTGGAGATGCTTTTATGTCTGGTATTATTTATGGTTTAATAAATTACCCAACTGATTTTCAAAAAGTCTTGAGTTTTGCATCTGAAGCCTGCTGTTTTAAACATTCAATCAGTGGTGACGTTAACTTAGCTAGCGTATCAGAAATTGAAAAATTATTAAATAGTGATTATTCAGGAATCTGATTAAATAAATTATTGTATGGCTCAATATTCTAGAATTCAAGTAATTAACCAAATGGAAAAGTCAGGGATGGTTCCTTTATTTTATCATCCTGAATTAAATATATTGAAATCAATAGTAAAAGCTTGTTATGATGGAGGATCCCGATTATTTGAATTTACAAACAGAGGTGATTTAGCCATAGAAATCTTTTCTGATCTAATGAATTATGTAATCCTTGAATTACCTGGAATGATTATTGGTGTTGGCTCAGTTACTGATGCTGAATCTGCCTCAAGATATATGATGGCTGGAGCAAACTTTGTAGTTACGCCTGTATTCCGCGATGATATTGCTTTAATTTGCAACCGAAGAAAAGTACTCTGGTCACCAGGATGTAGTTCTCCGGCAGAAATTGCTAAAGCAGAGGAAATAGGTTGCGAGCTTATAAAATTATTTCCCGGAAGTACTTATGGACCAAGTTTTGTAAAAGCGATTAAAGGTCCACAACCGTGGACTTCTTTCATGGCTACTGGTGGGGTTTCAATTGATGAAGAGAACCTTAGAGCTTGGTTTGATTCAGGAGTGACATGTGTGGGAATTGGTTCAAAATTAATCTCAAAAGAGATTTTATTAAATAATAATTATGAAGCTCTGAAAAAGAAAGTTTCCAAAACATTAGCCCTAATTAAATCCATTATATAAAACAAAAAAATCAATATTAAATTTATAAAAGAATAAAAATTAAATGAATATTTCAGCAGAACTTACACTATTACCTTTAAAAAATGATTTTATACCAGTGATCAAAAAATTTATTAAATCATTACGTAATTCCAAATTAAAAGTCATTGAAAACCCCCTAAGCACCCAGGTGTACGGTGAATATGATATTATATTAAACTTATTGCAATCTGAGATAAAAAAAACATTTAATGAAAATGAATCAATTATGATTTTATTGAAGTTGGTAAAAGGTGATAAAAGCGATTATAAACCTGATTTTTAGCACTATTTAATTTTACAACCTTAAAGCAAAATTTAAATATAAGTTTCTTCCAGGAGCTGGCTCATAATATCTCGACCCAAAAGCATTTAGTCTGATATTGTCGTAATATTTAGTGTTTAATAAATTATTTATTCCAGCTGATATTTCTAAAATATTCGAATTAAAATTAATTGACTTTAATATTTGATATCGGGTTTTATAAAAAGAATTAATAAATACTGTATTTAGATTATCAGCATAAAACCCACCAATTTTTTCAATCGTTAATCGTGTTACCCATCTATTCTTATGGTTATAGTTGAAATTAATAAACCACTGATGCCCGGGTATTCCAGGTAAATTATTTGAGCTTTTAACTTTATTAAATGAATTATTATTTAGAAAAGTGTATTGGGCATAAGTTAAACTTCCTTCCAATTTCAATTTTCCTAATTTCAATCGAGAATATAATTCAAATCCTTTTCTTTCAGTTTTCCCTGTATTTCTGTAAAAGGACCTCCCTGGAAAATTTTCTAGCTCATATGGTAATATTTCATTAGAACTTCTAATAAAAAATAAATTTGTCTCGATTAAAAAATTGGATTTGTATGATCTCCATCCAAACTCGTAGCTATATGCTTTTGATGGATTGAGATTAAAATTGAATCCTTCATTACCTGAGGGATTGGCTGATAATTCTGAAAGAGTTGGTGTCTCAAAACTGGTTGAAAAGTTGAAGAATAAATATTTATCATTATTAAGTTTATGAGTAACACCAAAACTTGGGTTAACTACATTATAGCGCTTATTATATTTTGTGCTATCCGTATTTATAAAAAGATTATCATATCTTAAACTAGTTCTTATAATCCATTTATTTAATTCAATATTGTCTATCAAATAAATCCCTGTAGTATTGAAGTTCTCATTTTGATCAAAAACATTACTGCCTTTAGTTCCCATTATATTTTTATATCGCTTACGAAAATCATTTTGAAAGTAAGATTCAATTCCAACTTGGATACTATGAATCAAATTTTCATTTATACTATTGTAAGTAATATTTGAACCAAAACCCTTATATTTCCTGTCTAAATCAATAATTCCTCCATATTCAAAAGGAAGCTTTCCGTAAAAATCCCTATTGGAATAGAAGCTAAAAAGGTTAAATTTTATCTTATCATCAATTTTTTTTTCCCAGTTAAAACCAATTTTAGCCTGATTAATTTTCTCAAAAGTTTTATAATCAATATTTCTTTGCCTTGCCATATTCCATTTAAAAGAAGCTTCCTCTTTAGTCAATCCGCCTGCATCTTCGGCTAAGGGACTATCGGTATAATTAAACTGGAAATTTAAAATAGATTTATCTGAGAATTTATGCTTTAGTTTCACATTTAATGCTTTTTGTTTCAACGAGCTATTCTCTCTAAATCCATCGATTTCAATGTCATTCAAATAAATTATTGCACTGGTATTTTTATTATTTAAATAGCTTGTAAATTGATATGATTGCAGATTGTAATCTCCTAATGAAGATTTAAATAAATACCTGCTTTTTGACAGACTATCGATTGTTTTAATAAAAATTACTCCACCCGATGCGTTGCCATAAAGACTCGCTTGAGGCCCCCTCAGTACCTCAATTTCTTCTATTATTCCTAGAGAAACGTTGTCGATTTGACCTTGTCCATCAGGAGTTGTTTCAGGAATTCCATCAATTATAATTTTTATCCCTCTAATTCCAAATGCCGATCTAGCTCCAAATCCTCTTAATGACACCCTGAGGTCTTGAGCAAAATTATTGGCGTTCGAAGAAAATAAACCTGGAATTCCCTCCAGGTACTCTTGAAGAGATAGTTGTTGAAATTTTTTTTGGGTTTCATTAAAGTTTATTAAACTGATTGAAAATGGAACAGTCTTTTCGGTATTATTAATTTTTAATGCTTTGATTTTAATTTCCTCAAGAGTAATTGTTACGGTTGACGAATTGATCTGAGAGAAAGTTAAATTGACTCCAAATATTAATAAATTAATTAACGATTTAAATCTGATATTTATCTCTTTCAAAATATTTATTATCTAGGAAATTTAATATTTTATAAAAGTTAGTATTAATAATTTAAATCCTTATGAGAATTTATGTACTCAGCCAATTCTAACCTTTTTTTTTGCCACTCCTCGTTAAGTATAGATATCCAAATAAGATCAATATAAACACCATTTATTAATACTTGGTTGTTAAAAATCGCCTCTTCTTTAAAACCCATATACTCGTGAAATTTTCTTCCCCTATCATTTATAGCTAAACTATTGCCATATATTTTTTTTAAACCTAAATTGTGAAATGCATATTCAATAATTAAATATGAAGGTTCTAAGCTAAAAATTAATTTTCTAAATTCAGGATAAGCAATATAAATTCCCCAGCATGCATTTTTGTTTTTAAAATCGATATTTTCAAGAATAGTAATTCCAATAATTTTATTTGATTCTAAACTTATAATTGATAAGTAAAGTCCATTTTCATCATTCAGTTTTCTGTCAATCCAGTTTTCACTTTTAACCTCCTGTAGAAAATTAGAATTTGGAAAATAACTAAAGTTTCCATCCTCCTCACCCCAATCCTTGATAGATTCATAATCTATTCTGTTTATAAGCCTAATTTTTATTTTTTTCCCCAAGCATGATACTTCTCTGTTCCTCATAGTTAAAATATAGTATAATTTAATTAAAACTCAAAATTAATAATTTATTCCAATATAAATATCTATATAATTATATATATTTGTTTAAATTATATAGATTCATAAGGATTTATTTTTTCAAATAATATTTAAAATTAATTATAAAATAGTTAAATGAGCATTGTCAAATTATTACAAAAAAAACGTATTACACATATTTCAGACGATCAAAAGCCTATTTGTGATAAGTTATCCAAACTTAACCATGAAGTTAATCTTTTGAAGAAAAATAAAATAAAAATATACAATAGCTATCTAAAGATTAAAAAAAAAATAAAACTCATCGAAGACCAGGTATCGAATTTAAATAATAAAATTGATTTTGATAAAATAGTTGTAAAACCTAAAATTTCAATTGGCTTTGATAAAAGATCTAATACATACAACTGTATATACGACAGAGGTAAAAATAAACACTGTTTTTATCTTGGAAACGAAAGTACTATCAAATCTAAGTTAAAACCTTTTCATACCAGTGACATTTGCAAACAATCATTTAAATCCATAAAATCACAACTAATCGATGTTATAGAAATTGGTATCAATCAATACGAGAAAGAAAAGCCTAATTGTGATTTAAAAGAAATCAATTTTAATCTGATAGTTCGTAAATACATAGAAAGTGCAAAATGGAACACATGGAGAGTTGTTTAATTTAAGCTTTATATATGTTTTGTGGGGGAGTATGCGAGTTGTAACTAAATTTTAAATTATTAATATTCCTTTAGCGATTAATAATTAAAACTTATATAGATATAAGTTAAAAATATCATTTTAAAATATTTTCGTTAAATGTTTTAGGTAAGTTTAAATAAAAATAATTTTATGTTCGGATTACATGACATACAATATTTATATGAGTTCCTTTTTTGGTTAATTATGTATTTATCATTGAAGAGAATTTGGCACAGAGAACAAGTTAGAGTTGTTTATGCATATTCTGTGGCATCCCTAAACTTCGTTGCAGCAATATTTTTTATTTCCGCTTCTCTATTTGGCGATTTTAATATTTTTAATGCTATTGCTTTTGGTTTCTTACACTCGACAGTCGGTATTGTTTTGATAACAACAATGAAAGTAAACAAAAAGTTCAACGATGAAGATATAACTCTCAAAGTAAAGTCATAATTTTTTTTTTTTTATTGCGTTCGACTGCTAAAGTATTTTTAAAAAAACTTTAAAGTGTAAATTACTAAAAACATTGCTTTCAAAGAAAAAATTAAATATAGTTTGGTTAAAGAGAGATCTTCGGACGCAGGACCACATCCCTTTAATGGAGGCTGAAAACTCAGCGCTTGAATACATTTGTATTTATATATTTGATCCCAAGCTAATTTCCACCTTAGATATTTCATTAAGACACTTGCAATTCGTTTATCATTCTATTTTAGCAATGAATAACGAGTTAAAAAAGTATAATCGAAAAGTAGTCATATTTAATGCCGATTCCTTGGAAGTATTTAAGCAATTAAATAAATATTTTGAATTAAAAACAATTTTCTCTTACCAGGAAACAGGAATCTTAAAAACATGGACTAGAGACATAGAAGTGTCTCAGTTTTTTAATAAACATGATATACATTGGAAAGAATTTCAAAAAGATGCGGTAATTCGTGGTATAATAAATAGAGACAATTGGGATCAAGGGTGGTATAAGCATGTAAATGAAGATATAACTAAAAATAAATACTCAAAATCTACTAACATTAATATAACATCAAAATTTAAAATAGGTATCAGTTTTGTGAATAAATTGAAAACCTATCCAAATTTATTTCAAAAACCTGGAGAAATTAATGGATGGAAATATTTACAATCTTTTTGTAGGAATAGAGGTAAAAACTATAGCTCACACATTTCCAAGCCACTTGAAAGCAGAAGATCGAGTGGGAGAATATCCCCATACTTAGCATATGGAAACCTAACCATTAAACAGGTTTATCAGTACGTTTTAAATCATAGTAATTATGAATTGAATAAAAGAAGTTTTAGTGGGTTACTTACAAGATTAAAATGGAATAATCATTTTATCCAAAAATTTGAATCAGAGTCGGATTATGAATCTAAATGTGTTAATAAGGGATTCGAAAGTTTGAAATATACAAACAATATAAATTATATTAATGCATGGAAGAAAGGGCTCACAGGGTTTCCACTTGTAGACGCGTGTATGAGATGTCTTAGAGATACAGGATGGATAAATTTCAGAATGAGAGCTATGCTTGTTTCAGTATTATGCCATCATTTTGATTGTGATTGGAGAAATGGTGTTTATCACATGGCTAATTTGTTTTTGGATTATGAACCTGGTATTCATTTTACACAATTTCAAATGCAAGCAGGGATAACAGGTATTAATACTATTAGAATTTACAATCCAATTAAGCAATCAAGAGATCATGATCCAAATGGCATTTTCATAAAAAAATGGGTACAAGAGTTGAAAAATATTCCCAAAGAGTTTATTCATGAACCATGGAAGATCACCGAACTGGACAAGGGATTCCTTAATATTAAAGTTAATTACCCTGAGCCACTAATTGATTTGCAAAGTGCTGCAAGAATTGCCAGAAAAAAGATATGGAGTCACAGAAATGATCCAACTGTCAAAATAGAGAATAAAAGAATATTAAATCTTCACGTAAGAAAAAATAATTAGATAAAAATCTATATTTTTTTATTACATATGTTTATATAGAAATGTCAATAAATAATTATTCTTTTAGATTGATATCAGGATACTCCTTTTTTATAAAACTTAATATTTCTTTTGCTCTCTTTTGGTGCTTTTTGAAAAGTCCAAGTTGACCAACATTAACAGTTTTTACATAATGTAAATTACTTAGGAAAAGATTTATAGCTTCAATGTTTTGTGAATTAATTTTTGGATTACCAGATGGATAAACAAACTCTATATCATATACATTCATTTCGTCAAAAACCCTGGGATCAAATATTATATTTATTTGATCAAATAGCCTTCTGACTAGATACTCTTCTCTCTGTCTTATAAAATCTATAAAGATATAATTGTCGTTATATTCTAGAAGTTCATCAATAATTTTTTGGTTTTTAATTAAAATAAAATTTCCTGAATATTTTAACTCCTCATTTGTAGTATTGTTAGCCCAAAATACAAATGGTCGAGGTAAGTACCTTGCGTAATAATATAAATCTTTTCCGTAATCATTTTCCAAACCATTATTTAATATGTATATGATGGAGTCAATTCTTATCTCTCTTATTTGTCTTCGCTGAATCACTACATCTAATTCTTTTATATCAGTTTCAATGTCATTTATAAAGGATGCAATTACTTCCTTTTCTTTTTGTCTATCGACCAATCCAACTCTGAAATTCTCAACAAAAAAACCTAGAGTAATAGCAATGAATAACATTAAAAAATCCCAAAATCTATTTAATATTTTTTGCATTTCTAGACTTATTTTTTATGGTTAGATATTAATAGTATTAAGATAGTAAAAAGATATTATTAGAAAATTATTTGTTAATTCAAAACAATATTTTTAAATCTATTTTTTACTTTTGTGAAGTATTTAAATCTTTAATATGTTAAATAGTAATAAATATCTTGTATTCTTATTTGGGATGTTATTTTTCATTTTTTTAAATTGCTCTAAAGATGATGATGTTCCAAACGACACAACCTCCTCAGTTGTCTGGAATGGAGCAATAAAGTCTTTTGAAAAGAAAGATGGAGCTAATCCCAACAACCAAATTAACCAGGATAGACTCACCTCTAGGGTTTGGATTACCAGAGGTAATAATGGTGGGCAAATTTATAATAAAGCTATTGAGGATAGTTCGGATAAATCTGAAAGTCCATCAGGAACCGAATGGTCAATGGGTAATATTAATGATATTGAGTCTTTAATATTTACAAGTTTCAGAATTGCAGTTGGAAAACCTCAAGATATTGTTGGGAAAGACCTAGTGTTACATCTCATTGAGGATGACATATACCTGAGTGTAAAATTCACTTCATGGTCTGGAGGAAAGAAAGGTGGTTTCGCATATGACCGAAGCACACCTTGATTGTTCTGTTTTTTATTTTTCAAGGTATTGTAATTAATTTTGAATTGGTATTAGTTTAAGTTCATTTGAACCGAAAAACATCTTACCAATTAGCCTAACAACTTCTTTTGTTAATTCTTCCTCTGAAGTAAAATTTTTTAATTGGAATTCAGTTAGATCCATTGATAATAATTTATTCTCCTTCTGATTAATATGAATTGCCGTATATAAGTGGTATCGTAATATTTTCTCAAGGGTTATTTTGGTG
>PBJZ01000008.1 GCA_002721275.1 Flavobacteriaceae bacterium
TTCTGTTGGACATAATGCAAATTCAGCAATATTGAGTTCAATTTTTTTTGCAGGTGTTATAGAATAATTATCATCAAAGGGGTTAATGATCTGAATATCAATTCCAGATTCTCCATAAAAATTTTTTTCGAGAGAAACAAAAAAACCAATGTGATTAATATTGGGAGTCCAATCAATAGCTAATTTTATTTTTTTCAATTTTGAGTTTTTTTTACCTTACAAAAATATTAAAAATCAAAAAACCCTCATTTTTCAGAGGGTTTTTTTTTATATAAATAAATTAGTACTTAAATCAGTATTTAGTAGAATTTAATGTCTTCAACCATATAGTCTCTCACATTTTCCACCTTACTTCTTTCACCAATGTAAGATGGGAATTACTATATTTACTGTATGTATGATGCGGAAAGTTACATTAAAAACTACATAGAGATGTTAGGGTTCTTGTCTGGCAGTCAAGAGGTCGTGAGTTCGAATCTCATCTTCTCCACTAGTTTTTATAAACTGTTGAATAAGTCTCAGGCATTTTTGGTTTGGTTTCAGGATACATAAATGGTTCTTGCTCTGTACAACTTAATGGAATAGCGACAAGTGAAATGAACAATAAAACAAGAAGTAGTTTTTTCATATTCTAAAGATAACGATGTTTGATTAATCAAGTTTTTTATGATTAAATAAATACTTTTACAATTTAAGAGTTATTAAATATTTTTAATAAGTTAGTATTCAACAACTTGTATCTAAAAAATATTAAATATAACTTCGTTTAGTTTTATAAAATGAAATATTTAATTATTAAATTTTCTGTATTACTGTTTTTAGGTTGTGAACCTTATTCAACAAAAAAAGAATTTAGTTTAGAAAAACATCTTAAATCAAATAAGTGGTGCACATTTATCAAGAAAAATCAATCTTGCATAACGTTTACTAATAACGAAATGAATTATGAACTAAATGGTGTTGCCCAAACCTCATTTAAAGTAAGTTTCAGAGAAAAAAGTGATAGTATTATAATTATTAAGGTAGTTGGGGCATTGAATGAAAGTCCCGAACAAGGTATTGAAAACCAATTTAGAATGAAATCTTTAGATACTTTTTACTTTTCTCAAGGTGATGAAGATAAAATGTTACAAAAATTTACAAGAATTAAATAGCTAAAGAATATAAGAAGAAATCCATGAAAGATAAAAGATTGATATTTAGGTATTTTTTTGAAGTAATTGTAATTATTTTTTCAGTTACAATATCTTTTTATATTCAGGATTTACTTAATCAGAAGGATAAAAAGGAGTTGAAAAATAAAGGTTTAGAAGGAGTGATTTTGGAACTAAAAAAAGATGAGCAATCCTTTAAATATTCTGATTTTTATAATAATCGACGAATTAATTATATAGATTCATTATTTGATTTATCTTATCCATTTAAGCCTGAATATGTTTCTGGTGTATGGGGTAATAATATTCTGATTGAGAATAAAAAGTATTTTGAAGCTTTAGTTTCAACTGGAGCAATTGAGTTTATTGAAAATACCGAATTACAAAGTGAGTTAAGTAACTATTATAGTACTGAATATTCACTCATTAATATTTCAATGCAATCCGATGATAGGTCATATATTATGTTTGGTGAGCAGATTGTAAACTATCAATTAGATTCAATAAAATACGGTTCTGCAGGAGTTGTGACAAAACACTATTTTAATCCAACTGACATTAAACAAATAAGAAGAGATAAAAAATTAAAAAGTATTTGTTTAGATTGGACAATGACGATTAAACTTGAAAGCGAAAGAATAGCACAATCAAAAAAAACAATTAAAAAACTTATAAAACTTATTTCTGAAGAAATAGAAATCTAAACTACAGGCATATCTTCTTCCTTTAAATCAGGTATTTATAATTTTCATACATTTAGTATAAATATATATACTTTGTATATTATGGTATGAAAAATCTGTTATCATTCACTTTAATTCTAATTGCATTCATATTAACTCAAAGATGTTCAAGTGATTTAGAGGAGCTAGAGTCCACAGCTCGTAATCAATACAAACTGAATGTTACGGTTGGAGAGGGAGGGTCAGTGTCACCTAATGCAAATGGAACTTATGATGAAGGAGTTGCAATAACACTTACTGCAACTCCAGATGAAGGATATGAATTTGATAGGTGGGAAGGGAGTGATGCTGATAATAGTGGATGTGCTATGGCACGCCATTGTCGTACTGCTATTAAAATGGATTCAGACAGATATGTTTCGGCTTTTTTTAAAATTGAAACTGAAGAAGCAAGACCTTAATAGAGTAAGATTTTTTTTACTTAAAATTCATACATTATGAAAAAATTTATAAGAAAATGGTTGACAATTGTGACACTAGGTTTTTGTATACCAGCATTAATTTATGGCATTGTAAATGTTATTAATAAAACTGGTGGTTGGGAATTAATACTTTGGCCAATTTTAACTATTTTTCTTTGGCTTCCAATATATTTTAACAAGGGATAAAATTAAAAAATATTTAGGTTTTTATTTCATCCTCATCATCATCAAAAATTGACATCATGCCCATTTCTTTTTATCTATGTTTTTAAAATTATTTTCTATTTAAAAAACCTACCCCTGAACACAGAAGTGCAACACCTGTTGCAAAAGCCACGCTGTCAAAACCGTTTTCAAGGTAATTCTTTACAAAATAAATTATAAAAAATACAAGTGTAGTTAACCACAACCATTTTAAATATTTAATAGCATATGTATTTAATTTCAATGTAAGAAAATTAAAATTATAAATATTAAATTTGATTTAATATTAGAGATAAATTTAAAAATTATATAAAATGAAATATTATTTATACGCTATTGCATCTTTAACAATTTTAATATCATGTTTAAATAATGCAAAAAAATCACCTGAAAAAGATTCGTTTGTTGAAAATGAAGTCGTAGCAGTAGTTCTTATGAAATCGAATAACAAAACAGTTGAAGAAATTAGTACTTTTTCGCAATTTTATGTGGATTTAGTTCGAAAAAGGGAACCTAACACATATGCTTGGTCTCATTTCCAAAAGGGAGATAACATCGTTTTAATTGAGAGATATAAAGATGAAGAGGCGCATTTAAACCACATAAAAAATATTTCACCAGGTGGTATTTCGGAAAAAGAATTTGGTCAATTTTTGGAGCATTTTGAAATTCTAGAGATAGACATTTATGGAACGGTTTCGGATAAATTCAAATCTGTAATTGATGGCTTTAATCTTCCGACTTCATATAATTCAACAATAGCAAAATATAGCAGAGATTAATAGACAATTGAAAAAAGAAAGAGTTTATGCCCCTCTATATGAAACATCACATTCTTTTTATTTTCTTGTCGCTAATACTACTCACATTAACCTATCGTTGCTCCGCTGAACAAGAGGAACCAGAATTACCAGTTCGTACCCAATATATTCTGACTGTTACCTCTAGCGAGGGAGGTTCAGTATCACCAAATGCAACTGGAAGTTATTATGAGGGAGCTACAATAACAATTACTGCTACTCCAGATGATGGATATGAATTTGATAGATGGGAAGGGAGTGATTTTGATAATAGTGGGTGTGGTTTTGCTCGGCACTGTCGTACTGCCATAACAATGAATTCAAACCGAGATGTTAAGGCTTTTTTCAAAACCGAGACAGAGGATGCAAGACCCTAACAAGAGGTGTAAGTAATTAAATATAAATCCAATCAATTATGAAAAAGCAAATTTTTATTTTATGAAAAAATTGAATAATTAGTAATCCATACTTTTTTTATTCGTATTAATTATATTTGATAAATTTTAAATTATGAATTACAAAGAATTTCCTGTTTTTGTCCTGACCTTATTATTTCTATGCAAACTAACCGCCCAAAGTAATCATTATGGGCAAAANATCGCAGATGATAAAANTATTTCTAAACAAGAATTGATATTACTTTACGATAAAACNCCGGAATTCAATGCTAAATTCAAGGCAACTGTTGTGGATGTATGTCAAGTGAAGGGTTGTTGGATGAGCTTAGATTTAGGTAATGATAAGCAAGTAATGGTAAACTTTAAAGATTATGGTTTCTTTGTTCCAAAAGATATTTCAGGTAAAAATGTTGTAGTAAGCGGAAAAGCATTTAGAAGAATTATATCTGTAGANGAATTAAAACACTACGCTTTTGATAGAGGAGAATCAAAGCAAGCTNTTGCGGATATCATCGAACCAGAAATAGTCTATTCTNTGACCGCAAATGGAGTCGAAGTCCTTGATGAATAAAATTTACTTTTTATTTTTTTTTGATTTTTCGTATTTATCCGCCATAAATAGANTACCGCAAAAAATTATTGGAAATAAAATATCACTCNAACTTAAACTTTTATTTACATATCTAAGGGCAAGAAGAATTAAATACGCAACAGCAAGTANNGTTAACGCGCCTTTGTACTTTTTCATTTATTTTTNCAAATTTAATTATTTTCAGAAGCCTGCTGATTTTCAGGAGTTTCTTNTGAATTNACATTGTATTTATCTGGTTCTAAATTAGAATCTATTATCTTGATAGTATTATTAATTTCACCAAGATACTCAGCATAAGTTGTTAGATAACTTGATCTAAGTATAAAAACATAATTCTCAAATAGATTTATAATTTTTGTTTTTAAATCAATTGAATTATCCCANAACATATAATTTGTATTTTCNACATTGACCTTTGATAATTTTTTAAATGCTTCAGGAAAACTCTCCCATTTTCTGACATAATTTGAATTCAACCATTTAAAATTATAGTATTTGTGCATTAGTGGTTGCAAATAATTTAGGAAGAATTCCTGTTCTCTTTCTTGCCTGTCATTAAGGGAAATATTTTGAGCTTCTAAGACACCAATTTGATTAATTAATTCATCATTTCCAAGATATCTTAATGCTCCNGAGCTAATTACTTGTTCGATATTTGCGGTATTTGGCTTAAAATAAGTCCAGTTAAAAATAGCTAATGAAAATAATTGTTGTTGATATAAATCATTTTTTAACAATCCTCTTTTTTCAACATCATCAATAAAATCATTAACACTACTAATTAAATTTTTACGAATATTTGAGAAAGTTTCAAACC
This sequence comes from Flavobacteriaceae bacterium, assembly GCA_002721275.1. Classification (GTDB taxonomy): domain Bacteria; phylum Bacteroidota; class Bacteroidia; order Flavobacteriales; family Flavobacteriaceae; genus Marivariicella. Next base: position 5,131 of record PBJZ01000008.1, read on the forward strand.
TCTTGAGATCTTCTTTTAGATCAGTTGACATTGAGGATAAAAGTTCTTTTGCATTATTCTTTTCTGATAAACTTTCTCGATAATTATCAACTAAAAAACCTAAGGTTATAGCAAAAAATAAAATTATTAATTCAACTAATCTAGATTTCAAATTGAATTTCTCTGTATAAGACATTTTATNCATTCTTGATTCTAATCATNACTAAAAGTAATGAAATGATTTAACATATAACTTCTTATTTATTTAGTCTATATTTTTAATTTGTCTTNACAAATCTTTGATTACATTTAAATAGATAAAATAAAATTCTAATCATGATTTCTTCCTTCACATTAATTGATTATTTGGCTTTTGCTTTATGGATACTGATAAGTTTTTTACTGTCATATTTAATAGTCAAAAAATTTGGATTTTTTGGGGGAAAAACATTGATTCAAAAAACTTTAACGATAGGACTAATCTCCGGTCATCTTATCTATCTTCTATGGAAGAAACTTTGGTTGTTTATAATTAGTATGTTTTAATTTCTTAATTTACTTTTATCTNTNACAAGTTTAATAAAAATGAAAAAAATCTTTTTTATTTCAGTACTATTTTTGAGTTGTGATAAAAATAATGATGAAAGTATTACATGTAGAGAAAATGAGAATAGAGGTGAAGTTTTCTGTACTGCAGATTATACGCCAGTTTGTGGATGNAATAATAAAACATATTCAAATCANTGTGAAGCTAANGCCTGGGGTATTGAAACTTATACTGCTGGTGAGTGTAAATAAATTTAATTTTTCTTGTATTTATTAAACCAAGCAATAGTATGTGCAACTTTTGTCATCAAGTTGCTTGGTCTACTTGCTATACTATGGGAGGATTCAGGAATCTCAACCAATATAGTTGGAATTTTTCTGAGTTTTAATCCGTGGTAAAGCTGTTTTGCTTCACTTGGAGGAGTCCTTAAGTCATTCATNCCTACCATCACCAAAGTCGGGGTATTAATATTCCCTACAAGTGAGATAGGTGAAAATTTCCAATAGTTCATTGGGTTTTCCCAAACTTCGCCTGGATATCTTGAGTTCGCATATCCGTAGTAATTGTCAGCAACCAACAATTTAGATGTCCAATTCATAACTGGCTTTACAACTACAGCAGCCTCAAAACGTTTATTTTTTCCTATTATCCAAGCTGACATAATACCTCCTGCACTTCCACCAGCCACAAACAAATTATCTTCAGAGGCAATACCCTTTTCAATACAAAAATTAACACCATCCATAACATCCAGATAGTCCTCACCTGGATAATTATTTAATAGAAGATTGGCAAAGGTTTCGCCATAACTAGTGCTTCCTCTTGGATTGGGATAAAAAACTATATATCCAGCCGAAGCATAAAGTTGCATTTCAATAGAAAATCTATCTCCGTAATTAAGTATTGGGCCACCATGGTTTTCGACCATAAANGGATATTTTTTGTTTGAAGAATAATTAGGGGGGTAAACAATCCAGCCTTGTATTTTTCTTCCGTCAAAACTCGATTCATACCATATTTCTTCAACTTTTCCAGGTTTTTTTTCATTAAAAAGTGTTTTATTAAGGTTTGTTAGTCGTTTCCAATTTTTACCATCAGAATTCACTATTGCAATGTCTGAAGGATGATCAGGTCGGGTATAATTATATGCTATTTTACTTNTAGAAATACTATATGATCCACTACTATAAGGTCTTCCNAGNCTTGTGCCACCCCGGTNATCAGCTAGTTTATAAATATTTCCCTTTAAATCAATTTTACCAATTTTTCCATTTCCATTTTGATCATATGAAAAGTATAGATTTTTACCCTTGCTGTCCCAATTTATATCAGAAATGCTTGCATCAAGTTTTTGACTTAATAAAGTTTTATTATTTCCATTAATATCCATTATGTAAAGCTGAGTATTTTGATATGCCTCNCTTTTGTCATCAAAACCTAAATAAGCAATAACTTTTCCATCTGGTGAGAGTTTAGGTGAAAAATCTGGACCATCTCTTTNTGTCAGTGTGCTAATTTCTTTATCTGATATTCTAATANTATAAATTTCACTATTTCTAAAATCATATTCCCAATTAGGGTCTCTGTTCGCTGAAAACAATAAATTTTTATCATCTACGGACCAACTTATTTTTCCTTTATGATCATAATCCCCTTCAGTAATCTGATTAATGGCCCCACCATTAGAATCGGTAATAAATAAATGATTAAAACCTGTTGGCATGTATCCAATACCATCAGCCTCATGTTTTAATCGATCTGTTATACGAGGTTCTTTCGCCCACTTGGCANCTTCTGGTTTTTTCGGTATCTCCGCTATTATAGGTGCTTCTGAAGAAACAAACATACTAAAGGCAATATATTTTTCATTATTAGACCAAGTTATTGAAGAGGGACTCTCTGGTAATTGAGTTAAACGAGCAAAACTTCTACTATTCAACCAATAAACAAAAATTTCTGGCCCATTTTTACCCTTACTAACAAAGGCAATTCGGTCTCCACTTGGTGACCATTTAGGACTATATTCGTCTTGATCAAGTGTGGTTAGTTTTTGATGCTCGGTTCCATCTGAATTCATTATCCATAGAGATCCAGCACTTCGATCTTCCATTATATCAAAATGCATTTTTCTGTAAATTATAAGATTTCTATCAGGAGATATTTCAATTTCATTTGCATACTGAATAGAAAATACATCTTCTAATTCAATTTTTTTTTGAGCAATTAAAGATAATGAGCCGAAAATTAACAATACATATCGGTAAAATAGTGATTTAAACATTTAATAATTTTTTTAATTTACTTTAAAAATATAAATAAATTATTCAGTTAAGCGCTTGCCAATCATTCACGCTTTAAAAAAAAGCCCAAACATCTCTGTCGGAATCCATTGTTATTATAGCGCGACAGGAATTAGATAAGATACAGTTTTTGTTTAAACAATATTCATCGTCAGCATCACTCCCTTCAAATCTATCAAAGCAATATCCTTCATTTGCAACTGCCATGATTGTCATTAAAACTCCTTCATCATAAGTCCCACTAGCGTCTGGTGACCAATAACCTCCTTCTCCAGTAGAGAGAATTAAGGTATATTGGTTACGAACTTTGGTTTCTCTTTCCTCAAACTTTGTTGAACAGCTGTAAATTAAGGTAAGTAATAACAGAAATAATAGACTTCGGAATAGAGAATACCTCATAATCGCAATATACAACTTAGGATTTATAAGTTTTTTAATTTCCTTAGTTTAAAATTTATAATTTAAAGAGTTGTTTATTGCAAAAAAAAAGTAAAAATCCTAAATTGATAATCCAAGTATTAATTTAAAATTTTCGATTGAAAACCGTTTTACTTATAATTTTATTTATTTGGGGTATTCCAAGTACCTACTTTAGAAGTAGGTTTAGAAAAATAGTTTATGATACTAATGATTGGAAGATAAATATTAAACCTCTTTTTAGAAAAGAAATTATCGGATTATTTTCAAATTTATATCCTGAAAACAATCAATATATAAGAATCAGAAAATATTATAGAATATACCTTATAATTTACCTTTTTTTATTTTTAATATATTTAAGTTATGGTTGAAATTATATGAAAATTGAATTTATAAAATGGTTATCAAGAATATCAATTATTCTTTCAATATTCTTAGCGTCTTTTGGAATTTATATAATCATTAAAGATGCGGAAATACTTGAAGGTTTTATGTATATTTTTTTAGCCTTTACAATTAGTATTGATCATTGGATAAAACTATTTAAAAACAAAAAATAAAAGTTGATTCAAGCAGAAAAAAAATATTTGATGATCCATGCAGACGATGCAGGGTTATCATGGGCACAAAATAAAGCCACTCAGCTGGGTATGACCAATGGCTCAATATCTTCAACTAGTTTGATGGTACCATGTCCATGGTTTTATGAAATGGCAAACTTTTGTTTACAAAACCCAGACATGGATTATGGAATTCATTTAACTTTAACTGGAGAATGGAAAACATACCCATTTAAGCCTTGCTCTGATCCAAAAAAAATTCCTTCTTTGGTAAATAAAAGCGGTTATTTTCATCCAAAAAAAAAAAATGTAAAAGATTTAGCAAAAGCAGAGGATGTTTATTTCGAATTAAAAAATCAAATTAAAACTGCAATAAGTCTTGGATTAAAACCTAGTCATCTTGATTCTCATAGTTATACTTTAGGAATGCGTCAGGATCTTATTGATGTTTATCAACAACTGGGGAGCGACTTCAAGCTTCCTGTATTGTTAAGCAGAACTTTGGTGAGCTACACAGGACAAGATGCATCAACTTTTAAAATCCCAGATGGTGAATGTTTTGAATCAATTTACATGGCCTCAATGAATGAGTTTCAAAATGGTGGCCTTGCAAGTTATTACGATAAAGTCATAGATAATTTACCTAATGGCATTTCTATATTATTAATACACCCTGCACTATCAAGTGATGAAATGAATCAAATTACTATTGATCACCCAAATTTTGGAGCCAAGTGGCGTTCAGAGGATTCAGAATATTTTTTGAGTAACTCTTGTAAAGAAAAATTGGAAAAAAGAAATATTGAGCTTATAAATTGGAAAAGCCCAATACTTCAAAAAAAATTAAACTAATCGTTGAATGAAAAAATTATTATTTATTTTAATATTATTTCCAATAATTGGTTTTTCCCAAAAAATTTTTTCTGTAGAATACGCTTCTCAGGCTGATTTAAAAGTTTTTGTTGTGGATTACAAATCCCAGGCAGATCTCAACGTTTTTAAATTGAACTATGTGTCTCAAGTAAAAAGAAATGAGGGGCTATGGTATTTTGTGGATTATCCCTCGCAAGCTGATAAAAAAATATATTTTGTAAGTAGCCCATCACAAAGCGACTTAAAAATATATTTTGTTGATTATAAGTCACAAAGTGGTTGGAATTCGAATTCGAAAAAGTATCTTCTTTACTGAATATGGGATTAAAAATATTTAATTTAAGCTTTAACGTAAAATTATTAACTTGGGAATCATAAAGATAATTAGAGCATGAATAAAGTAGAGAAATTTTTAAGAAAGAACGATAAATTTTCTGCAATAATATATTTTACAATTCTTGTATATTTTATATTCGATGTGTATTCATACTTCAATAAAAAAGAGTCAATAATAAATGTTCCTGAAATAATAGATACATCATTATTTTTCTTTTTTTTATATATGACTTATATAGTAGTTATGATTCAAAAAGATATTAAAAACAAAAAATCTTCCAAATAATTTTATTCAAAATGAAAACAAAATTAACACTTACAATAATTGGGACTTTAAATATTATTCAATCCATTCTTTACTCTTTTTTTGCGGTTCCTGCAGTTGATATGATGTTTAATGTTAGAGAAGAAGGATCAACTATCGCAGTTCTTTTTCAATATGCTATTACACCTGCCTTTTTAATGATTGGATTGATTTTTGTAATGCTAAGAGATATTGAAATTAAATATGCTAAAAGACTATTACTTTCTCTTATGATTGCTTATTTACCATTATTTTTTGCCTTTGGAAATTTAGCCTCTTCTCCTCTAACCAACATGGGAATTTCTGATTTTGCGGTTGATATAATTATTTTTGGATTGGCATTTTTTACTTTTGTGAAGCCAAAATAATAATTCTTTTGATTTCTCTTATATACAATTATTATAGTAATTAAAAATCTTTACTTTAAGTAATTATATTCTGATTTTAAGCCAAGAAGATCGATATATTTTTTAGAGGGCTTGGGTTTTTTATCGTTTTCTTCGAAATAGTACGCGCTGTCCCAGTCATATTCAATGCCATTTTCTCTTGGGTCCCCGGAAGATTCAAGGTATGCATTTAAAGTACTTGATAAACTATCTTTAATTGACAAATATCTTTTGTCATAAGATAAATTATTAAGCTGATATGGATCATTTTTTAAATCAAATAGTTCTTCTTTTGGTCTTTTCCCAAAAGCTAAATCAAAGAAAGGGTCAATTTTATTTAGGAGTTTTCTCCTAAGAATATTAACTTTAGTTGGAGCATCGTATTGAAGCATATGAGAGTCAACATCACCATACAAAGGAGGGTCTCCTGCCGGCCACCTTTCTGGATTATAGTTTCTAATATATAAGAATTCTTTAGTTCTAATCGCTCTTCCAGGATAACCTTTTCCATCTTCTCGGACAAATGCATGGCGTTCCCTTCCCATAATAACTGAGTTTCTTTTTTTATTAATATTTCCTTCCTTTGGAGAAACTAATAAATCTAAAAAACTGTTTGAATTCATTTCCTCAGGAATTTTAATATTTGCAATCTCCAAAAAGGTGGGTGCAAAATCTTTCAAATTTACAAAGTCATCGATCGATCTTCCAGATTTAAATTTTTTTGGCCAATATACAATTAGCGGTATTTTGGTTCCAAAATCATATAAATTTGCAAGACCACGTGGCATTTGCCATCCATTATCACTACATATAATTATAATCGTGTTTTCGAGCTCATTCTTTTCTTTGAGAAAAGAGACATAAGTACCTACCTCAGCATCAAAAATTTGAATTTCATCATAGTAATCAGCAATGTCTTTTCTAGTTTCAATATTATCAGGTAAGTATGGAGGAACAAAAATTGAATCTAAATTTATTCCAGAGTTTTTCCATCCATCTTTTCTAAAAGGTCTGTGAGGATCAGTACTACTGTACCAATAAAACCATGGGTTATCTTTTTTTGTTTGTTCAAAAAAAGACTTAAATGAGTCATATTTTTCACCTCCTGGATTTTTATCCCACCCACTAATTTTTGAGTTACCTGGCCCCCAGCCTTTACCCTGTATACCTACTTTATATCCATCATCCTCTAACAACCTTGTAAAAACTTTTACTTTCGGAAAGCTACTCCATAAATTTGCAGCTTGTTTTAATCGCCATATATCCTGACCTGAGAGCATTGCAGCCCTTGCTGGAGAGCAAGATGGAGCAGAGCAAAATGCATTATTAAATAAAACTCCATTTTCTGCTAGTTGGTCAATATTTGGAGTTTTTACAGAGTTATCTCCATAACAACCTAAATGTTCTGCAGATTGGTTGTCCGACATTAATATTAATATATTTGGTCTTTCATTAAATCCCGCATTTGTTTTTTCTAACTGATTTGAATTATTACAAGAAACTAAAATACCCAGAGGTATTAAAAACATAGAATTACTAAATAAATTGAGTAATCTGCTTTTTATAAAATCAATGTTAATTTTCATCAAATACAAGTTAACAAATTTCATTCAATGATTTTTATGTAAAAAATTAGATTTTATAAAACAATATAGAGGACCAAATATTTTTATGTACAAAGAAATCAGTTTTCTTTATCGAGTTTCTTTGAAATCCTGAAAATAAAACTAGCTTTTTGGATATTTTTTTTTGAAAACCTATAAAAGTCCAATTCTGATTATATGTGTAAGGAAAGTTTTTTTCAACAAGTAGAAAAACCTCGTTGAATATAACTAAACTCGTAGGATTTGGTTTAAGACTATTTGAAATAGGTATATCAAATCCACTTCTAAATCTAATTCTTGAACCAAATTTATTTGCAGAACCATTCTTTTTTTGCCAGCGTTGCTCTAGTCTTATCCAGCCAAAGTGTTTTATTTTTTTGACAGGGAATATATAATTGAACTGCTGCCAAATATTATTTTCAATCAATCTTCCATCACTAATATTGGTTGAGACACGAGTTACACCAATATTAAAATTGGAGAAAGAATTAAGTTTATAAATTAAAGAGGGACGAATAAGGTATTGATCGTTCTCAGTCATAAACCTTTTTGTTCTTACATGTGTCTCCAATCTTAAAGTTCTACTAGAGGTTATACTGTAGTCTGAAAAAAGCGCTTTCCATGCATTACTTTGAATCTCTTGTCCTTTAGTATTTGCAATAAATAGAAAAAATAGAAATGTAATTTTATATGTTAATCTTTTTATATTTTTCATAGATTGAATCTTGATTTGAGCAAATATTAATTAAGTTGAATTTGTTTATAGTGATAAATATTTGTTCCTTTTTTTTTATTTTTTGAAATATTAATCATTGCTTTTGCAACCTGATAAGCCTTTATTGGCCTGTAGTTAAGAGGCATTAAAAATGAAAAAAGGGGTATAATTAGTTGAGCTATTTTTTCTCCAATTCTTATTTCATTTCTTTTTCCAATAAGTAATGAGGGTCTTAAAATTGACAAAGAATCTAGTTTTAAGTTAATTATTGAGTTTTCTATTTCACCTTTTAGTTTTAGATAAAAGTTTTTACTATTGTAGTTGGCTCCAGAGGAGGAGACAAAAGAGAAATGTTCAACATTCTTTTCTTTACATGCTTTAGCTATATTCAAATTAATATCAAGGTCAATTTCTCTATATTTTTTTTGATCCCCTTTAACTTTGGATCGTGTCGTTCCAATTGCAGAGAAAACAACTGAGCTATTTTCAACAGATTTAGATATAGAGTCTTTATTTGAAAAATCCATTAAAATTATTTTTACTTTTTCATTATTAATTTTGATCTTCTTCCTTGTTATTAAATTAACTAAATGAAAATCCGGATCTTTTGTAAGCAATTCTACTAAAAATCCACCTATCAAACCTGTACCGCCAAAAATAGATACTTGCATTTTTTATTTAAGAGAATTGATTGTAAAAATTATCCAGCCTATGATTAAAAGTGTTCCACCCAATGGAGTGATTGGGCCCAACCATTTTAGATTAATTTTTATCAATGACTGAAGTGATAAAAAGAAAATACTGAACGAAAATAAAATAGAACCCCAAGTGAACAATCTGAATATTACTTTTTTACCCTCAATTGGTATTATCGAAAGAAGAATTAAAGCAAGACCGTGAAACATTAGATACCTAATTCCTACTTCAAAGGACTGTAGAGACGACTCATCAATTAATTTTTTAAAAAAGTGACTTGCAAATGCACCTAGAACAACTGAAAATAGGGCAAAAAGTCCACCGATAAATCTTATTTTTTCCATAAAATTAAAATTTAGATAAATAAAATTAGTTAAAATCAATTATAAAATAATCATGAATTTAGTACCAATTTACTTTCACCTTATTTGATTCAAAAATTGTATCTTTTTTGTATGAAATATTTATTGAAAACTATTGGTGTCTTTCTTGTTAGCCTGAGTATAATTCTTGCTTTATTTGACCTTCTAATTGACAACAAAGAGTTTTTATTTATTTCTGGTATTTTTGCAATCGTTGTTTCATACTTTTGGGATTCGTTTAATAAGTAAATATTATTGATGAATAAATTATTAAAAAATCTACCTATTGAAATAGTAGATAGAATTATCGAAATGGCATGGGAAGATAGGACTCCATTCGATGCAATTTATTCTCAATTTGGGGTATCAGAGAGGCAGACAATTGATTTAATGAGAAATCAATTAAAGCCAAGTAGCTTTAGGTTGTGGAGAACAAGGGTTCAGGGAAGAAAAACAAAACATTTAAAAAAAAGCGACCCTAAAGTCGGACGATTTAAGAGTAAAATGCAAAGAAATATTAGCAACAATAGAATTTCAAAACGATAACATACCTAAATTTTAGCCCGTAGTCAATTATTAGTTTAATAGGATGCGCTTAGATCGCCGTTAATTTCAGCTAGTCTTTTTATTTTAACACAAGTTCCTAGGGATATACCTGCAATTTCTGCCGCTTTTCTTATACTTTGTCCATTTCTTAATTCTTTCAAGCAGTTTTGGTTTTTTTCTTTGCCTATGAATTGTTGGTATGTTAATTTAGGCTTGTTTCCCCCATTTAATTTGTAAACACCTTTTTCCTTAGCTGAATTAATTCCTCTAACTTGTTTTGCTTGTTTTCTTTTGGATTCTTGATCATAAACAGATTTCATAAAACCTATTATTAGCTGAATCATTTTATTTTTTGTGCCATCCGCATTATGTGTCTCGAAATTTTCTTTTTTTGCTTTTATATTAACTCCAAGTTCTGAAAAAATTTCAATCGTTTCAATAATATCATTGCCCGATAAACCTAAATCTCCTATCGAATTGACTAAAAGTGTATCAATCTTTTTTGAATTTGCAAGTTCTATCAAATAAGCCCCATATTCTCTTTTTTTAAATGAAATGTCTGGGTTATAAAGGTCTATTACTTCAAGATACCTTACTCCATCAGAATTGTGTTTGATAGTTTGCTTAGGATTAGCTGAATCTAAGGGGTCTACAATAATATATTTTGCGGCTTTCATTTTTTATAAACTACACAACAAATATATTATAAATTATAACAACATGAAAATATAATACCTAGTTTATTATAATTTTAAAGTGTAATATTTTAATGTTATAAATTAATATATGTAAAAATTATTGTTCATTTTTATGATGATATAATTTATATATCACAAAACTTGATATTAAAGTGATAACTGGCCCCGTAAAAATTAGAATTAAATCGATTGTTTCGAATGAATAAATAAATTTACCTAATACATCTTCAATTAAAACACCATCATATTGTTTGTAATACATAAATGGAAAAAAAACACAAACTATAGTTGAAGATATTCTAGATACTATTCGTGCCTTTTTACTAAGATAGCCGAAAAACAAAATTTTCATTTTATGAGTTTATCTATCTTTTCACTCAACTTGTAATCTAAATCTGTGATATTGTCTACAGTATGTGTCCACAACTCAATTGTTACTTTGTTATAAATATTTGTGATTTTGGGATGATGATTAAGGGTCTCTGATTCGTCACCAACTTTGTTTATAAATATCAATGATTCTTTAAAGTCTTTAAATACAAATTCTTTGGTTAATCTGTTATCTTTTATTTTCCAATCTGTTTTCATTTTATTTGATTCCTGTTATTACTAGTGTTCCTTCCCAGTTTTCTTTTTCTCCGATTTTCCATGAATTCACATTTTTAAAACCAGAATTCTCAAAATATTTTTTCCAAGTATTTTCAGATAGTAGTTCCATAATTGAAACCCCAGTTTTTTCTGGCCAATTATGAGAAGTTTTATTTTCTTCATAAAAATCCATTCCAACGATTAATCTGGCACCTTTTTTCAACCAATTGTCATGGATGTGTTTTATAAGTTTCATAGGATTTTTAAAATAATAGAAAACTTCCATTGAATGAACAAGATTTACTTTATTTTTTGGTATCCACTTGATAAGATCCTCACAAAAATATGAATTAACTGAATCTAAATACTTTGCCTTATTTATCATTTCTAATGACCCGTCAACACCTGTAGCTGAAATACATTCTTTTGAGTTAGAAATATCTCGAACAACCCAACCATTTCCACATCCAGCATCTATAAATGAATATTGTTTGAGATCCTTAGTAGCATAACTTAACATCTTATCGACGGAAGATTTGTGGCCCTTTTGCATACCAATATCTTTGCCAGTTTTGGCCCATTCGCTAAATACTTTGACTGGTAATTTTTTCATTTGTTAAATATATTAATTAAGAAAACATATTAAACTCAATTTATGATTTTTGACTTAACAATTTGATTAACAATTCGTTTATAATTTATTTGTATTTTTGATTTTAATTAAAAAAAGAAAAAAAATGAAAAAAATATTTATTTTACTAACATTAGTACTATTGTTTTTAAATTCATGTGATGTTAATACTGAAGCTAACGTTAAAATGAGTGGCGGTCAGGAGGATCAAGCTACTTTTGAAAAACAAATTGAGACACATTCAACTTTTGCCAAAGGATTTAAGGAAGAAAATATGGAAATGTTGATGTCAACAATTGCAGATTCTTTAAAATGGAGCCCAGCTTTTTACAACGGAAATCAAATTTTGAGTGCTGATGACTTTAAGTCACAAATTCAAGTCTATTTCGACCAATTTGATGATATCACTTTTAATCCAGGTCAGGGCTTAATTAACGAAAACGCACCAGCATATTGGGCTGGTTCTCATTTTTCATCTGGAGATAATATGGCTACTTCTAGTCCATTAGTAATGAGAGCTTATGGGATTTGGTCAGCTATACATACAGAAACTGGTGCAAAAGTATTTAATAAATGGTACGGTGTATTAGGATTTAATTCGGATGGTAAAGTTGCTGAAATTTCAGATTGGATGGATATTAACGGAATGCAAGCTCAAATTGAAAATTACGTAGCAAACAAAGAATAATTTCATTAGATCATTTAAAAAAAACCAGGATAATTCCTGGTTTTTTTTTGTAGCTCCGACAGGAATCGAACCTGTATCTAAAGTTTAGGAAACTTTTGTTCTATCCGTTGAACTACGGAGCTTTTTAAAAATTTGACTTTATTCACTAATTTAGTTATTATACCTAATTTAGGATATTACAGTAATGAAATTTTTTTATTATTTATTGTTATTTATAAATTTCCATTGTTTTGCTCAAAAAAATGATCATGTATACTTTTCAGCTGCATTAACGAAAATTAAACAAAATGATCTTGCCGGGGCAGTTTCTGATTTAAGTAACGCTATAGATATAAACCCTTTAATGTTTGAAGCTTATGTAAATAGAGCAAATCTTTATGAAAAACTAAGAGATTATGGATCTGCTATTAAGGATCTAGACAAGGCTATAGAAATTGATTCTTCGCAACATAAATTATTTTTAATTAGAGGTGTTTACAAGTATAAACTCCGAAAATATGAGTTATCAATATCTGATTTTACTAAATCAATCGAATTGGAGCCCACCTATGTGAAAGCATATTACAACAGGGCAAATGCTAAAAAGTTTTTAAAGGACTATGAAAGATCAATCTAAGATTATAATCTAGCACTAAAACTAAACCCTTTGGATATAAATTCATTAATGAATATTGGAATGATAAACAGTCAGTTGAATAATTATGATGTTGCAATTGATAATTTCTCTAGTGTCATAGCTATTAAATCAGATTATCAAAAGGCATTTATTTTTAGAGCTTCAGTAAAGTTGGATTCTCGGGATTTCGCGGGTGCTATTGAAGATAATACAGAGGCAATTAAAATTGACAAATCCAACAGTGTACCTTACGCAAATAGAGGAAAAGCAAAAGAATTTCTTGAAGACATAAATGGGGCTTGTGAGGATTGGACTTTAGCAGCTGATTTAGGCCACAAAAGTGCAAAAATATGGGTACTCAATCAGTGTAAGAACAGAGATTGATTAAGCAACCGCATTTTGTGGAGCCCAGTGTGAGCAAGACATCTTAGGTGCAGCTTTTTTAGGATTTTCACAAGTAGGTGCTTCATATCTTACACAAGTAATACAGTTTCTATCATTTTTAATAGATTCTTTCATAACAAAGCTGTTGCAGGTGTACATAGGATTAACAGATACTAAATGAACACTGCATGTGTTTGATTGTGTAAGATGCTCACAATTTGAACAACTATTACCAATTCCTATAGACATAATTAATTTATTTATTTCGAATTTATGATTAATAAGTTTTAGAATGAATATAAATAGATGAATTACAGTACTTTATATTTAGATTAGATAAAAACAAGGTTAAATTTTTATAATTCCCATTTTTTAATAAAAGCTATTTATTTTATTTTTGTTTTTATAATTTAAATAAAATCTAAATGATAACACAACAAGATATAGAAAATGCCCAAAAATTATGGGGAGAAGGAGTAGTGAAAATAGGGAGTTTAAAAAATAACAGAACTGAATGTGAAACATTCTGCAAAAATTTTCTTGATCAACTTTATGCTTTTGAATTAGGTAATGTTTTGTTTAAACCTACAAAATGTGCCTTTGAACAATTCAGACCAACAAAAGAGGAGGCTCTATCTTATTTTATTTCAGGAGATGATAGAAAATGTCACGAGGATAAAGGATTTGCAATTCAACCTTGGACAAAAGTTAGATTTGAAAATTCAGGAGGTTTAATTTTAGATGATTACAGAGCAATAGCAATGGGAAATTATTTCTTTACTGATACAGATGGAAATGAAGCCAAAGTTGAATTTACTTTTGGCTATAAACTTGTAGATGGAGAATTAAAAATAGATTTACATCATTCATCATTTCCTTTTCCCAATCCTTAACTTAAAAAATAACAATACAGNANATAATATGANAAANTTTANATTAGANTTTTNAACATTTTAAAGGAGANTTTTTTGGTGGACTTACTGCNGGAATAGTTGCTTTACCNCTTGCTTTGGCATTTGGAGTGAGTTCAGGTTTGGGACCTAGTGCAGGATTATACGGTGCAATTTTTGTNAGTTTTTTTGCNGCTCTTTTTGGTGGTACTGAAACCCAAATATCCGGTCCAACAGCACCAATGACTGCAGTAAGTATGGTTGTTATAGGCGGNTTGATTGCANTAAATAATGGTGANNTTTCAAAGGCATTGCCTTCGATATTGACTATTTTTATATTATCGGGCCTTATGCAAATTTGCCTNGGTGTAATTGGATTTGGTAAGTATATTAAATATATCCCCTATCCTGTAGTCTCTGGATTTATGACTGCAATCGGGGTAATTATCATAGTAACCCAAATTGCGCCTGCAGTNGGTTATTACCCTACTGAAGATGATAGTTTTGTTNAGGANTTTAAACCNCTNGCNGAANAAAAAATTCTAGATGAAATAATAGACGATGAAATGAGGGGNAAAGTTTTATTAATNGATGAGATTACNCAGACTGTTCAAAAAACACAAAATATTCCAGAAGTAACAATTTTAAAAGAATCAANAGCNATTGCAGGTGCTGAATCCTCTGGTGTAGTAGGTTCTTTGAAATATATNTCAAACACACTCTCTAANATCAATATTCTAGAGTTTTTGTTAGCATTAGGAACAATTATTATAATTTACGGATTTAAAAGAATTACAACTGCAATNCCGAGTACTCTGGTCGCTTTACTTGTNATGTCAGGTATTGCAGTTGGTTTNAAATTAGACTACAGAGCAATTGAGACTATNCCGAGCGGATTNCCATTACCNAATTTATCTATNTTCACAGAGTTTAGTTTTGGTTCTNTAATCCCATATGTTTTCACAGCACTTACTCTTGCTTTACTTGGAGCTATTGATTCGCTTTTAACATCAGTTGTTGCNGATAATATGACTAAAACAAAACATGAACCCAACCGAGAGCTAGTTGGTCAGGGAATTGGAAACACAATCGGAGCTATTTTTGGNGGTATTCCAGGTGCAGGTGCTACAATAAGAACTGTTGTTAATATTAATGCTGGAGGTAAAACAAGGATCTCAGGAATGATTGCNGGGCTTGTNCTNTTGATTATTTTATTGGCCTTGGGACCAATNGCATCTNTAATNCCAGCAGCNGTTTTGGCNGGNATATTAATTACTGTTGGTATTGGNGTNATGGATTACAAAGGNTTAAAAGCAGTACCATATATGCCNAGGGCTGAAGTAACAATTATGATAATTGTTTTGGTTTTGTCTTCAGTTTGGAATTTGGTTTATGCAGTNGGAATTGGATTAGTCATTGCATCTCTGATGTTCATGAAGAAAATNGGAGACCTCACAGCTTCAAGCTCATCTGTTGTTCCTCTTGAAGAGNAAGCTTGGTCTGATGAAATAAATATACCCAAAAATGTGCAAGATAAAATTTTTGTAAAACATATTGATGGGCCATTATTTTTTGGGTCAACNTCAGATTTTCAACAATTAGCAAAGCAAATACCCAAAGAAGCATCTGTAATAATTTTAAGACTTGATAAAATGTCCTATATGGATCAATCAGGACTTTACGCTATGGANGATGTTTTGGTCGACTTAATTGGTAATAATAAAAAAGTATTACTAATNAACCCAATAGANCAACCTAAATATATGCTTGAGAGGATTGATATTATTCCTGATCTTATTCCTGAGAGCCAGATATTTGATAGTTTNAAAAGTTCAATGGTTTGGATTAANGAAAATACAAAGTAGCAGTAATTTTAGTTAACCTATGGAAATACTTAGAGTNATTAAAAGTAGGCGTTCTGTTATGCCACAACAATTCAATGAAAAAGTAATTGAAAAAGAACAATTGGATAAAATTTTAGATGCTGCAAACTGGGCACCAACGCATAAAAAAACAGAACCATGGAGATTTAAGGTTTTTAGTGGTGTNTCCAAGGAAGATCTNGGCATTTTCCTAGCGAGTAAATACAAAGAAACAGCNGAAAATTTTTCTAATTTTAAGTATAAAAAGATAATTAGTAAGTTTAACCAATCTTCTGTTGTTATTGCGATTTGTATTCAAAGAGATTTAAATGAATCAGTTCCTGAGTGGGAGGAAATCGCTTCAGTAGCNATGGCAGTACAAAATATGTGGCTCTATTCNAGTTCAATTGGAATTGGGGGATATTGGAGTTCACCAAAATTGATAAACTATCTATCGGAACATATCGAGCTAGAAAAAGGAGAGAGATGTTTAGGNTTTTTTTATATGGGATATTTTTCAAATATAATTTCACAGAGANNNCCTGGGTCAATNCAAGAAAAAATAAAATTCTTTAAATAAAAAAACCCTTCTGTTGAGAAGGGTTTTANAAAATACTTGTAAAATTTATTTATTATTCTGCNTCTTCAACTGGATCAGCTTGCGTNNCCATCACCATACCGGTTGCATCAAAGAANTCGCCAGATTTAGATATTTTNCCGTTTTCAACTTCAAACCAGTGATACGTATCGACAGAAAACTCTTTGCCAGAGTCAATACTTTTACCTGTCCAAGTTCCATAAACTCTAACAGATCCGTCAGCTTTNAGTGTAGTATTATCTACACCAGGAAGCCAAACNGCATCGTTAAAAGTAACATCCTCAAATCCATTCATGTAGAATTGAGCCTGAGCCATAACACCATCGTAAGTTACTTCACCNACACCGTATTGAGGTGATTGATGAGTAATGTTTTCAGAAGTAAGTGATTTGAAAGTCTCAAANTCTGAAGGGGATTCATATGTTTTTAGATATTTTTGAGCTACTTCTTTGTTTGCATTGAACAAAGACAAGTCAACNTCATTTTGACATGATATTGTAAACAATGCTATAAGAGCTAATATTGATTTTTTCATTTTGTTGATTTTTAGATAATTAAGTCTTGCGAATGTATTAATTAAAAATCAATTAATACAAACTANCACTTCAAATAAATCCTTACATTTGATTAAATCTCAATTTTGAAAAAAAAANTATCNCCAACNNTACTTATTGTTATAGTAATTTACACTTTTATGGTGNTTTGTCTTTTANTNAAGGAGTTTGGGGGGTTTTGACTTNAAATNTACAAACNTTAATTAAACTTTNATTTTANTGTAANATTAGNTTTATGAATTNCCCTCTTNAACTTATNTAGTNTCAAANATAAATNTAGATTTTTAAATATAAATTAATGAGATATGTNAAAAAAATAACCTTATATCTGATGTCATTTTTTTATATTAATGTTGGTNTCGATCATTTTATANATCCACAATATTTTTTATCCATAATGCCACCAATAATTCCNTGGCATTTAGAGCTTGTCTATTTAAG
This sequence comes from Flavobacteriaceae bacterium, assembly GCA_002721275.1. Lineage (GTDB taxonomy): Bacteria > Bacteroidota > Bacteroidia > Flavobacteriales > Flavobacteriaceae > Marivariicella. The sequence goes on from PBJZ01000008.1 coordinate 22,709, forward strand.
NGGAGCTTTTGAAATAATTTTCGGANTAGGGTTGTTAACNANATATAGAAAATATGCTGGTTGGGGTTTAATNATGCTTTTATTGGCTGTTTTCCCAGCNAATATTTATTTAATTCAAAGTGAGAATGCTCAACTAGCGCTTGGANTNACAAGAAAAATNGCAATNATTAGNGCACCCTTTCAATTTCTTTTTCTTGGATTAGCCTATTGGCACTCTAAGCCATAGAATTCGCGTATGTTTTGTAGTTTGGATTAATTGGTGAAACTATTTCAAATATAACTGTATCCGAAAATAGTTTAATTTCTAATCGATTGGATTCTGAAACTTTAAAAAAAGTTCCTTTTTCTAATTGTTGATTATTTAATTCTATTTTNCCATCAATTATAAATAGTGAATGTACTTTATCTTTTCTTATTTCAATTGAGGCTTTATTGAGTTGATTTTTAAAATGGTACGTTCTGATGGATATTCCCTCAGAAGACATTTTAAAAACTGTATCATCATCTTTAATTATTTTGGTNGTTCCATTTTNATTTTTTTTAATTTCAAAATCTTCAGCCTTNTAATCATCATAAGTAGCCATTTCATTGAGAGTTTTTGAAAGATCAGGATCAAACCATATTTGGAATATTTCTGAATTTTCCATGAGTTCTTCTGCATGGGAAATACCATTTCCTGACCTAATGATTTGGACATCACCCTCTTTTAAGTTGATCCATTTATTTTGTTTTGTATCGTAGTGATTTATGCTTCCTTTCAAAACAAAACTACATATTTCAAAACCTTTGTGAGGGTGTAAACCAATTGTACTTTTTTTTGATTTGGTCCAGGCATGAGCCCAATAAAAAATATTTGAGTATGGCTTAAGCTTTCCCCCATCACTTGGAAACCCAACAGGTTTTTTTTCAAGTATTTCTCCACCGTTGAAACTCCCGTTAGCTTGATCTTGAATTGTGTATATTTCTAATTTCATTCTAAAATATTTTTTTCAAAAATTCGAATCAATTTATCAAATTCTTTTTTTAGTTTTTGGTCAGTGATTCCTGTTTTATGATTAAAGTTTTGGTAAAAATTAGGCAGGGAGAATTTTGGTATAATATTTGGGTTGCCTCTTGAAATTCTATTGTGAGCAATTTCCAAAACTGTAATTCCACCCCTTGATCCATCCGATGTAGATAATAGAAACATTGGTCTGTTATACCAAACTATTTTTTCAATTCTAGAAATCCAATCAAAAACATTTTTAAATGCCGCAGTGTAAACTCCGTTGTGTTCAGCGAAAGAAATAATTATTCCGTCAGCTTCTTTGATAATTGATTTAAAATTGAAAGCTTGTTCAGGTATTCCTTTTTTCTTTTCAACATCGACACTAAAAATTGGCATTTCAAAATCATTAAGATCAATAAGATTTATATCCGAATTATTAATTTGTTTTGCAGCATAATGAGCAAATTCTTTGTTAATTGAATTTTTCGAAGAGCTGGCACCAAAGGCAACAATTTTCATTTTTTAAAATATATATTAAATTACTCATGATTCACATAAAATGAATAGATCCTTCATATGAAAAATTATTTTTTTTCGTCACTTAAATTCATCTTCTTATTAAGCTCATAAACTTTTTTTGCATCATATTTTCTTTTAATTAATAGTTCAAGCTGTTTATCAAGAAGATTTCTTTTTGCATTAAATTTTGTTTTCCAATCGGGAATGTTTTCTTCAATATATTTTTTTGGTAAAATATTGAAACATTGTTCCATAGTTTTCATTACAGCATTGAGTTGATTTGGTATCCAAGAAATAATTGGGGTTCCACCAGTTGCTTTAGGATATACTGTATTTTGCATTATATACTTTTGCACAAACTGCCAATGCCCATTTCTAAATAAATATATTTCCTCCAATAAATCTAATAAAAGTTTTAAACCATTAAAATTATCATTGATTTGAATTTTTTCTAATAATGAGTTTTTTGATGAGCTAAAATGTATTCGAGTATCTTCCAAAAACCTCTGAACACATTTTGGACGATAACTCCTTAAATCTTTTAAATAATGTGTTAATTCGTTTTTAGGGTAATGGTTGATTATTCCAGAAAAGATATCCATCAATGGAATAATATTATCCTGTGCTCCAGTTTGACCCCTATATTGTTTAGCTTCTTCTGATACACCTTGATAAATTACTCCTTCACCAAAAATTTCATCATTTCCCTTAATCCCCATTATAAAAACTCTAAAGTCATTATAGTGTTTCCATCTTGAGGCTTGCCACATTAATCGTCTTCTTTCATTAATCTTTTTCATAGTTTCAACCGATAAAGTCAGATATTTATTAAGTTGAATAGTATTATTAGAGCCCATAGCTTCAATTACCGATTCCACCAACTTTGGAGAATATTGATTAATGTCAACGTGCAACATTATGAAACCCCTCTCATCATCCATCCCTGTGAATTTCGCTGCCATTCCCAGGTTTTCCCAATTAAATCCTTTGTTCACATTATATTTTGAGTAGTTTCCCAGTGAATATGCATAATGATAATCTAACCAGGGATATACATCTAATTTTTTTGAAACAGAAACGAAAGGTTGAGCTAATTGCTTTGGGAGTAGTCTGTTTGCTTTTCCATATTTACCTGTTTCCAAATAGGTGAAATGAGCTGGAGCCAAAGTATATGCTGAACTCAAGAAAGCATAACTTCTAAATAATGCTTGACATATGAAAGGGTCTGATTCTTTTTCTACATCTCCCAGGTAATTGGGAAGTTTTTCAATATTCACCTCAAGACTTCCTTTTTTTGATAGTAATCCTGGAGTTTTATCATCCTTAAGAATTGGGAGATTGTCAATCAAATTTTGAAGAAAATAATAACGATCAGGCAATCTTTTTAAAGGTTGTTTCTTCGGAAGAAAGCCATTCTTGGCATTAATTTCAAAAAACCCATCAGAATATTTTTTCATTTGTTAAATTTATTTTTAAAAGGTAAAAGAAAAAAATTATTTTTATTAAATATAGGTTTTAAACTGATATGGTTGAGCTACTTTCTCAAGGGAAAAAAATTTTAAATCCAAAAATTATTGATGGTGAGCTCTATTATTACCCTGAGTTTTTATCAAAAAAAATCTCAGATAAATTATTTATCAAGTTAAAAAAGTCAATACCATGGAAACAAGATTTAATCAAAGTTTTTGGCAAAATATATCAGCAGCCAAGGTTGACCTCTTTGCATAGCACCTTAAAAAAAAATTACACTTATTCATCAATTACCATGAAACCTCACCTGATGACAAATGAATTAACTACTTTGATGAATCAAATAAAAAAGATAAACAACACAAATTTTAATACTGTACTACTTAATCTTTACAGGGACGGAAGTGATAGTAATGGTTGGCATGCAGACAATGAAAAAGAACTGGGCAAAAATCCAGTAATTGCATCTGTAAGTCTCGGTCAACCCAGGTATTTTCACATAAAGCACAGAAAACAAAAGAATCATCGTTTTAAGTTGAGGTTGGATCATGGAAGTTTATTAATTATGGCTGGTTCCATGCAACACGATTGGCTCCACATGATTCCAAAAACAAAAAGGATACTCAACGAAAGAATTAATTTAACTTATAGAAAGTTAATCTAAAAAGTCAATTTGGATAAATAACTGTCTTGATGTCTTTCCAATTTATTAGTTTAATGTTATTTTTTATTAGAAGTGATCTAAATTTTGAACTTGAAACAATTTCATAGTCCAAATTCCTCCATTTTGATCCATAAGCAATCCTGTTTGAGGTGATATTTTTAAGTTCCTCATTATCGCTTCCTAAATGAACTATTATTTCATTTAGTCCCGGTCTTAATTTATCAATTATGTTATAATAATAATCTTCCCAATTTTCAAAATCTAAACTTTTATCAGCCATGAAAAATTTTTCTACAACAACCAGGTTTTTTGGCTTTATAAAGCTTTCATCAAAATGAGGGGATAGATCCATTGGAACAAATGCAGGGAGTTTATTTTTTTCTGCAACTTCTAAGTAAACCCTAAAAATTTCAGGCGAAAAAAAAAGGGCACCTTCATGACTATCAACATGTGTGGGAACTATTCCAAGCGATTTAGCATAATTTATTTGATTCTGCAGTTCAATTCTTACCTCCTTGGGTTTAGCATTTTTTATGAAGTATTTTTTTTTTCATGAAGATTACCTGAAGAATCCAACATTGATTTAATTGAATCTCCTGAACTAATTCCACTCCATTTATAATTTTTCCATTCAGCAGTAACTGTTAAATGAAGACCCATATCTAAATTTGGATTTTTTTTAAAATGTGCTGCAACCTCGTTCACTTTGGGAGTCGGCATCATGACACTTGCTGATGTGACATAATTACTATCCAGCGCCTTTAAGGAAAGCTCATTTACTGAGCTTGAAAGGCCTAGATCATCTGCGTGTATTATTAATAGCTTATCATTTTTTTTGAATCCAAGTAATTCATTTAAATTCTCGTATTGTTGTAATTTTTTATTGCCAAGTATAAAATTATAAGCAAGCCTATAATCATAAATTGGAAGGTCATTTATGTTAAAGTATATTTTAACACCAAAAATCAATATTAAAAATGTAATTGACAGTGAAATTGAAATTTTGAAAATAATTTTTTTCATACATGGAGATTACAAGCAAACCAAAACTAATCATTTAAGTTTTATTTTTAGATTCATTTTTTTTATAAATTAGTTTGTGATTGAACTTAAAGAAAAATAAAACATATGCATACTAGAAGAGATTGGTTGCGTTCTTCAATAGGTTTAGGTGGATTCTTGTTGGCACCAGAACTTGTTCTTTCTAGTGAAGAAAGAAAAAAATTTAACCCAAGACCCTTATCAAATTTTGTCAAATTGAGTTCTAATGAAAATCCATATGGACCATCTGAGGCGGTTCAAAAGGCAGTTATTAAGGCTTTCAAAAATGGATGTAGGTATCCGTATTCTTACTCCGATGCATTAGCAATTAAACTGGCCAAGAAACACAATGTTGAACCTGAAAATATAATTATTACTGGAGGTTCAACCGAAGGTTTAAAAATTACTGGTTTAACTTTTACTCAAGGCGGAGGAGAAATTATTGCAGGGAAACCAACTTTTTTAGCTATGATGGATTTTGCGCAGCAATGGGGAGCTAAAATTAATTGGGTGCCAGTTGGAAAAGATAAAGGATATGATCTTAATGCAATAAATGAGCAAATTAATAAGAATACAAAGCTTATTTTTTTATGTAATCCAAATAATCCTACTGGAACAGTAATTCCCAAAAACTCATTAAAAGACTTTTGTGTTTCTGCAAGTAAAAAAGCAATTGTTTTTAGCGATGAGGCATACTACGATTTTATACAAACGCCAAATTATCCGTCAATGGATTCACTTGTTAGGGATGGAAAAAATGTAATAGTTTCTAAAACATTTTCAAAAATATATGGTTTGGCTGGATTTAGGATTGGATATCTAATAGCTCCTTCACATTTATCCAAAAAAATAAGAAAAAATGTTGTTGCGATGACCAATGTTCTTGCAATTGCAGCGGCAGGTAAGGCATTAGAAGACCAAGAATTTTATAATTTTTCACTAAATAAAATCAGAGATGGTAGAGAAATGATAACATCAACGCTTGATAAATTGGGATTAAATTATATCCCATCTAATACAAATTTTATTTTTTTTCATTCAGGAAAGAAAATAGATGTTCTAGGGGAGCAGATGTTGAGACTTGGTGTTAAAATAGGAAGGCCGTTCCCTCCTTTTTATGACTGGTGTAGAATTAGTGTAGGAACTCTAGAGGAGGTTAAAATATTTACAAATGCTCTAGAAAATGTATATAACTTTAGTTAATGATATGTTTTAATGCTAACATTCATTTTTCAAATTATGATAGATTAAAAATATGAATGATCATTTATATAGGATTTTTTCAGCAGTTTTATTTATCCTTGTTTCTTATGGAATAGTCTTTTTAGTTGGAAACAGCTTCGAAAGCATTAATGAATTAGATTCATTTATTTTCAAAAGTTGGAGAATTATATTTTTTATTCAATTGATTGGTTTTATCCCGTCTTTCATATTCAAAACAGATCATTATTTTGATATTACTGGTGGTGTAACTTTTATGACGATAATTTTATTAGCCTGTAATAAAATAATTTTAAGTCATTCATTAATCTATAAGATTATTCCTTTTTTATTAGCTGCCACTTGGGCAGTTAGATTAAGTTCATTTTTATTTATCAGAGTAAAAAAAGCCGGTAAAGACATAAGATTCGATAATTTAAAGACGAATTTTTGGAGATTCATGTTGTCATGGGTAGTCCAGGGTTTTTGGGTTTTTATGTGTCTACTTCCATTGCTAATTGTCGTTGATTCAGAAAAATCTGGTAATATGGTTTTTTTCATCACGGGTTTACTAGCTTGGTTATTTGGTTTTTCATTTGAAATTATTTCAGATGCTCAAAAATCTAAATTTAACTCTGTTAAAAAAAATAAAGGTAATTTCATGCATACTGGTTTGTGGTCGATTTCTAGACATCCAAATTATTATGGAGAATTTATTTTATGGACTGGAATTACCCTTATGTCGACTCCTTTTTTTTCNGGNGTNCAATTTNTAGCANTTTTAACACCTCCATTTATTTATTTGTTGTTAAGTAGAATTAGTGGAGTAAATTTGCTAGAGGAAATTGCAAATGACAGATGGGGTGATAACAAAAATTACATAGATTATAAAAAACAAACTCCTGTATTTTTCCCAAAATTTTCNAAACTATTAAAAAAGAAATGATAAATAAGAAACAAATTTTAAAAAAAAGACCTATTGGCTTACCTGGTGNTNACACATGGGAACTTCAAGAGTCAAAAGTTAGAGANCTTGAAGATGGNGAAATGCTTTTGCATCAAGAATATATATCTNTAGACCCCGCAATGCGAGGATGGATNAATGAAACACGTTCATATATATCTCCTGTTGAAGTTGGACAAGTAATGAGAGCTGGATCGGTTGGAAAAATAATAAAGACTAAAGGTAAAACAGTATTTNAAGAAGGAGATTATGTTTCTGGCTGGGGTGGTGTTCAAAATTATTGCATAACTAAAGGTGAAAATTTTTATCCAGTTGATCCAAAAAAAGCTAGCCTNCCAACTTATCTNGGTGTGCTTGGGATGCCCGGAATGACTGCTTATTTTGGAATCACAGAAGTTGGAAAAATTAAAAATGGTGATACAGTTTTAGTATCAGGCGCTGCAGGCGCTGTAGGAGGTCTTGTTGGACAAATCGCCAAGATTCGTGGTTGCCGTGTGATAGGCATTGCTGGAGGAAAATCAAAATGTGATTATTTAACTCAAAATTTGGGATTTGACGNGTCAATTGATTACAAAAATGAGAATGTCACTAAATCCATCAAAAATCACTGCCCTAAGGGAATTGATGTTTTCTTTGACAANGTAGGTGGTGAAATCTTAGATTCAGCTTTAATTTTTTTAAGAAAAAANGCNAGAGTTGTAATATGTGGGGCAATNTCACAGTACAATTCAACNGANAATATAAANGGTCCAAAAAACTACCTATCNCTTTTGGTNAATAGAGCATCAATGCAAGGNATGGTTGTNTTTGATTATGCTCCNATGTATGGAAANGCAATGAGTGAGATTGCAAAATGGATTGAAGANAAAAAAATATTTCANAAAGAAGATGTTTATGATGGGATTGAAAANTTTAGAGAAACATTNCTTAGATTATTTTCNGGAGANAAAATGGGGAAATTAATTTTAAAAATATAANTATTTTAAAAACCATCTATTGCGTAAATTAAACCTTTTAAAATCAACATTTGAAATCTTTTATCATCAAATGTTTCTTCAAGGTGACCAAGCCCAGTGTAAAAAGAACGNCCTCCTTGAAATTCGTGAAACCAGGCGATAGGGTGATTTTTTCCNTTAATTCCNCCTTTATATGAGTTCTCNTCCAGGTTTAGAAGCGGAATTANATTTGGATTAACGAATTGATAATTATACCATTCGTCTTTTATTTTCCAATCTCCATTGATATGGTCTGTAAAAAAAGAGTTTCCATCTAATTTTTTTATNCACGCCATAGGCTGGCCTTCAGGGTGAGATATAAAATATGCNCCAACAAGTTTACCATACCATTCCCAATCATANTCTGTATCTGCAGCNGCATGAATTCCAACAAACCCTTTTCCTGATCTAATGAATTTGACCAAGTTTTTTTGTTGTTTAGAGTTTANAACGTTTANAGTGGTTGATAGAAAAACNACAGCATCAAAATCAAACAATATTTTTGAATCAAAAACTCTGNCATCATCTGAGCTATCTACANTAAAATTNTATTTTTCTCCTAGNTCTGAAATAACACTNANCCCCTTNGGAATGGATTCATGNANATAGCCACATGTTCGAGTGTAAACAAAAACTTTACTTTTTTTTGNTTGTGAAAAACAATTAATATTGAANAGTANTGTGAATANTAATATANACTTGTAATAGCATTTATAAAAATTGAGATTTATTGTCAAAAATAATTAGTTTATGATACATTGGATCCNATAATATAAGGGAAAACTTTTAGTTTTTNAGNACANTTTTTTTATATTAGTTGTTCGTGGTCTGTTGAATCAGTATTTAAAAAAATAATTATGAAAAAATTAATCTACCTTTTTGCCTTANTTTCAAGTTTTTTATGGTCCAATGAGACTGTAAACAAATCAAACCTAACCACAGGTATAAATCTTGATTTAACTCCACTTAGCCACGAAATTACTGAATCAACNAACAAGACTNATTATAATTTTAAATACTATTTACCCAGTCAACAAACAACAAGCACCACGTCAACTGGAAGTAGCACAGGAACTGCAAGCAACACATGCCCAGAAGCATATGATGACCAACCAGATCTCTCTTTTGCTGCGGACCTCGAATCATTCGATTTTCCTTTGACTGAACTTTATAATGATCCTGACATTGATAATTCTCAGTTAGCTTTCACCATAGGACAACTCAATCCCTCCTCTGCAGGTGAGGCTACATTAAACGGGTCGGTTGTTACAGTTAATTTTAACAATTCGGATATTGCAGCTGGCGATGTTATAACACTTGATACTTCTGCTTCCGATGGAGAGTGCTCAGATTCATTTACNCTNACNATANTTATNACTGCTGCTTCAGGAACAAGTTCCAATACTACTGGTGGAGGCAATAACACTGGAGGCAATAATACTGGAGGCAATAATACTGGAGGTAATAATACAGGAGGCAATAATACTGGTGATGNNTCAGATTGTTCAATAGTTTTTTACGAAGCTTATTTGACNCAAAATGGTCCTGGAATTTTTATTGATAACCTTGACTTAAATAATGATATAAATGGNGATGGTACTGTAGATACATCNGATTGGGGTTATGGGTTAGATTTTAATAANATNGTTTTTTCTACNGATTCCAACACAACTCTTGAGTNTGAAGTTATTGATTACTCAGANGGTATTGTTGAAGGAAGTGTTCTTTTAGGCGGAAACAATATTGAAAGTCAANTAAATTGGACNATGAGTGGTGCTGTAGGTCAATGGGGAATTCTCGTTGGAATATCAGACGGGAAGTGCGAAGCAGAGTTTTTAATTTCTATCAATGTGGTTAACTCCCCTAACGGTTCATCCACTGGTCAAGGTCCAGGTGATGGAAACAACAATACAGGAGGTAATGATGCAATATGTTCTGAGCTTGCTTATCCTGATTTNTGGGAGAATCGTGGTTCAAACCTCTACACAAAGACAGATCTTTTAATCGATGAAAATGGAGGCTGGATCAACAACAATTTTGACACTCCGCAATATAGCGTTAGGGTATTTCCTGGTATTTATTANGCGCCAGCCCCAGGAGAACCAGTATCTTATGAAATCTTAGGTACTTTTGGGCAAACCATTACGTCATCTATTGGGTATTTACCGGCAACTCAAACTACACCTGAAGAAGCATATATTGATGTTTTTTGGGAAGGAGGAGCTTCTTTTGCCGCTGAAAATCGTAATGTAGATATTGATCTTAGAGTAAAAGTTAACAANNAGCCTGAATGTGATGCTGACATTACATGGTCATTTGAATGGTACAGAGAAGGAGCTACTGGCCCTGGTAATGGTGGTCCAGATGATGGAGGAGGTCCAAAAGACGATTGTCCTTTTATTGACTATGCAATCGGGGATGATGCAATTATTATTCCTTTAGGTAGTGGTGAGGCAACTATTGATCTCTCCGATGCAATACTTGAATTAGGAATTGAAAATCCGTGTGATTCTGAGATAATTTTTGAAATAGAAGAAGAATATGGACAACAGAGTATAAACTTCCAATTTGATTGTGAAACAAAAGAATTCAAGTTTTTAGTTCCAGAAAGTGACTATGTCATAATTGCAGATATTTATTTTAATAAACCTGCAGTTGCTGCNACAGGATCTACACCTGCAGCGCCCCAAGTTTGTCAAGGAGGAATTGGGTTTGATATAACTAACTCTTTAGATATTTTTGCCAATATTCCTGATTCAGATGGAGATGGAGATGGAGGTCCTAATCCTGGAGGAGGAGATGGAGGTAATCAATGTCCAGAGCCAAGTCAAGGTCCCCCTGAAAGGTATGTTAGAAGTTGGGATGATGCAGATACAACCGATAACTTAAATGATTACTTTACTGATCCTGACGGAGATGAGTTGAAGTTCAGTGTAGAAGTGTATAGTTTTCCAGAAGATATTTTAAATGCCAGTGTTTCAGAAGATGGAATTCTTACACTAGATTTTAAAGATGAAACTGCGGGAGAAGGCTTTATTGAAATATTTGTATCCGATGGAGATTGTGAATTCGTTACTGGTGTAGAATTTAAAATTACAGCCCCAATAGCCGAGGGATGTCCGCCAATGGTGGAAAATGAGATTTATATCCCAATATCGCCTGTTCCGTCAGAAATATGGTTTCCGATAGAATTTTTATTTGATCCAGGAAACTTAGGTCCGCTTGGCTTTGAAAATCTTGTAATTGAGGACTCTAATATTGCAAATGTTAGATTAGGAAAAGAAGAAGGATACGTAGCTTTATTCTTTGAACTTCCTCAAGATGGACCCGAGGGAGAAACTAAAATAAAATTTAATGTTTTCACAGCTGATGGTGGTTGTGGAGAAGAATATTCTGTCAAAATTATTTCCATTTTTGATGAAAACTATTATGAAATGGTAAAAGAAGGAGGAGGTCCGGGTGATGGAGGTCCAGGTGATGGTGGCCCAGGTGATGGTGGCCCAGGGCAAGGACCTGAGGATGATTGTTATGGAAATGCACCATATCCAGGTGATGATGGATGGTGTGGTGAAAATACAGAAATAATTTTCTTAGAAAATCCCTATACTTATGATGAAATTGTATCCGGTGATCAAAGGACAATCGATGTATCAGGGGAAAAAGTATTTAGCGAGTCTGGAGTTTATACCGCTAATGTATTTAGTGATAATAGTTGTGTTGCAACAATATCTGATTTTGATGGTGGATCAGTTACACTTCAATTTACTGGTGAGCCTGGTGCGACTGTGGTTGTGTTTGAATTAAGAAATGATGATCTTGAAGATTGTAGAGCAGCCATGGCCTTTTTTGTTGATGTTAATTTAGCTCAAGGCGGTGGTGGTGGCCCAGGTCCAATAGACACTGGAGATAGCACTACTGGAGACGATTCGTTTGTTCCTAGCAATGGTGAAGGATGCGAGTATGGTGATCTTCTTTCACCTTTAAAAGTTGAACCAAGTGCAACTTTTGCCACTAGAGATTTATCAGCTGATATAGCTAAACTTGATCTTCCAAGCGACACAGAAAATTACATTTTTGGTGGATCATCTATCTCACTGGATAACCTTGGAACAATTGATGAAAATGGCATATACTCAATAAATCTTCCTGGAGAAGAAGTATTTGCATACATTGCAATTGCCTACCACGAACCTGGTAATAGAGAAAACTGTTACAGTGTTGTGGACTTTGATATTGAGGCTAGTATTGGTGATTTTGGTGGTGGTGGAAATGTAGGTGTTCCAGGAACAGGTCCAGGAGCAGTACCCAAGGATAATACTCAAAATACAAATACAGCAGGAAGCCCAGGAGAAGCTCCATATCCAGGAGATGATGGTTGGTGCGATGCTTCAACGCAAGTAATACAATTAAACGATGTAATTACCACAACAAGTGAAAAAACAGTAACAACTGTTCTAGAACACCCTCTTTTAGATGAGCCTGGAATCTCAATAGCGAATGTGTTCACAAATAATAGTGAAATAGCAACCGTTAAGAATTTCTTCCCTCAAAATAATACTGTAATTCTTGATCTTACCGGTAACGACGGTGGTGTTGCAATTGTAATTGAGGTACGAAAAACAGGAGAAAATGATCCAACAAAATGTGCTGCCGCAATGTATTTCATTCTTGGAGTATTGAATCCAGATGAATTGGCCTGTGAGGTGACAAACGAGTTCCCGGCTATATTCGTAACACCAGATACCAAAAAAGTTGAAATTGATCTGAATCCATTCTTCGATGGATTTGGTGGATTTGAGGCATATTCTCAATCATTCCAATTAAGCATACCTGATCCTTTCTTATCTGTAGGAGAAGCGAAATTAGATGGCACAACTTTAAAAATTAAGTTTGCTGGTATTGAAGGTTATGATGTTTTACAATTCCAAAATAGTGATCTAGAAGGAAATTGTATTAATTTAATTGAAGTACCAGTAATTGTCGATCCAAATGCCGTAGAGGAAGATTCAAGTGGGTTTGGCTCCGGGCCAGTCAAGGATGATAGCCAGGGTCTAGATAGTCAGGGTTGTCCTTCGTATTCTCTCCCTAATGACGGTGCTGTATTTGTAGAGCTCGGAACTCCTGAGATTGCGATAGACCTAGGACCAGCCTTAGAACAAATGCCTGCTTTCCCTGAAGAGGTTATTATTGATCTATTTACTTTTGGTGACGAATTTATTGAGTCAGGTATTGGAGATGATAATGTGTTTAGAGGTCAGCTTCCAAAAGTGTGGGGTTATTTCGGAATTGACATCAAGTATACTGATGCCGAAACTGGGGAGTGCCTTGCATTTATAATTGCAGATGTTTTCCCTATTGAACAAGGTGCAGGAGATCAGTGCATTATCAGTACTGTTTATCCTCCAGGCGTTGTTCCAGAGCCAGAATTTTTCCCGACCAATGCATCGGAGACTTCAGAAAGGTTAGATAATTTCTTTATTAGTCAATTGGGTAACACCCTTACTTTTGAAGTATCCGCTTCAAGCGATATTATCTCTGCGTTTTTAAACCAAAACAATGAAATAATACTTACTTCAACTGATAAAGTTGGTGATGTAGACTTGATTGTTAAGGCTATTGATAGTTCTGAGGGATGTGAATTAACACTTAATATTCCATTCTTCGTTGGTGATGAAGATCCAAATGCTCCACCAGACTTTAACTGCGTTCAATATATAGATGAAATTTTCCCTGTTTATGCATCAAATGCTGATCCTAGGAAATTTGTAATTAATCTAGAAAATCATTTGTTTATTCCACCAACTGGATTCTCAGCCAGCCTTATTATGCCTGAGAATTGGTCTGAAAATGCATTTGTAAATATTCAATTAGATGGTCCCTTTATTAAAATTAAAACAGACGAAAGATTCGGAGCAGCTAATTTCCAAATAATAGTAAGTGACGGTCCGAAGGCTTCCGCTGATAGTAATTGTGAATCTATAACTATTGATTTATTTATTGAGGTTTATGATGATCTAGGTGAGTTTGCTGCTGACTTCCAAGAATTATGTGGAGACAATTCTTCATTTATCAATATTGATCACCCTGTTACCGTCGTAGAGCTTGGCTCTCGCGAAGAAACAAAGGTTGATTTATCAAAATACCTAATCGATCAAGGTGCAAATGTTGATTTTTATGTTAGATATGATATTCTTTTCCCTCAAGGTACGTTTGATGATCCAAACTTCATACCATTTATTGATGGATGGATTACTGGTCCTAATGTTAATGCTGGAGGAGGAAGAGAGCTGATTGTTTTTGCACCAAGATTTGAACCAGGTCAAGGGGTAATCCCGTTAGCCGCTTATAATATGGATAATGGATGTGAATATTATTTTGACGTTCCAATTGATGTTCAAGATAACCTGGGTATATCTGATATTGAGTGCCCTAAAACTGTTATTGATTTTGCCGATTTTAATATTAATCAAGGTCAACCAATTGAAATAGTTTTTTCAGATTTCTTTGATCTAACTGGTGATGTTGAAGTTGATTTTGAGTTTGGATCTGAAATGGGTAAAGTAGATTTAGAACTAAGTGCAAATGAAGATGGTCCATTATTATTAATCACTCCCAAAGATGGAGTTGATAACTTAGGAGATGAATTTATATTTCTTTTCGCGAGTGATATTAATAAATATTGCGAAGCTTTTAGTAATATATATTTGCGAATTTTACCTGAAGGTTTAACAGAAAATTCATGTCCAGAACCAACAGATCTCTTCCAATACGAATATCTATGGCCTGAAACCCAGGACTTTTTGTCACTAAATGTTAATGATTACTTCATTGATCCAGATGGTGAGCCACTTGAAATATTTATATTTATTGAGGATAATCCTCAGATTGATTTCACATATAGAGATGGTATTCTTGATTTATACTTGAAAGAATTTAAATTTGGAAAAGTACCAATCTTTATAGATGCAGTCGATAAGCTTGGATGTATGGTTCATGAGGTCACTGAAATACAATTTGGTGAAAAATCTGCTGATCAGGCATTTAATAGATGTCCAGAGATAACTGAGCAAGGACAAACTAACTTAGATGCCATTCTTGCCTCTCAAGGAGTTGTTGATGATACAATAGCAAGTGATGTTGAATACTTTAGTGTGGCATTATCTGATGTATTTACCGATAGAGATGGTGATGAAATTATCTATCAATCATTTAGTTTGAACCCTTCAATTGCCACAGCCGAAGTTGCAAGTAATACGCTTATAATTTACTTTTTACCTGAACAATATGAAAAAGCTGATTTTGAATTAATTGCAACTGACGGTGATCCATATTGTGACTCTAGTTATCCATTTAGTATCACGAGAACACCTCCTGCAAACGCTAAAGTTAAAGTTCTTTGTCCTAAGGTTATTGCAGAAATTCCACCGATACAAGTTGTTCAAGGTTCGGAGCTTAAATCAATTCCATTGAGTAATTTATTTGCCGATGTTAGTTCTTCCAGCTTTAATTTCTTTGCTGCAAGTGAAAACAATGAGGTTGCAACAGCTTCACTTAAACGTGATAAGTTAATCGTAGAGTTTTCAACTACTTCAGCTGGTAATACTGTAATCAATGTTGCTTCAAGTAATGTTTCTGGAACATGTAGTGCAGATTTAAGTTTTGCTGTAACTGTATTTGAAAAACCAGCAGATGAAGTAACTGCAGTTAATTTAGCCCCAGAGTTTGAGGTACAAAGTGCTAGTGTAAAAGAGAACGATGGAGGTGAAGTAGCTCTTGATATCAAAAAGTTTGTTTCTGAAATTAAGGTCACCGATCCAGAAGGATCTAATATTGACCTGAGTATAATTGGAGGAAATGAGGATGGTAATTTTGAATTAAGTTTAGATGTTAGTAATTCACTATACATTATAAATCAAATTGGTGTTGTAGATTATGAAACTAAACCTGAGTATGTATTAAAGCTTTCTGCTAATGATGGCGATAAAGCAACGGAATATGACTTCAAGATTAATGTTGAGGATATTAAAAATGCTTCCACTAATGCAGACTTTAACTTTAAGGTTTATGACCAAGATCAGGCTACTGAATCTGCAAGCGCTTCAGCTACATCAGGACGAATAGCTAAAAATGAGTCTTATAAGAGATTTACTAATCCGCGTTATAGTAGACAAATGAACGTAGGTAAATGGAAAGTTCGCAAGAAAATTACTGGTGGTGCAGACTCTGATTTATTTACAATTAAGTCCGTTGATAGTGGAGATGATCAACAATTCAGAGGTGGAATGTCAACAATAGAGGATGTTATAATATTCAAAACACCACCCGATTTTGAAAATCCACAAGATCACAATAAGGACAATATTTATGAAGTAGAAGTTCAATTGATAAATGTGGATGATGGTGGATCTGAAATACCAATTTTGGTTAATCAAACTGAGATAACGGTACCAGAAAATGACACGAACACAATTGAAATCCAGTCAATAGGGGCTACTCCATCGCAAGATACTGATGGTGATGGTGTAGCTGATGTAATCGATAACAGTCCATTATATGCTAATGCTGACCAATCCGATGCTGACGGTGATGGCGTTGGAGACGTTACAGATGACGATGATCAAGATGGTGTTTGGAATCCAAACGATGGATGCCCAACTACCACTCTTGGAAATAGAGTTGATTTCTTTGGTTGTAGCATTTTCTACTTACCACCAAATAATTTCTCTGTAACTAAATCTGAGAAGTGCATTGGAACTAATTCAATTTCAATTGGTGCTGTAAGAGACGACCTAACTTATTCAGTTACGGTTTCTGGAACTATTTCTAGAACAGAGACATTTACTGGATCAGAGTATAAATTTGAGAATTTATCAGCAGGAAATTACTCCGTGTGTTTAACAGTTGTAGGTCAAGATGCTTCAATCTATGAAAGATGTTATACAATGAATATCGTTGAGCCCCAAGCTTTAGATGTATTCAGTATGGCAGATGCTGGAAATAATTTTGTAACCTTTAATTTAAGTGGAGGTACAATTTATAATATTGTTCATAATGGTATCACAACTCAGACTGATGAGGAAAGCTATACAGTTTCTCTTGATCCAGGAATGAACGAGATAAGTATTGGAACAGGTATTGAGTGTCAAGGATACTTTGAGGCTAGTTTCTTCAATTCAAGTCCTGTTGATCTTGCACCAAATCCTTTTAATAGTTCTCTTAATCTATTTGTTGGAGGACAAGATGAAAGTGTAACTGTAAGTGTATTTAATATGGCTGGAACCAGAGTCCTTACTATGGAAAAAGACCTTGGTTTTAGTTCTAGAGATATAATATTGAATACTACTTCATTAATGGGTGGTACTTATATAATTAAAATTAATGGTGCAACAACTAAACAAACATTTGTTGCAATAAAACAATAAAATTATGAATCGTTTAATAACCTTATTATTTGTTTTTACAGTGGTGATTAGCTGCTCTAAAGGAGGAGGTGGTGATGAAGCACCGCCTGCTCCAGTTACTCCTGTGGTAATTTTAAATCCTGGAAAACCTTCGCTAGTGTATCCTGATAATGGAGCTCCTTGCGAGGATGGCACATCAATAAATGATACTCAAAGTGAAATCAACTTTCAGTGGACAGCCGCTGAAAATGCTGAAAGCTATTTATTAAGTGTAACTAATCTTTCAACTAATTCTGAACAAACTTTCAATTCTGCTGTAGCTAATATCTCAGTAGCTTTATTGAAAGCGGATCCTTACAGATGGACCGTAACCGCGCAAGGAAAACCAGGTTCAACATCGGCAGTTAGTGATGCGTGGAAGTTTTATTTAGCTGGTGACGCACAGATAAATTATGCACCTTTTCCTCCAGAACTTCTAGCACCTACTCCAGGGTCTACTGTTTTTGCTTCAAGTGATTACAAGCTTGAACTACAGTGGAGCACTTCTGATGTTGATAACGATTTGGCTAGTTATGATCTTTATTTTGATATAACCGATGGATCAACTTTACTTCAGTCTGTTTCCCATTCATCAGAAACAACTTCGGTAATTGTTGATGTGGCAGAAAATACTGTTTATTATTGGAAAGTTGTTGCAACTGATGCAAATGGTAATGTAAGTGATTCTGGTGTCTACAGTTTCAGGGTAAATTAGCTTAGTTAGGGTATTTAATTTTTTAACTGTAATGGCTTGAAAACCAATTTCAAGCCTTTTTAAATTATAATCTTTTGGAGAATAAAACAAGTAGAGTGTATTGGAGTAAAAATTTAATGTATTTAAAATATCTACTTTTCATATGGTTTATTGTATCATTTGGTGCAGGCATTTTATTTAAAGATTTATTAGATTCAATTTATCTTGGTGGTTTTCCACTCGGGTTTTGGTTTGCTCAACAAGGATCCGTGTATGTTTTTGTCATTTTAATATTCACATATGTATATCTAATGAATAAATTAGACAAACTACATGGGTATAACGAATAATATATATTGTAATTAAAATACTATGAGTGTACAAATATGGACTTATATATTAGTAGGGATGACATTCTCTATATACATTGGTATAGCTATTTGGTCCAAAGCTTCATCTACAAAAGAATTCTATGTTGCAGGAGGTGGCGTTTCGCCCTTAGCAAACGGTATGGCTACTGCTGCAGATTGGATGTCAGCAGCTTCTTTTATTTCCATGGCCGGATTAATATCTTTTCTTGGATATGATGGAAGTGTGTATATAATGGGTTGGACTGGCGGTTATGTTCTGCTTGCTTTATTATTAGCTCCATATTTAAGAAAATTTGGAAAATACACTGTGCCAGATTTTATAGGTGAGAGGTATTACTCTAGAACAGCTCGAATTGTTGCTGTATTATGCGCTTTATTGGTCTCTTTTACCTATGTAGCTGGTCAAATGAGAGGAGTAGGTGTTGTCTTTTCAAGATTTTTAGAAGTAGACATAAACACAGGAGTAGTAATTGGAATGGTCATAGTTTTATTTTATGCAGTAATGGGAGGAATGAAAGGAATCACTTATACACAAGTAGCCCAATATTGTGTTTTAATTTTTGCATTCATGGTTCCTGCTATTTTTATTTCATTTTTAATGACCGGGAATATAATTCCTCAAATTGGTATGGGTTCAAATTTGAATGATGGTTCAGAAGTTTATGTCCTAGATAAACTAAATGCTATAAATAAAGACTTAGGATTTAATGAGTATACAAATGGTAGTAAATCCATGATTGATGTTCTAGCAATTACATCTGCTTTGATGATTGGTACTGCTGGATTACCCCATGTAATAGTTAGGTTTTTTACTGTAAAAAAAGTCAAAGATGCACGAAAATCTGCAGGCTTAGCTTTATTGTTTATAGCCATCCTTTATACAACCGCACCTGCAGTTTCAGTTTTTGCTAGAATTAATTTAATTAATACTGTCAACAACAAGCCATACTCAGATATGCCAGGTTGGTTTAGTAATTGGGAAAAAACTGGGCTTTTAAAATTTAATGATAAAAATCAAGACGGAAATATACAATATGTCGCTGATGATAGTAGTAATGAACTTTACGTTGACCCTGATATAATGGTTTTGGCAAACCCTGAAATAGCTGATTTACCTGGTTGGGTTATAGGTCTTGTAGCTGCTGGTGGTCTAGCTGCTGCGTTATCAACTGCCGCAGGTTTACTATTGGTCATCTCATCTTCTATTTCTCATGATCTGATAAAGAATACAATTAACCCAAATATTTCAGATAAAGGAGAATTGTGGGCTGCAAGAATTTCTGCAACAGTAGCAGTTGTTGTGGCTGGATATTTTGGTATTAACCCACCTGATTTTGTTGCAGCTGTAGTTGCTCTAGCTTTCGGTTTGGCGGCTGCTTCATTTTTCCCCGCAATTGTTTTAGGAATTTTTTATAAAAAAATGAGTAAGGAAGGAGCTATTGCCGGAATGCTTGTTGGCGTATCACTAATGCTTTATTACATTTTAAAATTCAAATTTGGAGTTTTTGATGGAGGAAAATCATCTGTTGCAGGATTACAAGATCAGTGGTGGTTTGGTGTCTCACCGGAGGGTTTTGGTTCAGTTGCTATGCTATTTCATTTTATAGTTGCCCTAGTTATAAATAAATTTACTCCTCCCCCGCCAAAAAAAGTTCAGGATATAGTTGAAAATATTCGTATTCCAGTTGGTGCATCTCCGCCAAATATTCATTAGATTTATTCTTTAATTTATTAAGCATATGTCCGATTATTTAATTAATACTTCTGAGGATTATAATAATATTTATCAAAAATCTACCAATGATTTAGAGGAATTTTGGAGCACACTAGCTAAAGATAATTTTAAGTGGCAAAAGTCATGGAATTCAGTTTTAGAATGGGATTTTTCAAAACCTGAGGTTAATTGGTTTCAGGGTGCTAAATTGAATATAACAGAAAACTGTATTGATCGGCATTTAGAGAGTAATGGAGATAAAACAGCCATCATTTTTGAGCCAAATGACGTAAATGACAAATCCGAGCATATAAGTTATAGTCAACTTCACAAAAGAGTCAATAAAATGGCCAATGTTCTAAAGGGTATTGGGGTTAAAAAAGGGGATAGAGTTTGTATATATTTACCAATGATACCCGATCTTGCCATAAGTATTTTAGCGTGTGCAAGAATTGGTGCTGTCCACTCTGTGGTCTTTGCAGGCTTTTCTGCTGCAGCTTTGTCTACAAGGATAAATGACTGTCAATGCGAGATTGTTATAACGTCAGACGGTTCATTTAGAGGAAATAAGATTCTTAATTTAAAAAAAATAGTTGATGATGCACTTAATGATTGTCCTCAAGTTTCTTCTGTTCTTATTGCAGAGAGAACAAAATCTAAAATCGAATTAAAAAGTGGAAGGGATAAATTACTTAATAATTTAATTAAAAATGCAAGTGATAGTTGCTCAATAGAAATTATGGATTCAGAAGATCCGTTATTTATTTTGTATACTTCTGGCTCCACAGGAAAACCCAAAGGGATGGTTCATTCTACTGCTGGATATATGGTAGGTGCGGGATATACATTTAAAAATATTTTTCAATACCAAAATAACGATATCTATTGGTGTACAGCCGATATAGGTTGGATTACTGGACATTCCTACATAGTTTACGGTCCACTATTAAACGGAGCTACAACCATCATGTTTGAAGGTGTCCCTTCTTATCCTGACTATGGAAGGTTTTGGAAAATAGTTCAAAAACATAAGGTTAATCAATTTTATACAGCTCCAACTGCTATCCGTGCACTTGCTAAGGAACCTATTGATTTTGTTAACAGATATGATTTATCATCACTAAAAGTTCTTGGAACTGTTGGAGAACCAATAAATGAAGAGGCATGGAAATGGTATAATAAAGAAATTGGAAAAAATAAGTGTCCAATTGTAGATACTTGGTGGCAAACTGAAACCGGATCCATCATGATTTCTTCGATTCCAAATGTAATAGAGAGTAAACCAACTTATGCTACTCTTCCTTTTATAGGAATTCAACCTGCTTTAATGGATGAAAATGGAAATGAAATAATCGGAAATAATGTTGAGGGAAGATTATGTATAAAATTTCCCTGGCCATCAATGGCAAGAACTATATGGGGCGATCACAAGCGATACAAAGAAACTTATTTTTCTGCGTTTAAAAACAAGTACTTTACTGGTGATGGAGCATACAGAGATGAAAAAGGATTTTACAGAATAACTGGAAGGGTTGACGATGTAATAATAGTGTCAGGGCATAATTTAGGTACTGCTCCAATCGAGGATGCTATAAACGAACATGACTTAGTTGCAGAATCTGCAATTGTTGGAGTGCCACATGAAATTAAAGGAAATTCATTGTTTGGATATATAACACTTAAGCAGGAATTAGATTCTGAAGAAAGTTTAAGTGATATTAAAAAAGATATTAATCAATTAATTTCAAAACAAATTGGACCTATTGCAAAACTTGATAGAATTGAATTTGTTCCTGGATTACCTAAAACAAGATCAGGAAAAATAATGAGAAGAATCCTCAGAAAAATTGCTCACAGAGATGTAAATAACTTGGGAGATGTCTCTACACTTTTAAATCCAGATGTTGTCAAAAAAATAATTGAAATAATTATTAAATAATCCTTTGAAAAAAATCAAGAATTTTTATTATGGCTTTACTGAAAAATTAGAATTATTAAGCAGCGAAGTCAAAGAAATACCAAAAGCTAGATTTACAGGTTACTTAATTGGACTTTTTATGCTTCCTGGTGGATCAATTTTATGCTTAGCAGCATTGTATTTAAGAGTTTTTAAAATATCTAAGTAATGTTTAAATATTATTTGTTTTTTTTATGTCCATCTTTAATTTTTTGTCAACTTGAATTATCTGAAACAAACTTGCCAAAAATTTTAAGGGAAACCTCTGGATTGGAATTTTATAGAGGACAATTCATCACTCTAAATGACTCTGGAGGTGAGTCAAAATTATACTCATTTAGTAGCTCAGGAGAATTATTAAATCAATATCCTATTAACGGAGCAGTCAACAGAGACTGGGAGAGTTTAGCAGCGGATAGTAATAATTTTTACATATCTGATACAGGTAATAAAGGTAATAGACAAGATTTGAAAATTTATATTTTAGATCATAATTTAGATTTAAGAGATTCAATTTTAATTAGCTATACAAATCAAAAAAAATTTAAAAAAAGAAAAAAAAACAGATACGATGCAGAAGCATTAATATCTATTGGCAANAANCTCTTGTTGTTTTCTAAAGACTGGAAGAATTTTAAAACCCAAATTTATTTAATACCCAAAAAGCCTGGTAGCTACTCTTTAAACCCTATTGCAGANTTTGATGTAAATTCTTTAATTACTGGAGCTGATTATGATGAAGTATCCAAAAATTTAGTTCTGACAGCTACAGAGTTTACTAATGATAATAATAGAAAACAATATTTAATTTTGTTTTCAAATTTTGANTTAAAAAATATTAATAATNTTTCATTTAATAAATATAATATACCAATTTTATCTGCCCAAATAGAGGCNGTTAAAATTAGTGACAATGAGACATTTTGGTTAACATCTGAAAATGAAGGAGGGGGTTTCCCAAGACTTTTCAAGNTATGTTTAAGTGACTTATAAATTGTTTCAATATATATTAATTAACTTGTGTTNAAAAAAAATAATGAAAAGAATCGATTTTATGAAGAGCATCGGGTTTTTAACTGGTGCGGCTTCAATTAACCCAATAAATTTATGGGCAACCTCAAGTTCATTAAAAAAATTACTCCCAGAAATAGGCATTCANTTATTTTCATTACCACTTTTACTCAATAAAAATTTTGAAAAATCCATATCAATGTTATCTGAAATAGGNTATTCTTACTTAGAATTTTTTGGACCTTATTATTTTAGTTCTCCAAGCGTAAGAGATACATGGAAAAAATATTCTTTTTTTCCTAAAAGTGAAAATCCTTTTAGTGGATTTTATGGTAATTCTGCTAAAGAGGTAAAATCAATTTTATCAAATTATAAGATGAACAGTCCTTCAATACATACAGATTTAGAAACACTAGAAAATCACATGGGAGAGTTGGCCAAAGGAGCTTTAGAATGTGGGGCNAAATACATTGTTTTACCAGCAATACCAGTNGACCAAAGGNAGAATTTAGATCAGTANAAGAGAATGGCCGAAAGATTTAATTCCATAGGTGAAGCCGCAAAAAAAGAAGGTGTACTATTTGCATACCATAATCACGGATATGGTTTTTCTGAGNTGAANGGAACCNTTCCAACTCATTATATTTTTAAAAACACAGATCCTAATTTAGTTTTCTTTGAAATGGATATATTNTGGACATTAGCTGCAGGACAAAATCCAGTTGANCTTTTAAATAAATATCCTAATAGATATAAATTAATGCATTTAAAGGATATGAAAGAAAAACAAATATTTGATGGAGATGGTGAAAGCCCNGAACAATGGTATAAACTTTTCCCGAATATGACAAGCTGCGGTGATGGAATTGCTGATTTAGAATCTATAATTAANACTGCAAAAAAAGTNGGNGTCAAACATTTCTTTGTAGAGCAAGATATGGCAAAAAACCCTGAAATAGTNCTTCAAAAAAGCTATCAATANTTATCAANATAATCAAAATGCAAGATTTATTAAAAATATATAAAGAACAAAAGGAGTTCTTTGATTNAAAAANGACAATTCCTGTAAAATACAGAAAACAAGCTTTAAGAAGTCTTTCTAAAAATATAAAATTGTATGANGAGGAAATATATAATGCTTTAGAAAAAGATCTNGGTAAGCCCCGATATGAGAGTTTTTTAAGTGAAATTTTATTTGTTCAAAAGGAAATNAAAATNATGCTTAGCAAAATTGATTATTGGTCAAAACCAAAAAGGGTATCAGGTTCAATATATAGTTTCCCTTCAAAGGATTATATATTACCTTCTCCATTTGGGTGTGTTTTGAATATTAGCCCATGGAACTATCCATTTCAACTAACCATGTCTCCACTAATTGGCGCTGTTGCTGCCGGAAANACAGTTGTTGTTAAACCATCAGAGCATTCCTCTAACACTAGTTTGGTTATAAAAAAAGTTATTGAAAACTCCTTTGAAAAGGGACATGCAGCGACTGTTTTGGGAGACGCTAAAGAAGCTCAGAAACTNCTATCTTTTAGATGGGATTATATNTTTTTTACCGGCAGCACTACAATTGGAAAAATTGTTGCCAAAGCTGCCGCTGAATTNCTTACACCGACCACTTTAGAGCTTGGAGGTAAAAGTCCTTGCATTGTTGACGAAACTGTGGATGTTAAATTAACTGCCAAAAGAATTGTATGGGGNAAATTTCTCAATTGTGGTCAAACTTGTATTGCTCCTGATTATATTTTAGTAAATCATAAGNTAAAGAAAGAGCTNATTTCTGCACTTANTCTTGCTATAAAAAATTCATATGGANAGAATGTAAAAGAATCTAAAAGCTACGGAAGAATAATAAATGAGAATCATTTAAACAGAATAAATAAAATGATAGAAAATACAGAAATAATTCATGGTGGTAGCTCAGATATTGATACAAAATTTTTTGAACCAACAATTATTTCTGATGAAGAACTTAAGTCTGGAGCTATGAAAGAGGAAATNTTTGGACCAGTNCTTCCTATTATAAGTTANANAAAAATGGATGAAGCTTANAANGTAATTAAAGGTTTTGACAAACCACTTGCAGCCTATATTTTCTCAAAAAATAAAACAATAATTAATGAATTTAAACAAAATTTTTCTGCAGGAGCAATTGTTGCTAATGANAGTATAATCCAAGTTATNAACTCAAACTTACCTTTTGGTGGAGTNGGAAATAGTGGAATAGGTGCATANCACGGCCAGCATAGTTTTGATTTATTTACACATTTTAAGCCCTTCATNAAAAGAGGTTTTANGCCTGATCCNTATATAAGNTATGCTCCTTATCCAAAGAAGTGGTCCTTAGTAAAAAAAATATTAGAATATTTATAATCATGAAACTATCAATCTATCAAGTGGATGCNTTTACCAACAAGGTNTTTAGTGGAAANCCAGCTTGTGTGGTCCCACTNAAGAGCTGGATTGACGATNTNAAACTACTACAAATTGCTAGNGAAAATGCAGTTCCAGAAACTGCTTTTTTTGTNAAGACTAACAATGGATTTCATTTAAGATGGTTCACACCAGAGATTGAAATGGATCTATGTGGTCATGCAACATTGGCAACCGCATTTGTAATCATTAATTATNTGAATTATGAAGAGAAAGAAATAAATTTTAGTACCCTAAGTGGTAAATTAAAAGTAAAATATGATAGCCAATTTTATACGCTAGATTTTCCAANTAGAGTTCCAGTTAAAATAGATTTACCAGAGATATTAAAAAATACGTTTTCTATAAAACCAATTGAAACATTGAAAGCTAGAGATTATCTTCTTGTTTATGAAAATGAATNACANATACAAAATATTACNTTTAAANTTAATTTGTTGAATAAAATAGATATAGGGACTGGGGGTGTTATTATCACTTCTAAAGGGGAAAAATCTGATTTTGTCTCAAGATATTTCACACCAAATTCTAGTATAATTGAAGATCCAGTNACAGGTTCAGCTCATTGTTCATTAATACCATATTGGAGTAAAAAATTAAATAAAAAGAAAATGANGGCCATNCAATTGTCTNAGAGGAAAGGAGAACTGNCNTGTGAGGATAAAAATGAGAGAGTCTTAATTAGTGGAAAAGCNATAATTTATTCAATAGGAAATATTTGGATATGATTTCAAAAANNCAACTNAAANATAATAATTAAAAATCNAANATTAAGAAACTAATTNCCATAAATTGAAACTTTTATTAGTATATTAACTATNCTATAACNTATAAACTTTATTATGATNTTTAAAAATATAATTNTAGTATTTAATCTAATTTTTACATCTATATTGTTTGCACAATTTGAACCCCTTTTTAATGGGGAAAACTTAAATGGNTGGACTATTCATGGAACTGAGAAATGGTATGTTGAAGANGGAAATCTTATTTGTGAGAGTGGACCAGAAAAAGAATACGGATATTTGTCAACGGACAAATTTTATGATGACTTTGAATTAACCGTTGANTTCAAGCAAGAAGCTGACGGCAATAGTGGAATTTTTATNAGATCAACAGTNNATGGAACTAAAGTATCTGGATGGCAAGTAGAAGTTGCTCCTCCAGGAAGTGATTCCGGCGGAATATATGAATCTTATGGAAGAGGGTGGTTAATAAAACCTGATCCNAAAAAAGATAATGTCCTNAGAATGGGAAAATGGAATACTATGAGAATAAGAGTTGTTGGTAAAAATGTTGTTAGCTGGTTAAATGGAACACAAATGGTCTCTTTAACTGACGATAAAATAGGAGAAGGCCAAGGAGGTATTGCGNTACAAATACATTCAGGAGGAGGAATTAAAGTTAGATGGAAAAATATTTTACTAAAAGAACTTTAAGTTAAAGTAGGTAAATAAACCTATTTATATTATCATTAAATAAAAATTAGTTTTTTGATTGCCAGGAAAGCAAAGAGTCTAATACTGACCTATTCATATAATTTCCATTTTTTATAACAGCATNTATTTTTCTTGTATTTGATATTTTCTCGAGTGGGTTTTTAGATAATATTAATAANTCCGCGATGTATCCTTCTTTAATTAATCCNAATTCATTTTGCATTTTGAAATATTGAGCAGGATTATAAGTCGCGGATTCAATTGCTTGGATGGGAGTCAATCCACTTTCAACCAGAACTTCTAGTTCAGTGTGAAGGCTGTAACCTGGTGTTTGAAAAAATATTGGTGTATCGGTTCCTGCCATAAATTTTATACCTTTTTTGTTCATTGTATTAGTCATTGATTTTTGCCATTTAGAAAAAACTCTGCTGTCATTATTAGCAGGACTCTCNCTTTTTAAAATTTGGTTATTCCATTTATTCTTAATTTTTTTGGGCAAATATTCAAACGAATTTTTCCATTTATCATGATTATACTCCTCATACGCTAAACCTTTGTACATAGAAATTGTTGGAATTTGCCATGTATTATTTTCTAAGAGTACATTTAAAACTTTATCTAGCTCAGTACTATCAATATTTTTTATTGAACTTATTCTTTGAGAATTATGAATATTAGTTCTAAGGGTACTCCCTAAAATTCGATTTTTATTTTTTAAAATATTTCTTCTTTCATATAGTAATTCTTGTGTTTTGGATGTAGAAGACATTTCAATATTTCTAAAATGCTCTATACTATTTATGCCTAAATTGGATGCTGAGACAACGTCCATACTAAGTGGAATATGTCCCGAAACTTTTAAATTATTTTCTTTTGCAATTCTAATTACAGATTCAAATTGTTCTGGAGTTAACATTTCATATGCTTTCAAGAAATCAACACCATTTTTAATTAAATTTAACACCATCTTTTCAGTTTCCTCAACCGAGGCAGTTTTAACTGATAATGGTGGAAAATATATGCTGTTACCATTATAAACATTGAATTTGCCATCAATTAACGGGCCAGCAATTTTAACTCTGGGAGAATAATTTGGATTATTTTTAGATTCCTTTTTCCATTTTTTAACAAAAATCAATTCTCCACCAGTATCTCTAACACTTGTTATGCCATGTCCTATGAATAAATTAAACATTGAATTAGCAAGCTCTTTTTCATATGCAAAATGAATATGAGAATCCCATAACCCAGGTATCATATATAGACCTTTCCCATTATAAATTTTATTTTTTTTTGAAAGAATTAATTTATTACTCTTTTCAACTTTTACTATTTTATTTTTTGAAACAACTATTGTCATATTTTTTTTTAACCCATCTTTGGCATCTATTAAATTTATATTTTCTATGCAATACGCATTTTCAAAATATTTTTCAGGTATACATGAAATCAATAAAAGAGATAAAATGATTAATTTTTTCATTTACTTAATTTAATATCTTAAATATATGTGCTTTTTTTTTAAAAAATAAAAAAGTCATTTTACCTTTGAATTACTTTTATACATAATTAATGAGTAGTAAAGAATATTATAATTCACGAAAACAAGAATTCATAAAAGATCTTATAGAACTAATAAATAAGCATATTAATCTCGAATATGAGGCAATTGAAAACTCAATGAAAGAATATAACGAGGCAAGCAAAGACTACGCCTCCAATGAATGGATTAAGGTTTATAAGGAGGTTATAAAAGATGCATTAAATGAAGGCACAGACTTCGTTAATAAAACATTGTAATTAAGAATATACTTTTTCTAACCATGCATTTGCCATTAATTGAGAACCTGCAATAGATGGGTGAACACCATCAGGTACCCAATACGAAATAGGAGCGAACTCAAGAGCCTTGTCAAAAACTTTTTGAAAGGAGACCCATATAGTTTCAAACTCATCCGATAAATTTTTTACAATTTTTTGATACTCCACAAATTCCTCTGGCCACCCTTTTTTAATGCTTGTTCCTTGGAAGATAAAAGGCTCACATATAACAATCTTTGTATTGGGAAGAAGATTTTTTGTTTTCTCAAGTAATTTTCTGTACCCACTTTCGAAAATCTGAGATGTTCCATCATAAACTGAATCTTTAACATGCCAAAAATCATTTATACCAATCATGATACTCAAGATGGATGGATTTAAATCAATACAATCTTTTTTCCATCTTGCATTCAGATCTGGAACTTTGTTCCCTGAAATACCCCTATTATAAATGATTAAATTTTTTTTTGGATTGTCAAATAATAACTTTGAAGCGATTAAAAAAGGATACCCTTCGCCAAACGAGGCAGGATTATTTGGGAGTTCATAAACTTTTTCTCTCAGAGAATCTGTTATTGAATCTCCTTGAAAAACAATAATATCATTTTTTGAAATGATAGTTTCCTTTTGTTTACTATCAGTATTTAATTCGCATGATAAAGGCAAGGAAATAAAAGATGTACCGATCATGGATTGAGTTAAAAATTTTCTTCTTGATTGTTTCATAGGATTTAATTTACAATAAAAAAATTGGTTTAAAAGATAGAAATTGTCCAATAAGTTATAATAGCCCAGATTATGTATCTAATTAATTTTCCAAAAAACATC
This sequence comes from Flavobacteriaceae bacterium, assembly GCA_002721275.1. GTDB lineage: Bacteria > Bacteroidota > Bacteroidia > Flavobacteriales > Flavobacteriaceae > Marivariicella. The sequence goes on from PBJZ01000008.1 coordinate 52,261, forward strand.
CACAAACTAACCATATAAAAATTGACCCGAAAAAAACCAAGTCCAATGGCAATTGGATCACCAATTACTGGAAGCCAACAAAAAAATGCTAATAAACTTCCCCAATTCTCAATTTTATTTTTGATTCCTTCTATACTTTTTTTTGTAACCCTGAAATATTTTTCTATTAATTTCCAATTTCCAAGTCTGCCAATTCCATAACTAGAAAGACCCCCTGTCCAATTGCCAATGGAGGCAATCAATAAACTTGTGGTCAAGTCGTAGCTGTTTGCAATTAGAATACTCAGTACAATTTCTGACCCCAATGGGATAATTGTTGCGGCAAGAAAGCTTGCAATGAACAAACCTAAATAGCCCCACTCAGCAAATGATTCCATTACAGAGTATTTAATTTAATTTAATGTGGTCTGAGTTTAGGTAAATTAATTTTTTTTTGTACAAAACCCCTATAGCAGCTTTAAAAGCTTTTTTACTCATATTTAACTGAGAAATAACATCATCTGGAGAACTTTTATCGGTCAAAAAAATTTTATTTTTATTTTTTAATTTATTTAAAATAATAGTGCAATTTTCTTCTATTACATTCAAAAATCCCTGTTTTTGCAAAGTCACATCTATTTTCCCGTCCTGTCTAATTTTCTTGATGTAAGCAGTTTTAATCATCCCAACTTCAATGGGCTCAAAAATATCGCTTTGGTATAACAACCCTTCTTTAAAGTTATTGATTAATACGATGAAGCCTAGATTAGTTTTTTTTTTATACTTATTTGAACCTGGTCACCATCTTTGAATTTCATACATTTATTTTACTACAAGTATTCCTTTCATTATTCCATAATGACCTGGGAACGTACATATATAATTGTAGGTTCCTTTTGTGGGAGCATCAAAAGTTATTGTATCACTTTCTCCTCCTCCAATTAGTTTGGTGTACGAAATAATTTCGTCCCCTTCAGGGATGTAATCATTTTCTCTGGCTTCAAGTGCCCTAGTTGCAAAATCAACAACATCTACACCGGTCTTCAATAAAACAAAATTATGTCCCATAATTTTTTTATCAAGTTTTCCATTGTGATTCAATGTAAGTGTTATTTTTTGTCTGGAGTAAGCATACAGTATCTGTTTATCAAACAACATATTATCGTTGGACGATAAAATAATATTTATTTCTTTTGGAACTGATGATTCATTTTCAGATTCGATACTGGCTTTCTGATTATTTCCGCCACATCCTAGTAAAATGAATAGAAATAAGCTAAATATTTTTTTCATTACAAAACTTTTTTTAAAGATAAAACCTATCTAATTACATAACAATATAAAATCATTTTATTTAAAGAAGGTATTCAGTTGAAACAAAATTAGATTTATTTGAATTCAGAAGATTTTCAAGAATCTCATTGTTGTACACTGTATCTTTGGATGCGACAAAAGTTCTAATTGAAAAAGAACGTAAAGCATCATAAACACTTAAAGTACTCACAGCTGAATTTTTTCTTCCTGTAAAAGGATAAACATCTGGGCCTCTTTGACATGCGGAATTTAAATTAACTCTACATACTAGATTAGCAAGGGTATCAATCAATGGTCCTATTTTTTTGACATCTTTTCCAAATAAACTTACTTGTTGACCATAATCAGTATCAGCCATGGCATCCAGAGGTTCATTAATATCCTTGTATGAAATAATCGGAATCACAGGACCAAATTGTTCCTCATGGTAAACCTTCATTTTATCGTTGACAGGATATAAAACTGCAGGGTACAAATAATTTTCAGAGATCTCACCGCCCTTTTTATTTATTATTTTTGAGCCATGGTTAATTGCATCATCAATTAAATCTTTAATATATTTTGGCTTATTGGGTTCTGGAAGCGGGGTTAGAAAAGAATTTTTATCCCATGGTAATCCAAAATTTAAATTGTCAACTGCTTTACAAAATCGTTTATTAAATTCATTTATGATAGATTCGTGAACGTAAAGTACTTTTAAAGCAGTACATCTTTGCCCGTTGAATGAAAGTGTACCTGAGATGCATTCTTTGACAGTATGATCAAGATCAGCATCTGGTAAAATTATACCAGGATTTTTTGCCTCTAAACCCAAAACTAATCTTAATTTATTTTTCTTTGGGTGTTCATCCTGAAGAGAAACTGCAGAATTACTGTGACCAATTAATGCCAAAACATCAATAACTCCTGTTCTCATTATAGGAGTTGCGATTTTTCTTCCTCTACCAAATAGAATATTTACAACACCTGGAGGAAAACTATCTTTAAAAGCTTCAAGTAAAGGATATATTAAAAGTACTCCATGTTTTGCCGGTTTGAAAATAGCAGTGTTACCCATTATTATCGCAGGTATTAAAAGGCAAAAAGTTTCGTTGAGAGGGTAATTATAGGGGCCTAAACATAAAATTACACCAAGCGGCCCTCTTCTTATATGAGCATATACACCACCTTCTTTGTCAAATCTAGCACTTTTTCGATCAAGATTTTTATATGCCTCAATTGTATCGTTGATATAGTCTACTGTTCTATCAAATTCTTTATATGAATCTTCTTTGTTCTTGCAAATCTCCCACATTAGTAATTTAACAACAATTTCTCGATGACTTTTCATTTTTTTAACGAAATCTTTCATACACTTTAGTCTCTCAGAGACCCGCATTGTTGGCCAAATACCTTTCCCTTTATCATATGCTTTTTCTGCGGAGTTTAATGCTTCAAGTGCACTTTCAGTTTCCATATCTGGTATAGTGCCTAGGAGAGTAGGTCCAGTATTACCTTTTGATGAAGTTGTTTGAATCGTTGAATAAACCTCAGACGAATTTCCTTCCCATTTTTTTAATTTTCCATCAACCAAGTAACGATCACATATAATAGGATCTATTTGATATTCTTTTGGTATTTCATTCATGAAATTATATTTATATGTTTAATTTAAAAGATAAATTGTATTATTTTTTATTTTTCTTTGGCGGAATTCTTCCCCAGTTTCCTCCGCCATCGTAATCAACAGAGTCGTAATTTTCTGTGTAGTTTCTTTTTGGTCTTTCACCGAAAGAAATAATAAATGATGAAATTACAGCACCAAAGACAAGGAATCCTATGAAAAAAATTAAAGCGACCCCCATTTATTTTTGATTTATGACTTGTTTAAAGTACCCGCCAGCGGCCAGGATTGATGGAACCCAAATTCCTACATAAAGTCCTTCGTCTTGTTGACCTGTAAACCAGAGACCAACTGATAAGCAAAAGCTAAAAAAAGCTGCTCCAAGTAGTATATAATCAGATTTTCTGAACATAGTTTTAAAATTTATTAAATTGAGATTTCTAAAAATAAGAATTATATTAATATGTTATATATTTAGAATTTAAATTTATAATAAATATAATTGAGATTAGTAGTAAGTCAAGAAAAAAAAGTTGAATCTTCAGTTAAAAATTTATGGGACCTTATATCTTCCCCTGGCCATTTGAATTTAGTTCACCCGTTTTGTAAAACTAATGAAGCTATTCAGTGGAATAAAAAAATTCGTAAAGACATGTTAGTTTATTTGAATGGTCTTAGATATTTTAGAGAATTCCATAAATGGGATATTAATAAAGGTTACACACTAGAAATAGGTACAAAAAGAGGAAAAAAATCAGAGGTTGAATGGCAAATTAGATCATGTAAAAGCGAAACTTTTTTAAAAATATCAGTTAAACCGTATTTATTTGAAAACTATCCTCGCCCTATTTACAATATTCTTTTTTATTTAATTGTGAAGCCTATGCTAAACAGTTATTTAAAATCTGTTATTAGTGGAATAAATTGGTATCTAGTTAACAAAAAGCCAGTACCTAGAAATAATTTTGGGAAACATTTTTGGTTTTCGAGCTACTAATATATTTGATTGTTTTATGCAAGTAATAATTGTATATTGTAGTAAATAAAAACTACAATTATGAAAAAATTATTTACACTTCTATTATTAACAAGTTTTGCATTACAAGCGCAATATTATACAATTACATATATAAAAGTTGCACCAGAAAATGTAAGCAATTTTGAAAGATTAGAAATAGACTATTGGTCAAAAATTGCAAGTCAGAATATTGAAAACGGAAAACAACTAGGTTGGGCACTGATGAAAAAATATGGTACAGCAGGAAACAATGAAGTTAACTATGCATTTATAAATGCTCATAAAAATCTTTCCGATCTTTTAAATCCTGGATGGATGAATTCTGCAAGAAAACTTGGTTATAATACACAAGATATTTCTTCTGATTACCAGGTTTATGAGATGCATCATTATAAAATACAAGATCAAATTATAGGAAATAACGATGCAAAAGTTTGGATATGGAATTATGCTAGACCAAAAAATCTTGAAGGATTTTTATCTGAAAACAAAAAAATATGGAAGCCTTTACATAAAAAGAATATAATGTCTAAATCAAATTCAATGAAAAATTGGGGTGTTGGTACTAAGCTTTATCCAGTTGGACAAGATGAGTCTACTGTGATGACTTGGGATGGATTTAGCTCTGTTGAAGACGCCCTTGAAACTCTTGATCTTAGTGATTGGGTTGCGCCAAAGGGTTCAAAAATGGATCAATATGATCCTGATGGATTTCGTCTCAGGGTTATTTGGGAACAAATAAAATATGTAGGAGCTTCAGAATAGTAAAGATTCAGAAAAAGTTAAAAAAATGTCCAATAGGGGCATTTTTTAACTTTGATTTTAAAAATAATTTACGAAATGAAATTAAATAATATAAAATCCAAAGAAATTTTACCAGGTCTGAATGGTAGAATGATTCACGGTGATTCCATCACTTGGGCTTTTTGGAATATTGAAGAGGGCTCAGAGGTGCCTGAACATAAACATGTTCATGAACAAATTATGCATGTGCAAGAAGGAAAATTCAAATTTACCTTAAACGGAAATACGGAAGTTTACGGTCCAAACACATATGTTGTTATTCCATCTAATGTACCGCACTCAGGAGTAGCTTTGACTAATTGTAAAATTATGGATGTTTTTAGTCCAGTTAGAGAAGAATACAGATAAGATGAATGTTTCCCTAAAAGGTAAAAAAGTATTAGTTGGCGGAAGTACCAGGGGTATTGGTTTAGCAATAGCAAGGCAATTGGCTAGTTCAGGAGCAACTGTTTGTTTAATGGCAAGGGATCAGTTAAAAATGAAGAAAATTATAGGGCAATTGTCAAATAATTTAAATCAAGAACATAGTTTTTTAAAAGTGGATTTCTCAGACTTTGAATCTTTTAAACATATTACAGAGGATTTTTTTAATAAAAACAAAATTGACATTTTAGTAAATAATACCCAGGGACCTTCCTCGGGAAATTCTTTATCAAAATCAGTGGATGATTACCAAATCGCTTTTGATCTTTTATTTAAAAATATTGTTTATTTGTCCTCTAAAGCCATAGAAAATATGAAAAAACAAAATTGGGGAAGAATCATTAATGTTGCCTCGGTTTCAGTTCGTGAGCCATTGAATTATCTTGTTTTGTCAAATTCTATGAGATCTGCATTGGTATCATGGTCAAAAACTTTATCAACAGATGTTGCCAATTATGGAATAACTGTAAATTCTATTTTAACAGGATATTTTGATACAGAGCGAATAGCTGAATTAATAGCAGATAAAGCAAAAAGTCTTGATATTGATGAATCTGAAGTTCTAAACTCTATGAAAGAAGCAGTACCTCTGAAGAGACTTGGTAAACCAGAAGAATATGGTTATTTAGTTAATTTCTTGGCTTCCGATAAAGCTTCATATATAACCGGATGCTCAATTCCTATAGATGGAGGACTCTTGAAATCTGTTTAATTTAATTTCTCCGAATATAAAAATTAGATTAGGTTAATTTCCCTTTTTTTAACTAAGTTTGCCTCGCATTTCAGATAAAATTATTGAATATAATTATGAAAAAAGTTGGTATTCATGATGCGTCTTTTTACTTACCTTCAATATATGTTGATATAAAGGATCTAGCTCTAAAAAGAGATATTGAATATGAAAAACTAACTAAAGGTCTTGGACTTAACAAAATGTCCTTTCCGGATTGCGATGAGGATTCTGCTTCTTTTGCTGCGAATGCTCTAATTAAGCTTATTGATTCCAATCAAATAAATCCGAATGAAATTGGAAGAATATATTTAGGAACAGAGAGCGCATTAGATTCGTCAAAACCAACTATTTCATACGCAGTCGAAATAGTCGAGGAAATACTTGAGGAATCTTACGGAAAAAATTGTTTTAAAAATACTGATATTGTTGATCTCACATTTGCTTGTGTTGGTGGTGTTGATGCTCTGCAGAATTGTTTAGATTGGGTTAGAAATGGAAAACAAAGAAAATCAATAGTAATAGCCTCTGATCAAGCAAAATACGAATTAAGTTCTACAGGAGAATATACTCAGGGATCTGGAGCTGTTGCATTTTTAATAACTGAAAATCCAGACTTAATAGAAATCTCTGATACTTGGGGTATTGCAACTAAAGGTGTAGGAGATTTTTTTAAACCTCGAAGAACCTTCAACAAAATTGATCTTTTTAGAGAGGTTTCTAAACTTTTAAGTAAAGAAATAAATGACGAATCGGCATTAAAAATTTTAAATAGTAGTAATTCTAAATTTTGGTCCGATACTAATTCTAAAGTTGAGGTTTTTAAAGAAGAACCGATTTTTGATGGTCAATTTTCCAATGAAAGTTATCAAGAAAGAATTTTGGAGGCATTAAATCATTATGACAATCAAAAACAAACAAATTTTTTTAAAAACTGGCAACATTTGATTTTCCACCTTCCATACGCTTACCATGGTAGAAGAATGATTTTTAAAAAATGGCTCTCTTGGATTACTAAAAGTGGAGAAGTGGACAAACTTTATAAAGAGGTTGGTAATGAAAGTGATCGGAAACTATTTTTAAAAAAAGCATCTAAGTCAAAGTTGTATCTGGATTTTGTAAAAAATAAAATAATGCCTGGTGAAATTGCATCCTCTGAAATAGGTAATATGTATTCAGCATCCATATTCATGTCCTTACTTAGCTTACTTTCTCATGCTTACCAAAATCAAATTGAAATCACAAACGATAAAGTTGGGTTCATTAGCTATGGAAGTGGATCAAAAGCAAAAGTCTTTCAGGGAATAGTTCAAAGTGGATGGAAAAAACAAATCAAAAGGTTAAAATTATTTGAAATTTTGAAGGCCAGAAAAAAGATTAATATCGAAGTATATGAAAAGCTTCATAAAAATCAGATTTCCAACCCTTTAACTTCTGATAAAAATGTTGTTAAGTTATCCAATATTGAATCAGGTGAATTTAATTTGGGTTTAAGAAGGTACAAATACAACAAGAAGTAAAATATTTTAATTTATTTTCTTAAGTATCCACCAACCGATTCCCTATACTCTATTATAAAACCATTTTCTTTTGTCCATGTTTTAAACTCTTCAGTTGCTTTTCCTAAAACAAGAAAAGATTCTATTTCAAAAAAGTCAAAGAATTTATTAAAGTTTGGACCATTAATAAAATCTTTACCATGTTGAATTCCATCCTTACTGTTATTATACCTTTCTATTAATGAAACTTTACTACCATCATTGGAAATAAAATATCCATAGACTGTACTTGGCTCCCTCTCAACTATAAAATCTGATAAATATTGAGTAAACTCCTCGACTTCATTCTTTGTTTTATCTTTTATTGACATTTCAATAACAAATAAAATTTCTTCAGAGTTTGAATTTAAAACAACATTTGAAGTTTTGTTACTTAATGATTGATTTTTATTGGTTATTTCGTTTGATACTGTTTCTTTTTTGGTTCCAATATTTATAGCACAACCAAATAGTAAAGACAATAATAGAGTATAAAATATTTTTTTCATTTTGGATGATTTTATATAGTAAAACTATTAATTTTTCGCCTTAGATCTAAATATTATAATTGTAATTTGAGGACACAATTAAATAAACTAAGGATCTCTAAAAATATCAACCTAATTTTACATAAATTTAGATTTAACAAATTTTAATTGAACTAAAAAGAAGCTGTAATAAGTACATTCAAGAAACTTTCAGTTTCATTAAAAATCCTTAAAATTAAGCATATGAAAAATTTACTTTTTACTTTTTTAATTTCTTACTCAATATTTGCTCAAGAAATCCCTGCTCGTTGGGATGAATTAACTGCCACTGATTGGGAATTAGCACTAGAAAAATCAAATTACACATGTATATTACCTTTTGGAGTTCTTGAAAAACATGGACCACAAGGTCCAATAGGTTCTGATTTAATTAAAGTTAGGGAATGGTCAGCAAGGGCTACAAAAAAAGAATATGCGGTGGTATTTCCTGATTATTTTTATGGCCAGATTAATGAAGCAAAACAACAATTTGGAACGTTTTCTCTACCAAGTAAACTTGCAATGGAACTACTTGAAGCTACATGCAGAGAAATTGGACGAAATGGATTCAAAAAAATTATAATTGTCAATGGCCATGGAGGTAATCCACAAATGATTAGATATTTTATTCAAAACCAATTGGAGAAGAGAAGAGATTATGTAGTTTACTTTTTTGACCCTACGACACCGAAATCAGTAACTCAGAGAGCAAATGAAATAAGGAAATCAGATTCTTCTTATGATCAGCATGGAGGAGAAAATGAAACATCAATGTTAATGCATTTAAGACCAGATCTTGTTAAACTTGATTACGCAATGAATGAATCTGGTCAAAATCAAAAAAGATTATCACTTTCTAAGGATCTTTACACTGCAATATGGTGGTATGCATCCTATCCAAATCATTATGCAGGTGTTGGGGAGGTTGCATCTCTTGAGTTAGGTAAATTACTATCTGACTCAATGGAGAAATCATTGATAACGGCAATTAAAGAAGTTAAGAATGATGATGAAACATTAAGAATACAAAATGAATATTTTGATAATGTCAAAAACTAAAATTTTAGACTTATAATGAAAAGATTAATATTATTAATGTATTGCCCAGATAAAAAAGGGATAATTGCATCTGTAACCAACTTTATTAACCAGAAAAATGGAAATATCGTGTACATAGATCAGTATGTAGATAGAGTTCAAAAGGCATTTTTCATGAGAGTGGTTGTAGAAGGTAACTTTGATAAACATTCGTTTAATTTGTTTATGAAGTCTTTCAATCAGGAACTAGGATTAAAGTATAATTTAAAATGCAATTTTTATTTAGAAGAAAAAAAACCTAGAATGGGAGTTTTCGTATCAAAATATGACCATTGTTTATACGATATATTATCCCAGCAAAGATCTGGGAAATTAGTATGTGATATTCCTTTTATAATTAGTAATCATAATGATTTGGCTAAAATCGCATCTCAATTTGACACCCCTTTTTATCATGTCTCTGTTGATAAAACAAATAAAAATGAGGTTGAAAAAATACAATTAAAAATACTAAGGGATCATAAAATCGATTTTATAGTTTTAGCTAGATACATGCAAATAATATCTTCAAAGGTTATAGATAAATATAAATCAAACATAATAAATATTCATCATTCTTTTTTACCTGCTTTTCCAGGTGCAAAACCATATCACTCTGCATTTAATCGGGGTGTAAAAATAATTGGTGCAACAAGCCATTATGTTACAGAAGAGTTAGACGGAGGACCAATCATTGACCAGGATATTGTAAGGGTGTCTCATGTTAATGAAGTAGATGATTTTATTTTAAAAGGACAAGATTTGGAAAGAATAGTTCTTTTAAGAAGCTTAAAACTTCACTGTCAAAGAAAGATTATGGTTTACAATAATAAAACTATTGTATTTAATTAATAAATTGTGAAAAAAAAATTTTTAAAATGAGTAGACATTTATCACTTCGATCAGGTAACCCTGCTTTAAACAGCTCGACTTTTAATGTAAGTGCCATTCAAAATGAAACAATGACCATTAAAGGTACAGTTGACAAAACAGCGATGAGTTTATTTCTATTAATTGGAACTGGGTACTTTACCTTTGGTCAAGTTAGTAGTAGTTTGATTTTACTTTGTGGTATTGGTGGATTTGTAGTTGCATTAATAACAATTTTTAAAAAAGAATGGGCTCCAATTACAGTCCCAATTTATGCTATACTTGAAGGAGGTTTACTTGGAGGAATCTCATATATGTACAATAGTTTATATGATGGAATAGTTACTAACGCAATATTTATAACCGTAGGGATTCTATTATCATTACTATTTGCATATAGATCAGGCTTAATTAAAGCAACTGAAAATTTTAAGCTTGGTATATTTGCCGCAACTGGAGGAATTGCAATTGTTTATTTAATAAATTTTATAATGGGATTTTTTGGTTCAGAAATGGGAGTCATGAGAATTGATAATGCATCTCCCCTTAGTATTGGATTTAGTTTGGTGGTAGTTGTAATAGCATCACTTAACTTAGTATTGGATTTTGATTTTATTGAAGAAGGAGCTGAAAAAGGAGCTCCAAAATATATGGAATGGTATGGTGCATTTGGACTCCTAGTTACGCTGATCTGGCTTTATCTGGAAATACTTAGATTACTAGCTAAACTAAATTCCAGACGATAAATTATATTAAAATGAAAAGATTATTTTTTTTTAGTTTCCTAATATGCTTTGCTCTAAATTCACAAGAAAAAAATCTGGCTCAAAAATTAGGTTTTGAACCAAATTCTAAATTATTAATTATTCATGCAGATGATCTTGGTGTAGCCCATTCTGTCAACAAGGCCAGTTTTGAAGGTTTTTCATCAGGAGTTATAACTTCAGGAAGCGTTATGGTTCCATGCCCGTGGTTTCTGGAGGCGGCTGAATATGCAAAATCAAATCCAAATCATGATTTAGGATTACACCTAACTATTACCTCTGAGTGGAAAAATTACAAATGGTCAGGAATATCCTCAAGCAATGAGATAAAATCCCTGATTAATAAACAAGGTCATTTTTATTCATTGAATGATGGTGTAAGACTCAATGCGAAATATGAGGATGTTAAAAGGGAACTGACTTCTCAAATTAATTATTCAAAAGTAAATGGTTTAATCCCAACTCATCTTGACAGTCATATGGGTGCTGTTAGAGCTACTCATGAAATATTTCAGGCATATTTTGAAGTCGGACACGAAAATAGGATACCAATATCATTACCTGTAGAATCAAAATTATTGATTGAAAACGGAAGCATAGATACCTCTAAATTTGATATTTCAAAGTTATTGTGGGCAAAATATTATACGAAACAGGACGACTCCTCAATTGATTATAAAAGCTGGAAAAAGTTCTATATGGAATTATTAGATATAATAAAACCTGGATTCAATATTTTATTGGTTCATCTAGGATATGATAATGATGAGCTTAAAGCTATGATGATTGATCATCCTGATTGGGGATCAAAGTGGAGAGAATTAGATCAAAAAATACTTCAAGACAAAGAATTCAAAAACCTCATAAAAGAAAGAAATATAAAATTAATTACTTGGAGACAAATTAAAGATATTTTGTATTGATGTCAGGAGAAACTGAAATTGATATACTATTAAAAAATATGCGTCCTGAAATTAATGAAGGAGAGTATGTTTTTTGTAGTGTTAATAATAGGGATAAAGTAAATTTTGAGGAAGTTGTTGCATTCATCAGAGAAAAAGAGGGCCTCACCATAATAGTTGAAAAAAATAAAGCAATTAGTTTAGGATTAGACTACGGCTTTATTTCATCATGGATAACCTTAAATGTTCATTCCTCCTTGGATGCAGTTGGATTTAATTCAATAATATCAAATTCACTTAGTGAATATAATATTAGTTGTAATGTAGTTGCAGGATTTTATCATGATCACCTTTTCGTAAATATAAAGGATTCAAACAGAGCTATTAGTATTTTAAAAAATCTCTCAAAAAAAGTCTGTAAATCATAATGAGTAGTTATATTCCTATCGCATACGATAAAAAGTATAAGTTAGATCTACCAGATAACCATAGGTTTCCGATGGAAAAGTACGAACTGTTACCTAAAAAACTGATCTCAAAAGGAGTTTCAAGTAATAAAGATTTTTTTCGACCCGGATTGCCTGACATTAATCAGTTGCTTGAAGTCCACGAAAAAAGCTATGTTTTAAAATTAAAAAATTTAAAACTTAGTAAATCCGAGATTAGAAGAATTGGATTTCCATTATCAGATAGACTAATCGAAAGAGAAATGATTATTACGAACGGTACAATTAAGGGAGCAATTAAAGCCATTGAACAAAAAATATCTTTTAACATAGCCGGAGGAACACATCACTCTTTTTCAGATAGAGGTGAAGGATTTTGTTTACTTAATGATCAAGCAGTTTCAGCTCAGAATCTGATAAAAAATCACAATATAAATAAGATACTAATTATTGATCTTGACGTTCATCAAGGAAACGGTACAGCGTCAATATTTGAATATAACGATAAAGTTTATACATTTTCAATGCATGGAGCCAAAAACTATCCATTTAAAAAACAAAAAAGTGACTTAGATATTCCCTTAGATGACGATACTGATGATGATTTATACTTAAATATTTTGAACAAAACACTTCCTGTTTTAATTAATAAAGTCAAACCAAATTTTATTTTTTATTTATCAGGAGTCGACATAATGAAATCGGATAAGCTAGGAAGGTTGTCATTAAGTATAGATGGGTGTAAAGAAAGAGATAAAATTGTATTTTTAAATTGTAAGAAAAATAATATTCCAGTCCAATGCAGCATGGGAGGGGGCTATTCTGAGAATATTAATCAAATTGTGGATGCGCATTTTAATACTTTTAAAATGGCAAAAGAAATTTTTATTAATTAAGCTTATTTAGATAATTCTCAGCTTTTTCAATTAGGTTGATTCTTTTTTCGTCATTCATTCTATCAAAAGTACTTACTAGCATTCTCATTCTGGGATTTTTTCTAAAAAACTCTCTTTGGGTATCTATAAATCTCCAAAAAAGAGCATCCCAAATTAATTGCCAATCTCCTTTTTTATAGTCACTCATTTTAAACAAATAGTTACTACCTGAAATGTATGGTTTTGTAGACATAAGACCCCCATCGCTAAATTGACTCATTCCATAAACGTTGGGTACCATAACCCAATCATAGGAGTCAATAAACATTTCCATAAACCATTTATAAACTTCATCCGGATCAAATTCACATAAGACCATAAAATTTCCAAGTACCATCAACCTTTCAATATGATGGCAATATCCTGTATCATTTACTTTTCTTATTGTTATATCAATCGGATCTATTCCTGTTTTTCCAGTATAAAAACTCTTAGGTATTTTTCTAGAGAAATTCCAAAAGTTAGTGGTTCTTTCCTGACTTCCTTTTGATAAATAGATACCTCTAATAAACTCTCGCCATCCAATAATTTGTCTAATTAAACCTTCAACAGAATTGATAGGGGTATTATTTTTTTTATAAAAATTAATTATTTTTTCTACAACTGTTCTTGGTGAAATTAACCCAACATTTAGTAAAGGACTTAAAAGGCTGTGATTAAGTAATAGTTCGCTACTTACAATTGCATCTTCATACGTACCAAATTCTTTAAATCTATTTTTTAAAAAATCATCTAACCAAAATTCAGCATCTTCATGATTATTTGGATATGGAAAAGGAAGATCAATATTACCATAGTTTTCAGAAAAATTATTTTCCACATATTTTATAGCATTTTGATAAAATTTACTTTGTTTTGGAAAATGAATTTTTGGGGGATTTAACCCTTTAGGGTATTTTTTTCTATTCTCACTATCAAATGACCATTGACCTCCAACAGGACTGTTGTCATTTTGCATCAAAATATTGAGTTTTTTTCTCTGATTTATATAAAATGTTGTTTGAAAAAACTTCTTCTTTTCAGGTTTAAAAAAATCAGCTAAATCCTCATTTTCATTTATAAAAAGTTGAGATTGGTATTTGAACAGTTCTAAATTATTTTCTTTTGCATTATTTTGAATTCTTTTTTCGATTAAATAATCTACTGAATCTATGTATTCAATTTTTTTAAAACCCTTTTTTGAAATTTCTTGAATAAGATTTCTGATATCTGATAATTCATTTGATGAATCAATATAGTTGACGTGAACTCTATTTCTCTTGAGATACTCCGAATAATATTTCATAGTCAATCTATGAAATAATATTTTTTGCTTATGGAATTTATATTGTTTAAAAAAAAGACTCTCCTCAATAAGGTATACCTCATTTGAGGATTTAATTAGTGGAGAAGTTTTAAATAATTGATTTGGTAAAATTATGCTACAAGTCGATTTCATATTGAGTATTTAACCAAAGTTTTTGAAACATTTTATTTGGATCATATCTTTCGGATTGAATCTTAGGATTAAATTTTCTATCTGGTAAAGGATCATTACCAACTCCTGCATTATACATCCAGTTTCCGTAGTTACTGTGAACATCATAATCAATCAGCATTGATTCAAAGTATGCGCCCCCAATTCTCCAATCTATTTGCAAATCCTTGGTTAGATATGAAGCTACATTTTGACGCCCTCTGTTACTCATCCAACCAGTTTTTTTTAATTCAATCATATTAGAATTTATAAACGGCTCTTTTGTTTTTCCATTTATCCAGTCATTTATTTTTTTTGTATCACGATTCCAATCTCTTTTCGCTGAGGAAATACCATTTAAATGAAAAATTTTATTTCCATATTTCATCGATACAAACTTAAAGTAGTCTCTCCATAAAAGTTCAAAAATAAGCCAATATGTAGAGCTGTTTTTCAAAACTTCTTTTTCATAGCTTTTAACTTCCCAATAAATTTGTTTTGCAGAAAGCGCTCCATTAGCAAGCCATGAAGATAGTTTAGAACTGTAGTCTGACCCTAATAAACCATTTCTAGTTTTTTTATAAAAACTTAATTTCTTAGATACCCAAAAATAGTATTTAATTCTTTTGACACCTTCATCTGATCCTCCTAAAAATGGAAATGCACTGTTAGGGTGAACCTTTATTACTTCGTAACCAATTGAATTTATATTTGGTATGTCAAACTTAACTTTCAATAAGTTTTCATTAGTAAATTTTTTTGGTTCAGGGTAACATTCTCTTACTTTAATATTCTTTTCAATTTTTTTTCTAAATACAGAAAATATATCATCAATTGATTCAATAGATTTTTTAACATCGATTGGATGGAATAAAAACTGGTCAAATTCATTATTAAATTTAAAATCTTTGGGTAGTTTATTTTTTAGCTCTTTTTCGTTCAATATTTCATAATTAGTCCACTCTCTTTGGTAATAAATAGAAGAGACCTTAAGTTTATTAATCCATTTAACTAGACCTTCCATATTTGGTGAAAAGTCGATTATAAGACTAATATTTAGGTCTAGTAATTTTTTTTTTAGATTTTCTAAACTTTCTAACAAAAACTTTGTACGAAAACGCCCTGTTCTTCTAAATCCCCATTTATCATTTTCAAAGTCTTTAGATTGAAAATTATAATAACCAATAACTTTATCTGAATCTTTCGATGCATTATATAGAGAAGCATTGTCAACGACTCTTAAATTATTTGTGAACCAGACTATTGATTTTTTTTCCTGCACTTTTTGCTACAATAAATTACATTTTCCCAATCCTTAGCCCATTTTTTTCTCCATTTAAATTTTAAATTACAAACTGGACAGATTTTTTCGGGAAAATTTTCTTTTAATATTCTTTTCAACTGTTTTTTGAATCAACAAATATATTAATTGTCACAAAATTATTTTAAGTAAAATTAAATGAAAATAGATCTGATTTGAAATATTGAAAATTTTTAGTTCGGGTTTTTTTACTAATGAAAAACTTTTTTTAAACTCTTTTCCCATATTTTATAACCTTTCTCATTTAAGTGTAAACCATCCTTTACAAAAATATCTTTTTTTAAAAATCCATTTTCGAGCATGGCAGACCAAATATCAGCATATTTAACATAATCTAATTTGTGAGCCAAATTCTTATATTTTTTATTTAGTTTGATGTATTTATTTTTAAGATGCCATCTTGATATACTCGGCTTAGCTGAAATTAGAATTATTTGAACATCATCATTTAAAGCTTTGATTTTTTCAATTATGGTTACAACATTTTGATAAATAAAGTTTATATTTTGACCAGAATCAATATCATTATCCCCTTCGTAGATAACCACTTTTTTAGGATTAAAATCTAAAACAAGTTCATCTATATAATACAGTAAGTCAGACGCTTTTGATCCTCCAAAACCTGAATTTATAATATTAGAGTCCCCAAATATCTCAGGTAAGTTTTTCCATATCCGAATGCTAGAGCTACCGGTAAAAATAGTATTTTTTGATTTACTTTTATTTAAATGAGCATACTCTTCTTGAATCGCTTTAACCTCAGGTTCAAAGTTTGTTTGAGATCTCAGAGCAACACATATAATTAAAGTAATAAATAAAATATTGTACTTCATTTTATTTGAAATATCTGATTTTGAAAAATTATATTAATAAACTAAAAATTAAAATTATTTTCAATAATAGTTTAATTGAGTAGACTTTAAAAAAATCCGAATCTGTTATTTTAAGTTTTTTCTCCTATTTTAACTAAATTTAAACTATCACATAAAATTAATTAATGTTCAAAATAAATTATCTCAACTATCTATTAATTTGTGTTTTTATTTGTTTACAAGCATCTTGTACAAAATCTAATGAAAACCAACGTCCAAATATCATACTTATTCTAACTGATGATCAGGGTTGGGGAGACCTAAGTATTAATGGAAATAAAGATATTAATACTCCTAACATAGATAAGATTTCAATGGAAGGAGTTAGGTTTGATCGGTTTTTTGTAAGCCCAGTTTGTTCTCCAACCAGAGCAGAAATTTTAACGGGCAGGCATCATGTTAGAACTGGAGTTTATGATGTTTCGTTAGGCGGGGAAAGAATAAATATTGATGAGGAGACAATAGCTGATGTTTTTAAAAACTCCGGATATAAAACCGCTATATATGGAAAATGGCATAATGGAATGCAGGCACCATATCACCCAAACACCAGAGGGTTTGAAGATTTTTATGGTTTTTGCTCTGGTCATTGGGGTAATTATTTTGATCCTTTATTAGAAAAAAACGGAGAGTTAGTAAGGGGTAGTGGTTTTATAATAGATGATTTTACAGATCATGGTATAAAATTTATCGAAAAGAATAATTCAACCCCATTCTTTCTTTACTTGCCTTTTAACACTCCCCACAGTCCAATGCAAGTACCAGAAAAGTTTTGGAATAAATTTGAAAATAAGGAAATAACTCAAAAAGGTTCATCATCAAAAGTCTCTAAAGATTTATCTTCAGGAACTAATGTAAATAAAGGGGATGACCATACGAGAGCATCCTTAGCAATGTGTGAAAATATTGATTGGAATGTTGGTAGAATTATTAAAACCTTAGAGTCTTATGATATTGATGAAAAAACAATTATTGTTTATTTATCTGATAACGGACCGAATGGTCACAGGTGGAATGCAGATATGAAAGGCATTAAAGGTTCAACTGACGAGGGAGGTGTTAGATCTCCAATGTTAATTAGTTGGAAAGGAAAAATTCCAAGAGGAAAGGTGGTTAGAAATATTGCATCTGGAATTGATTTGTTGCCAACACTAAAAGACTTGGCAGGAATAGAAACTGATCCTAAAAATGAATTAGATGGAATTAGTTTAAAAGAATTGATTTTTAAAGAAAATATTGAATGGCCAGATAGATATATATATAATTATTGGAGAGGAAGATTAAGTATAAGGAATCAAGACTTTAGATTAGGAAATAATAACAATCTCTATAACATGAATGAAGATCCAACTCAAAATAAGGACGTTTCTAAGGACTTCAATGAAACATTTATTAAAATGAAAGAGGCAAAATCTAAATGGAAAAAAGATGTATTGGTCGATCTGAATTTGAAGGATAAGAGAGCTTTTGTCATAGGGCATCCGGGACTAAAAAATACTCAAATACCTGCCAGAGATGCAAAAGCTAGTGGTTCAATAGTAAGATCTAATTATTATCCGAATTGTAGTTATATGACAAATTGGGTAAATCTAGAAGATACTATAACTTGGGATGCTGAAGTGGCAGAGGATGGAGACTTTGAGGTAATTGTTTACTATACGTGTGCTAAAGATGCCATAGGATCTGAAATTGAATTAAGTTTTTCAAATTCCAAAGTCTCAAAAAATATAACTAAGCATTATGACCCTGATGAATATGGAAAAGAAAATGATAGGTCTCCAAGAATTGAATCTTATGTAAAAGATTTCATTCCTTTAAATATGGGAATAATAAAATTAGAAAAAGGTGAAGGAACCCTTGTTTTAAAAGGATTGAAAAAGAATGGTGAAGAGCTTATGGATTTTAGACTACTTATGTTGAAAAGAATTTAATTTAAAATCTTCAATAATTCATTTCGCATTTTTTTATAACCGTTCTTATTTGGGTGCAAACCATCTGAGAAAAGCTTTTCGTTAATTTTTGGACTACCATCTTTATTTAAAAAAACGTTGCCAATATTTGAATAATTAATTGATAATTCAGATGCTAGATATGAAATCTTTGTATTTAATTTTTCAATTCTTTTTTCATAATTTCTTTTTGGAATAATTCCAATGAGAAATATTTCTGCGTTTGGTTGTCTAATTTTAACAGCCTGAGAAACTAATCTTAAACCTTCAATAATCTCTTGATTTGAATTTAAGGGAATATTATTTGTTCCAATCAGGATAAATATATTTTCAGCATTAAATCCATCGAGCTCTCCATGATATATTCTCCATAAAACATTCTCAATTCTATCCCATCCGTAAGCATAATTTCTAAGACCCAAAGGAGTAAAGAAATTATCCCAAGATTCAGATTCAACTTTAGTCTTAAAATCAGGTAATCCTCCCCAAAAATGAATAATTGAATTCGAAATAATAATATTTTTTGGAGGATTTATTTTATTTAGATTTAGGATTTCGTTGTGTTTTGATTCCCAATCATAATTTCCTAGCTCTCTTAATTGAGTTACTGGTTGAGTTGTCTGAAATGCTCCGACAGGCTCATTTAAAATAGTTCGTAATTTTTTTTCATATGCGTCAGCATAAATTTTCATACCAAGATCAGAAGGATGCAAACCATCAACTGTTTCTTCAATGGTAAAGCCAATTTCTTTTTCAGATAAATAATAGAGATTTTTATCTCCTTCCTTTTTTAGTAATTCATACACATTTTTTTGCAGTAGGTTAGGAATAATATACTCATCGCTATAGTTGGATATTTTTATTAGATGATCATTATAACTTGCATGATCTGTTATTAAAATAGGTGTTTTTGGATTTTTAAATCTTATTTTTTTTATTGAATTTATTACAAGGTTTTGAAATTGTTTTTCATTATCAATTCCTTCCCATCCGTAATCATTTTTGATAAGGTTTGGAATACAATCTATGATAAATATTTTAGAGTCAATTTCACTTACTAAATCAATAACTTCTGGATGCATTTTACCATTTCCATCAAGTCCTAAGTTAATCAATGGTCTGTCCATTCTCCTGCTTAAAATTGATGTCCACGCCATTCCTGGTCTTGAGGCGCAAGCTCCTTGAGCAATTGAAGTTCCATAAACTACAATTGGCTTTTCTTTTCTTTTAGTTAAAGGACTAAAATCAGAACTATCTTTCACCCCTATTTCAAGCCATTCTACCTCATTATATAGGGGTAGATATAGCCTATATTCTCTTCCAAATTTATTATAATTATCATTAGGCTTTAATCTTGAATAATGATATTGAATAGTATCTTTAAAACTTCTCCCAAATGTCGAGGAAACCCATAATTTTTTTCCATCGGCATCAATAGCGTATAAATCAATTCCACTTGATCCTGTGGCAGGCATATGGTTTAATGAATAGTTTTTATTTTTTGTTTGATAACGAACTTTTATTTCTTCAGAATTAGATCTGAATCTAATCATAAGGCCTGAAGAATGAGAACCTAATTCCCAAATATTTGAATTGACTTTTTTTTTTGCCTTTATTGGTAGTCTGTCATAATAGTTTTCAACTTCTTTAGGCCAAGCTTGTCCTTCAATTAAATTTTCTTTCGATGATTCTGGGTTAAACCACTTAAAGTTACCATTTTTTTGTCCGTTAATTAAACAAGAGGAAAAGATAAAATAAAATAAAATTTTTTTCATTTTTTTACAAAAGTTGTCTTGTTTAAAATTATACAATTATAATAAATAAAACCCCTTATGCTTAATTATTAAAATTTAAAGCAGTATCAATAAGAGCCAAGTGAGAATATGCCTGAGGAAAATTACCGAGTAATCTTTTTGATTTAAAATCAATATCCTCACTAAACAAACCAAGATGATTACTGTACGAAAGTAATTTATCAAATAATTCTTTTGACTTTTTTTCTTCACCAATTTTATACAAACTATCTATATACCAAAAAGTACAAACCGTAAAAGAGGAACTTGGAGTTCCAAAATCATCAGTATTTTTATATCTAAAAAGGAGACCCTCATGTGACAATTCTTTTCCAATTGCTTTAACAGTACTGATATATTTTTTATTTTTTGCTTCTACGAATCCATAAGGTTCCATTAGTAAAACCGAGGCATCTAGATGATCGGAGTTATATGATTGAGTAAAAGCTCCTTTTTTTTCATTCCAGGCATTTTCCATTATATCACTTTTTATTTCATCTCTTAAAGGTGTCCACTTTTTTGCTGATTTGCCATCTTGAATTATTTCGGAAATTTTGATTGCCCTATCAATTGCAACCCAACAAAGTAATTTTGAAAAAGTAAAATGTTGATCTTCATTTCTAAACTCCCATATTCCTTTATCAGGTAATTTCCAATTATTATTTACAACCCATACTATAGATTTAACAATTGACCAAAGTTCTTCATGTTTATCATTTTCGTCAGTAAATTTTTCAATTTTATAATGAATGGCATCCATAAGAATACCATAGATATCATTTTGTTTTTGAGAAAAAGCTGCATTTCCAACTCTTACAGGTTTTGAGTTTTTGTAACCTGACAAGTGGTCTAATGTTTTTTCGGTAAGTAATTTTTCACCTTTGATACCATACATAATTTGGAGTTTTTGTTCTTTAGTTGGAATAAGGTCAATTATGTATTCAATAAAGTTCTTAACTATTCTAACATGCCCCAATTTGGCAATAACTTTTATAACCATTGATGCATCTCTTATCCAACAAAATCGGTAATCCCAATTCCTTACTTCACCGATTGTTTCTGGCAAAGAAGTTGTTGCTGCAGCGAGAACAGCGCCAGTCTTTTCATAGGTTAGAAGCTTCAGGGTCATAGCACTTCTTAAAACTTGATCATTATAATTTTTGAAGAGAGGTGTCTTATAGCACCAATTTGTCCAATATACTTTTGTTTTTTCCAATTCTAAAAAAGTACTTTCAATGCCAGGTATAATAATTTTTTCATTGTATGAGATAGTCATAAAATGATTTTCTGTAAGAGTTATTTCTTTAGAATTCAAGATTTTGTTTTTATTCAAATCTGTATATAAATAGAGAGTTTCGTATCTGTCTTCATTTAATACACTTACAATAAAGTTTTCTTTTATATAGCTGTTCGTTTTTCCCATTGAGAAACTTAATTTAGGGTCATATAAAACTCTAAATTTAGGTTTACCTTTTATGAGTTTTAGCGCCCTAACTATTTGGGGAGGAGAGAAATAAACCCCGTTTTCTTTTTGATATCTTGGCATGAAATCAATCACTTCAAATTCATTTTCTGAGTTTTTGAAGGTTGTTATTAGTATACATGTTTTTTCCAGGTATTTTTGATCTATTGAATAAGATGAATCACAATCTATCTTGAAACTACCTCCAATTTTTTCATCTAAGATTTTACAAAAGACTGATGGCGAATCAAATTCGGGTAAGCAAGACCAATCAATTGAGGAATCTTCATTAATTAGGGCAGAAGATTTACAATTTCCTATTATTCCAAAATTTAAATTATCTTTTTGCAAATTCGAGTTCATTATTTCCTAAATTTAAGTGTTTATGGCTAAAAACATAATAGTTTCAAACAGGCTCCCTGTTCAAATCACGAAATTAGAAAATACATATGTATTTAACACTACAAGTGGCGGATTAGCAACTGGAATGGATTCTGTTCACCAAGGAAAAAATTCTTTATGGATTGGTTGGCCTGGGATTGCATGTGATTCGATTGATGATAATTCATACAAACCATTAATAAATTCATTAAAAAAATTAAATTATTATCCAGTTAGTCTTAATAAAAAAGAAATTGATGATTTTTATTATGGATTACCAAATAAATGTATTTGGCCTTTATTTCATTATTTCATAGAGTTCTCAAGATTTGATGAAAAATATTGGGATTCATATGTTGAGATAAATAAAAAGTTTAGTGAAATTGTCATTAATAATACTGAAAAGGGAGATATAGTTTGGATACATGATTATCAACTTCTACTCTGCCCTAAAATGATAAAAGACATAAGACCTGATGTCACTATTGGTTTTTTTCTTCACATTCCTTTCCCCTCTTTCGAAATTTTTAGAATTTTTCCATGGAGAGTACAATTAATTGAAGGAATTTTAGGAGCTGATTTAATAGGTTTTCACACATATGATTATCAGAGACATTTTTTAAGCTCAGTTAAAAGGATACTTAAGTATGAGGTTAGCTTTAATAAAGTTAGCCTTCCTTCCAGAGAAGTCACTGTTAATACTTTTCCAATGGGAATCGATTATAATAAATTTCATGATGCTGCCAATGATCATATGGATCAAAAAAACAAAGAGAGATCTGAATTAAAAAAACAGCTCGAATTGCATAGAAAAGGTGACGATGGAGGAAAATTGATTTTATCAATTGATAGATTGGACTATACTAAAGGAGTGATTAATAGAATAAAAGCTTTTGATGTTTTTTTGACCGATCATCCAGAATATAGGGAGAAAGTTAGGTTAGTAATGCTGACAGTTCCGTCAAGATCAGATGTTCCAGAATATAAAAAATTAAAAAAAGAAACAGATGAAATAGTTGGACGGATTAATGGAAAGCATGCAACTGTTAATTGGACACCAATTTGGTACTACTACAGGGCGATGGATTTTGAAGATTTGATTGACCTATATATGACCTCAGATATTGCAATGATTAGCCCAGTTCGTGATGGAATGAATCTTGTTGCAAAGGAGTTCATTGCAACTAGAGTAAATTTAGATGGAGTTTTAATTCTCAGTGAAATGGCAGGGGCCTCCAAAGAACTTTTTGAAGCATTACTAGTTAATCCATTTGATCTCAATTCAATGGCAGATTCAATTTACAAGGCTCTAACAATGAGCTTAGATGAACAAAAGGAAAGAAATAGAAGTATGCAAAAAAGGTTAAGAAGATATACTGTTCAGCGCTGGGCAAATGAATTTATGAGAGCTTTAAATTCAGTAATCAAAATTGATGATACTCATACTATTAAAATTGATACTGCTCAGAAAATAAATATTAAAAAATCCTTTGAGAACTCATCAAAAAGATTAATAATTATTGATTATGATGGAACGCTTGTAGAATTTAATGAAAATCCAGAGCTTGCAATTCCTGATGAAAATTTAATTAACCTGATAAAAGATTTAAATAAAAAAACAGATACTCATGTCGCAATAGTTAGCGGAAGAGATAAAAAGTTTTTAAACAAATGGTTTGGTAAAATACCAATTACTTTAATTGCTGAGCATGGACACTATCAAAAAGTTAATAATGAAGATTGGAGAAAGAAATTAAAAGTGTCAAATTTATGGATGGAAGATCTTATACCACTATTTGAAACATTTACTGACAGGACTCCTGGAACATTTATTGAAAAGAAAAAAAATAGCTTAGTTTGGCATTACAGAAAATCTGACCCTGAATTAGCATCTGATAGAGTTGTGGAATTTAAGACTGTTTTGACTAGTTTGATTTCAGAAGAGCTTCAGGTACTTGACTTGAACAAAGCTATTGAGATAATAAGTGTTAGGATTAATAAGGGCGTTGCAATATCTGAGCTATTTAAAAATAATTACGACTTTATAATTTGTATGGGCGATGATATTAGTGATGAATATATGTTTAATACTTTACCTGAAGATTCTTTTTCAATTAAAGTTGGAAATAAAAATACAAATGCGAAGTATTATATTCAAAACCCATTAGAAGTCAGAAAATTACTTAAATTTATTATAGATTAAAGTCATTTTTTCCAAGACATTAGCCAATTAATAGCATCTGAATCACTATATATTTCATTCCAACCCCAATGCCCAATTGACAGTGTTTTGAACTTTATTTCTGCGCCATAAAGAGTCAATGAATCTGCCATTTCTTTTGCCATATAATAAGAAGACACGTTGTCGTATTGACCATGACTCATCCATATGGGTATATCTTTAACTTCTTTTGCTAATGGAACATAGCTGTATGGACCATCGTGAGGTGATAAAGGCATAATTCCTGCGAATGTTTCAGGAAGGTCAGCGGCAACAATAAAAGAACCTCTTCCACCCATACTTAAACCAGTTAGATAAATTCTATTTTCATCAATATTTAAATTTTGTTTTATATTTTCAATCATGTCACTTATTTTTTTTGAATCCCAATCTATTTCTAGTTTAATTGGAGCGGCATATATGTATGGATCAGTTTGAGATTTATAAAATGATT
>PBJZ01000009.1 GCA_002721275.1 Flavobacteriaceae bacterium
CTCGACTTGCATGTATTAAGCCTGCAGCTAGCGTTCATCCTGAGCCAGGATCAAACTCTTCGTTGTAAATTCTTTATAAATTATAACAACATGAGTAATTGACTTCGTCTCAAAACGATTAATTCTTTGCTTTGTATCTAAAGTAATAGATACGCGCTGTCATTTTACAATTTCTCAATGAACTTTTTTGTGCTTGGGAATAAAAATTTCCTCCAAGCGCGTGCAAATATATAACGATTATTTATAATGTAATACCCTTAAATGTTTTTTTTTTACTTTTTTTTATTAAGCCACTTGAATTTACAAAAAAATTGAATGAAACAGCGCAAATATTGATTAAAAATTCTCTCATTTTTTTTGAATTTTACTGAAACATGTTCCAAACTAAACCAAAACGAATTGAACGGTCTCTGTAAGGAACAAATGGTGCGGAAAAGAAATTATATCCTGTTCTATTACTATTAAAATGTTCATATTTTAGAAAAAATCTTGTCTGTTGAATTTTAGCATTTAAGAAAAGATCTAATCTAGGATAGCTTCCAATCATTGTGTGATTTTGAGATGCAAATTCTCCCATTAATGGGTTATATCGATCTGCAAAAAATTTAGAAAAATATTGGAAAGTTGCACCTGTCTGGATGTATAAAGCCTTTTTAAAGACATAGGTGTCCAAAACCAATGAAGTTCTGGTAATCCATTTTGGTACGTTTAGAGGAGAATATTTTGAATCCCCAGAGTTATCAACTAAAATGTTTTTTACATCTTGAAATTGAATAGTATTTATTAGTCCAAGTTTCCAGAACTTAATTTTTTGAAAAAATCTTGCCTTGAAGTAATTTATTTTATTTGATGATTGAAATGGTGAAATTATATTTTGACTAGTCAATCTATCAAAAGGGGTTATGTCTTTAAAGTAAAAAAAATCATTGATCTCTTGCCAATCAAACGATAATTTACCCCAATTTTCGTGTCCAATCTCAGCGTTAATTGATGAAACCTTTTGGAGAACCCAATCATTAATATTCCAATTGAAATCTGACAAACTGCTTCTAAAAAGAAAAAAATTGAAATTTGGCGACATGGTTCTATAGCCTGCTCTAGCATTGAAAAAAAATTTATTATGCATTTTAGATAAATCAAAACTAATTAAGGAGTTTCCAAAATCTTCCTTTAATGTTTTTCTTAATTGAAAATCAAGTTTATATCCATATAAAGTCTTGCTTAAGCCAGCACCAATTGTCTGTTGACTCGCATCGATTGACTGACCTTCAATAAATTTAATTTGCTCAGATTTACCATTATCTTTAAAATAATTCCAATTATCTAGTTGAAAGATAAAATTAAAAATACCGATTTTTGGAACATTATAGGATGCGTAAAAAATATTTTCAAATGATCTCAACTTATGAATATCTTTAATATTACTAGATACGAAATTACCCTCGGAATCAACAATCAATTCTTGACCAAAGTAATCCCCTAATTTAGAATATTGGAAAGATTGATTTTTTGTTTCATATTGAAAAGAATGCCCTATCTCTAATCGATATTCCAACGAATCCTTTTTGTGTGGCATAATTTTATAGGATTGNTTAGCATGGTAACTTTTTCCTTGTAAAAAATTTTGAGCTTTTATGTTTGTNACCAATCTTGAACGATCAAGAAAGCCNTCATAATCAAGCTCTTCAACTGCTTTTTCAAAGAAATATACTGACAAACTATCCAGACCACCATTTTCCTGAAAACCNAATTTTTGAGCNACAAAATGTGTTCTCAAACGATATCTATTGTTGAAATTCTTGTATTGAGTCGATAACCTGAGATTTGTTGNACTTGTTCTGGAGTCAANATAGTTCCCTAANGATCTCANNCCTTTATGAGCAATAGTAATATTAAAATTTGGAGAGGTATTAACAGAAATCAANGCATCTAATAGTTGTCCTTGCTCAAAAGTNGTTTTAAAAAATAATTCGGACAGAGGAGTTGGGACCTCGTAATATTGAATGTCTTGTTTTTTTACATATCCATAATTGAGTGATTTAGCGCCCAACTGNGGAGANAAACTGTTTTTTGTAAAATCATAACCCATTTTATTATATCCTTGGCCAACATTNGGCATTGGCAGAAGTTCAAAATAATCTTTTCTTAAATAATTAAACTTNTAATCTTTCTCAATCGTTANCGAAGTATCAGTATACTCATTTGNTTCGTCATAATTAAAAATTTTATAATTTTTNATTAAAATAGAATCCATAAATATATCTCTATATCTAATTCTCTTTTTTCTCTTNGTTGGTTTCTTAATGCTATCAATTANAATTNCATNGTTTTTGGTTTTAACANTTATTTGAATTGAATCATTTTGATTTGGTCCAGATCCATTAATCGACAGAGTATCTANTTGTTTTGTAAATTTGGTTGAGTATANATTATTTTTTGCGTGTGGTGCATAATTAGTTACGGCACTTATTTTTTGTAAATTAAAATTTGTGAATACAAAAAAAGTTATCCAATAAACCAAAGGCATAAAATTTATTTATATNCGAAGTTAAAGGTTCTACATATATTTAGTGAATTTAAGAGTCTTAAAATTTATTTTATGAATTTAAAGCCAAGTTTCTTTAGCGATTATGAGGCAGGAATTGATGAAGCNGGTAGAGGTAGCCTGGCTGGNCCAGTCACAGCAGCTGCCGTAGTACTTCCAATCNATTTTAGTTCAAAATTTCTTGATGATTCAAAGAAAATTTCAAAAATTAGAAGAANTGAATTGAGGAAAATGATTGAAAAAAAAGCTGTTGCATTTTCAGTAGTTCATGTTGAGCCAAAAATAATTGATAAACTAAATATTCTTAAAGCAACAATGCATGCAATGCACCTGGCTATTCAAAAACTAAAAATAGAACCAAAACATCTNTTANTTGATGGAAATTTTTTTTACCGATATAAAAACATACCCCACAAATGCATAATTAAAGGTGATAGTAAATATCAAAATATTGCTGCNGCTTCAATTTTAGCAAAAACATATCGAGACGANTATATGATATATTTAAATGAAATAAATTGTGATTATGGATGGAATAAAAATAAAGGTTATGGNACAAAAGAGCATAGGGAAGCNATAAAAAATCATGGNATAACAAAATTTCATCGAAAATCATTTCAATTATTTAAAAAACAGTTGGAACTAAAATTATAAGTTTTAATTTTGTTTNTCATGANGNTAACAAAGAGTTTTTTGTTTTTTTGTCTATTTTTTTTGAGCTGCAATGAATACAACAAAAAAAAGAAGAGCATATACCAAAAAGTCCCTCAAAATACTTTTTCATTAATTCAAATAAACGAAAGTTTATCNTACAAAGAAATTTTTAATTACAATACAGTCAGACCATTTTTACCNAAAAATAANAGCCTTATCGACTTGTCTTCCATACTCAATGAAATTGAAGATGANGTTTCTTTAATTAGTTTTTCCTCAATAGGTAAAAATAAATTCTCTACAACTTTAATNCAGACTAAAANNAATGATTCACTGAGCTTGAGTGATAAAATCTCCTCATANTCCGGTTACGATATATATAAAATTAAAATTCACAACNCAGTATTTTATAAAGTCATCTTGGATAACAATGAAATAGTTTCTGATTCAAAATTAACTATTGAAAATGTCATAAGAAATTATANTTCGAAGCTAAATGGGATGAATAATGACGAATTTTATGACTTNATAGATACTTTTGACACNTCTTCAAGTTTAAANCTTNTAGTTAATAAAGAAATNTATTCATTTGCTAATGAANATATTTCTAANANTAAGCTAATANCAACCCTCAATGAAAATTGGATTGCTTTAGATGTAAATAAGCACTTAGGNACTTTNAANTTNGATGGCATAACATANACAAAGGATTCAATTCCAACAAAAATTAGTGTTTTGTCTGGGATGAAACCCCAGTTANTTAAGGCAGTTAAAATAATNCCAAAAAATTTTAAATCATTTNTTAGTTTTNCACTTGAAAATATCCCNCAGCTGATTGAAAATTTAAAANGNTATAGTATTTACCATAATATTCCNATNGAATATGAATCTTTAAAAGAAATTAGTTCNATTGATGAAATAAATATTGTTGATTTTGATAAAGGATTATCGATTTTTATTCATANGTCAAATGAAATAAATNATATCATTAATCAAAATNAATTAAATAAATCTTACAGAAATATTAAATATGGTGCAATCACTGAAGCTCCAAATGGAATCATGACGTTTTTAGATTTTTTTGACACTGATTTTAAAGTAAATTATGCCGCTCAATTCGACAATTATATTTTANTTGCTGATTCTGAATCATTAATAAAATCAATAATAAGCAATAATATAGATGGTAATACAATTAAAAATGATATTAANTTTTCAAGTTTAATGGATAATTTATCNAGTGAGAGCTCAGGTATTTGGATNTATAAAACAAAGCATATAAATAAAAATANTAAANCCACANACATNAATTTNAACCATAAAAAATTTCCNTTAGCTGCAATTCAATGGATAAATGATAACGGTTTTGCTCACATNCACCTNAGGTTTGGAGAAAATAAGCCTCAAATAAATAAAAATAAAGTTATNAATGTTGGAGAAATTATTGTGAANTCCNAGATTTCAACAACNCCTCAATGGTTAAAAAATCACAGAACCAAAGGTTANGACATTGCTTTCCAAGATGAAAATAATATTCTATATCTCTATTCTAACAATGGAAAACTTTTTTGGAAGAAACAGCTTAAAGAAAAAATTATAGGTAAAATNTCACAAGTAGATTTATATAAAAATAAAAGGCTNCAGATGGCTTTCAGGACAAANAATAGATTTATTATTTTAGATAGAAATGGTAAAATAGTTAAACCTTTTGATATTAAAATTGACGGTGATAGTNAAGCCCTGCCTCTATCAGTTTTTGATTATGAAAATAATAAAAATTATAGATTTCTTTTGGCTCAGAAAAAAAATCTAATTATGNTGAACAGTAAAGGGAAAAGNGTTAAAGGATTTAANTATAANAAATTAAATGAAAATTTAACTTTTCCCCCAAAGCACATAAGNATCAAAGGAAAAGACTTTATNGTTCTTAAGTCAAAAGACAAGCTTAGAATTTTAAATCGACGNGGTGAATCAGCCTTGAAAATTGATTANAAAATTTCATTCAGTAACAATCCANTATGGAAATATCTGAATACATTTACAACTTCGGACAAACAGGGAAATTTANTNCAAATTGACACAAAAGGTAATATTATTAAAAGTCCTGAAAATTGGTCAGAAAACCACATGATTGAAATGACAACCAAAACATTAGTAAGCATATCCGAAAACACAATTACAATTAAGGGTATTCCAATTAAATTACCTTACGGGAATTANACNAGACCNAAAATATTTTATNTAAANAATAAACTTTNTNTTAACACTACTGACAAAGACTCACAAAAGGTTTATTTATTCGATAGTAATGGGAATACAATTAATGGTTTCCCGATTTATGGTACTGAAACAGCTGATATTATTGAGAATACNGAAAACGACTCATTAGAGCTTATTGTNCAGTCTGAGGCAAATGGAATAATAATTTACAAGTTTAATTAAACATCAATCTTGCATCGAAAATTTCTTCAAAATGAGATTTTATTGCAGATTTAACTTTTTCAATAGAAATCTTTTTATTTAATACTTTCTGCATTGATGTTATTCCTTTTCCTTCAATTCCACATGGAATTATTTTATTAAAATATGATAAATCTGTATTTATATTCAAGGCAAGACCATGCATCGTAACCCATCTACTTGCCCTTACACCCATCGCGCATATTTTTTCAGGAAATGAAGTATCCGTATTTATCCAAACCCCCGTCTCGCCCGGACTTCTTTTGGCATCTATATTGAATTCCATTAAAGATGAAATCACAACGTCCTCTAATGAACGAAGATATCTATGAATATCCGTGAAAAAGTTTTCTAAGTCTAAAATCGGATATATTACTAATTGGCCTGGTCCATGAAAAGTTATGTCTCCACCTCGATTTGTTTTAACTAATTCTATATTTTTTTTTTGATAGCTCAAAATCATCAACTAAGAGATTATTAAAATTACCACTCTTACCGATAGTAAATACAGGTTTGTGTTCTAAAAAAATTAAGTAGTTTGGAGTTTCAAGGTTAGAACGATCATTTCTATTATTTTTTTTTACGTCAATTATAGATTGTAAAATTTTTTCTTGTTTTTTCCATGCGTGCTTGTAGGACTGAACTCCCCAGTTTTCAACTATAACTTGTCTATTTTTTTTTTTCACTTTTATGAATTATTAGACTTATTTAGTATTACCAAAGCTGCAATTACTCCAGGCACCCAACCACACAATGTTAGTATGAAAACTATCAGAAAAGAACCACAACCTCTATCTACAATTGAAAGAGGTGGAAAAACAATTGCCAGCAAAACCCTGAAAAAAGACATATGTATTTAAGATAATCCAAAGATACAAATTTTGATACTTCAATTAATAACATTAGTTATCTTTACACAAACTAGATGCTAATGCAACAACTATCAGAGCAGGAAGAAATCAGAAGAAATAAACTCCAAGAATTAAAAAAAATAGGAATAAATCCTTACCCTGCCAATCTATTCCCAATTAATAGTGACTCAAAATTAATTAAGGAAAATTTTGAAGAAAAAAAAGATGTTATAATTGCTGGTCGATTAATGTCACGTAGAATCCAGGGAAAAGCAAGTTTTGCTGAAATTCAAGATAGTAAGGGGAAAATACAAATTTATTTTAATCGAGATGAAATTTGTAAAACTGAAGATAAAACAAAATACAACAATGTCTATAAAAAACTTTTGGATATCGGTGATATAATTGGAGTTGAAGGAGAATTATTTAAAACAAAAGTCGGTGAAAAAACTGTCTTGGTCAAAAACTTTCATCTTCTTTCTAAATCTCTTAGGCCTTTACCGTTTCCTAAAACTGATTCGGATGGAAACAAATTTGATGAGTTCACAGATCCTGAGGCAAGATATAGGCAGAGATATGTTGATTTATTAGTAAATCCAAAAGTAAAAGAAACTTTTATCATAAGAACTAAAGTTACAAATAGCATAAGAAGTTTTTTGAATAAAAGAAAATATCTAGAAGTGGAAACTCCAATTTTGCAGCCAATTCCAGGAGGTGCTATCGCAAAACCGTTTATCACAAAGCATAACGCTCTAAATGTTCCTTTGTATTTAAGAATTGCTAACGAACTTTATCTTAAAAGATTAATTGTAGGTGGATTTGATGGAGTTTATGAATTTTCAAAAGATTTTCGAAATGAAGGAATGGATAAAACACATAACCCTGAATTTACAGTTATGGAGCTATATGTAGCTTATAAAGATTATTTTTGGATGATGGAAACTACTGAAAATTTACTTCAATTTGTAGCATTAGAAGCGACTGGAAATTCATCAATTATAGTGGGTGAAAAAACGATTGACTTCACACCTCCCTATCCAAGGGTACCAATTTTGGAATCTATTAAAACTCATACAGGAATTGATGTATTAAAAATTAGTGAAGATGAATTAAAAAAAAGTGCATTGAAAATTGGTATTGAAATTGAAGATTCAATGGGTAAAGGAAAAATAATTGATGCAATCTTTGGTGAAAAATGTGAACATCATTATGTTCAACCAACTTTTATTATAGATTATCCAAAAGAGATGAGTCCTTTGACAAAAGAACATAGGCAGAATCCTGAATTAACAGAGCGATTTGAACTTCTAGTAAATGGTAAAGAAATAGCAAATGCTTATTCTGAACTAAATGATCCAATTGACCAAAGAATTCGTTTTGAAAAACAATTAAAATTAAGTGAAAAGGGAGATGATGAGGCAATGTTTATAGATCAAGACTTTCTTCGCGCTTTAGAATATGGAATGCCCCCTACATCTGGAATTGGAATTGGAGTTGATAGACTTGTTATGCTATTAACCAACAACTCATCTATTCAGGAAGTTTTATTCTTTCCTCAGATGAAACCAGAGAAAAAAAATGTAAATCTTAATGAGTCTGAAAGTTCTATCTATAACCTAGTTAAAGAAACTAAAGTGAGTGATTTAAAAATTATAAAAGAACGCTCATTATTGAGTAATAAGTCTTGGGACAAAGGAATCAAAACCCTAGTCAAAAATAATTTAATAGAAGTCATCAAAGACAATAAAGGATTATTTATTAAACTAATAGATTAATAAACTTTATTTATCAATAAAGCATAAATCACCAATTATATAGAATTCAATACCTTTTTGAAAGCTTTAACAGTATAATCAATATCATCATAACTTAAAGCATCGTTTAAAAAATAACTTTCAAACTGACTGGGTGGTAAATAAATACCACTTTCTAACATGCCATGAAAATATTTTTTAAAAATTTTATTATTTGCCATACAAGCCGACTTAAAATCAATAATCTCATGCTCTGAAAAGTGCAATGAAATCATTGACCCTAAACTATTTATTTGGTAACCAATTCCCTTTTGCTCCAAACACTTTTTCATTTCATTATGAAGAGTAATAGTTTTATTAGCTAAGCTTTTATATATACTTGGGTTATTTTTTAAAATTTTTAATGTTGTCAATCCTGCAATCATTGCTAGTGGATTACCACTTAGAGTACCCGCTTGATATATTGGCCCCTCAGGAGCTAGTTGATTCATGATCTCGTTTCTTGAACCAAAGGCTCCAACTGGTAACCCACCCCCAATAACTTTCCCAAATGTTACAATGTCACTTCTCACACCCAACAACTCCTGAGCTCCACCAAAAGAAAGTCTGAAACCAGTCATAACCTCATCAAAGATCAAAATGGAATTATAATTATCACAAACTTTTCTGATTCCCTCTAAAAAACCTTTTTTAGGGGGAATACACCCCATATTTCCAGCAACAGGTTCAATTATAATTGCAGCTATTTCGTTTGGATATTTTTTGAAATGTGAGTGTACACTCTCGATATCATTATAATTCGAAATTAAAGTATCTTTCACAGTCCCCAAAGTTACTCCAGGACTACTTGGACTATTTAGAGTTGCTGCACCACTTCCTGCATCAATTAAAAAAGAATCGGAATGTCCATGATAGCATCCAGAAAATTTAATAATCTTTTCCCTATTTGTGAAACCTCTCGCTAACCTAATTGCACTCATACATGCTTCAGTTCCTGAATTAACAAATCTTATCTTATCAATACTAGGGTTAGAGGAAACTACTAACTCAGCTATTTCAGTCTCAAGAGAGGTCGGTATACCATATGAAGTTCCTTTTTTTGCAGTGTTGGCAATTGCATTAATTACACTATTATTAGAGTGTCCAATAATCATTGGCCCCCAACTTGAAATATAATCTATAAACTTATTGTCGTCTTCATCAAAAAGATAAGCACCTTTGGCTTTTTTAATAAAAATTGGTGTGCCCCCTACAGATTTAAATGCTCTTACAGGAGAATTAACACCACCTGGTATTTTCTTCTTAGCTAATTGAAATAATTCACTACTTCTTTTATATTTCATGAGCAATACTTAATTAATTTTTAACTCTTGACCCAAATAAATAATATTATTTTTAAGTTTATTCTCTTTAATTAATTCCTTTACTGAAATTCCATATTTTTTTGATATTGAATACAAAGTATCTCCTTTTTTTACCTTATAATAATCAACTAATTGAATTTTTTTATTTTTCAAAAACCTTTTTTTATCAAAACGAAATAATTTGTATCTCTCAATTAAATCAATCAATTTTTTTGAATAATTAGGATCTGTTGCATATCCAGCCTTCTTGAGACCTTTTGCCCAGGCCTTATAATTAGTTGTTTTATATTCAAATAGAAAACTGTACCTTCCTCGTTGTGTTAAAAAAATGGAATGATCTCGATATGATTTTTTCGCATTCTTATAAACCCTAAAACACTCTCCTTTTTTATCATCATCATGATAAATTTTTCTTCCATTCCAGCCTTTGTGACATTTAATTCCAAAATGGTTATTTCCTTTTCTTGCTAAAGTCCCGTAACCAAGACCTGACTCTAACATCCCTTGAGCCAGGGTTATACTAGCTGGGATTTTAAATTTTTTCATTTCTTCCTGTGCAGTAGATGAGAATTTTTTTATATAATCATCAGCTCTTAACTCTTTTGATTTAGTTTTTTGTCTATTTACTGAAATAGTTTTATTGATGGTTTTGTCTGATCTATTTTTTCCAGGGGCCAAAGCATTTTTATTATTTATTTTTTTTAACGATCCACATGAGGTGACAAAACCAAAAAAAGTCATTAAAAAAATAATCCTAGTTAAATAATACATGATAAACCTTTTTTAATTTGTCTTTTATTAAATCCTTCAATTCCTTGCTTTCCTCCAGTATGGAAAATTAAAATATTTTTTCCCCAACTCCATTTGTTTTTATTTATTAGATCAAAAATACCAAAAAGCATTTTTCCAGTGTAGATTGGGTCTAATTGAATGTTGAATTTTTTTTTAAAATTATTGATAAAATAAATTAATTCTAGATTTGATTTGGCATAGCCTCCAAAAGTATATTGATCATTTAAGATCCATTTTTTTTTATCTGTGTATTTATCAATCTCTGATTTCAAGCTATTATTGTTTAATGCGGAAAAACCAATAACTTTCTGTTTAGTTATTGATGATTTTATCAATCCTGCTATTGTTCCACCCGTCCCTACAGGACAGCAGATAACATCATATACATAATCATTTTCACTAAGCATTTCCAAACAACCTTTAAGCGCCAATTCGTTTGTACCCCCCTCTGGAATGACATAAAATTTCGAAGGATTGAGCTTAATTATTTTCCAAAAATCCTTAACATTTTTTTTTTTAAAAATTTCCCGTGATACGAAAATTAGAGTCATCCCATATTTAATACAATTTATTAATGTTTGACTTTCGTTAATTTTTTCTTTCCACTCATTACCTCTGACAACCCCATAGGTTTTAATATGATTAATTTTTCCTGATAATGCAGTTGCATATAGGTGATTAGAGAATGCCCCGCCAAAAGTTAGAATGGATCTTGAATTATTTTTTTTTGCTTCGATTAAATTATATTTTAACTTTCTAAATTTATTTCCTTTGACCTTTTCTTTTATTAGGTCCTCTCTTCTTAGCCACAATTTTTTTTGATTTAACTCACAAATAAAATCAGTTCTTACTTTCATTGGTATTCCTAAAAGTCTCTTACAATAAAGATATTGCGTAATCCAATGCGGATTTTAAACCACTTGTTTTTCTTCCCCCCGCAGTTGCATAAAATTTTTGTCCCCCTCCACCTCCATCAATATAATTGCCTAAATTTTTAACAACCTCAGATGCATCATATTTTTTTGACTCTACTAGATTTTTGGAGATATAACAGCACAAAAAGGGTTTATTGTTTTTTACAGTTCCCAATACTAAAAAAAGACTATCAATATCATTTGCTAATTCAAAAGCTAATTCTTTCATATTATTTGAATCCAAATCAACCTCTTTAGACAAAAAATAAAATTCATTTTTTTTAATCATGATCTTTTTCATATCCTCTTTCAAAATATTGATCTTAAATTTATTTAGTTCTTGTATTTCCTTTTTAAGGGAATTATTTTCTGTTAAAAAGTTTTCAAAAACTTTGACTGGATCTTGATTTTTTACCAAATCTTTGATTTTTTCTAGAATCATAACCTGTTCTTCAAAATTTGATATGACAGCGTCACCAGTAATTGCCTCTATTCTTCTTATTCCCGAAGCAATTGCAGATTCGTTGATGATTTTGAAAAATAATATTTCTGAAGTATTTTTCACATGACAACCACCACAGAGTTCAATTGATTTACCAAAACGTATTGTCCTTACCGTATCACCGTATTTCTCTCCAAAAAGAGCAATGGCCCCTTGATCAATTGCATTGAGATATGGGATATTCCTCTGCTCTTCTAGATCCAGTTGCTCTCTAATTCTCTCATTAACGAATAGTTCTACTTGTTTAATTTCATCTTGAGATAATTTAGAAAAATGAGAAAAATCAAACCGAAACATTCCTGAATGAACCATTGAGCCTTTTTGCTCAACATGTGACCCTAAAATTTTCCTCAATCCTTGATGCATTAAGTGAGTTGCAGTATGATTAGAAGAAGTTCTCTTTCTTTGATTTTCATCAACTACAGCCTTGAAATTTACATTGATTTTTTTTGGAATTGATTTAGAAAAATGAACAATTAGATTATTTTCTTTTTTGGTATCCAAAATGTAATGAATTTCTCCGTTATCCTCCTCTAAATATCCTTTATCACCAACTTGACCACCTCCTTCTGGGTAGAAAGGAGTTAGATTAAAAACTAGTTGATATAAATCACCATCTTTTTTATTATTTAACTTTCTGTATCGAGTAATTTTAATATCTGTTTCAAGTAAGTCATATCCGACAAACTCTTCAAAATCATCATCCAAAATGACCTTCCAATCATCTACTGAAGAGGCAGCATCAGCTTTAGACCTTTCTTTTTGTTTTTTCATTTCCTGAGCAAATCCATTTTCATCAACATCAAATTTATTCTCTCTAGCAATTAATGCAGTTAAATCAATTGGAAAGCCGTATGTATCATATAATTCAAATATTTTTTTTCCGTTTAAAATTCCATTTTTGGAAGATTTTAAAAGTGAATTTAACATAGTAAGTCCTTGATCTAATGTTTTAAGAAAGGATAACTCCTCTTCTTTGATAACATTTTCAGACAGTTTTTGTTCTTTTTTAAGCTCTGGAAAGAAATTGCTCATTTGCTTGCTAAGAGACTTTATTAATCTATAAATAAATGGTTCTTTTTGGTTTAAAAAAGTGTAACCATAACGTATTGCTCTTCTTAAAATTCTTCGTATTACATAACCAGCTCCGTTATTTCCTGGTAACTGTCCATCAGCAATTGCAAAATAAACTGTTCTTAGGTGGTCAGCAATCACTCTTATAGCTCTATCAATTTCTTCATTATTCCCATAGGATGTATTAGTTAGTGTTTCTATTTCGATAATTAAAGGCTTAAAAATATCTGTATCATAAGTTGAGGAAACTCCCTGTAGCACCATACATAGTCTCTCGAAGCCCATACCTGTATCAACATGTTTTGAAGGGAGTTTTTCAAGGGAACCATCTGCTTTTCTGTTAAATTCGATAAATACAAGGTTCCATACCTCAATAACTTGAGGATGATCCTTATTCACTAACTTACTTCCATGGATTTTACTTTTATCGACTTCTGACCTTATATCAATATGAATCTCAGAACATGGACCACACGGACCATGGTCCCCCATCTCCCAAAAGTTATCTTTTTTATTTCCCTTTAAAATCCTATCACTTGGTATTATATTACTCCAGTAATTATATGATTCATTATCCAAATCTAATCCTTCTTTTTTATCTCCTTCAAAAATTGTAACGTAAAGGTTTTCCTTGTTAATTTTATAAACTTCGGTTAAAAGCTCCCAAGACCATATTATAGCATCTTTTTTGAAATAATCTCCAATACTCCAATTACCTAACATTTCAAAAAAAGTATGATGATAAGTATCAATGCCGACCTCTTCCAAATCATTATGTTTACCTGAAACTCTTAAACATTTTTGAGTGTCTGCAATTCTGAGATTATTTGGTTTTTTATTTCCTAGAAAAAACTCTTTAAACTGGTTCATACCAGCATTTGTAAACATTAGTGTAGGATCATTCTTTACAACCATTGGAGCAGAATCCACAATTTGGTGATCTTTTGAAGAGAAAAAATCCAGGAACTTTTTACGAACTATTTCTGATTTCATAACTTGATCCTAATAATTAAGATATAAACAAAGGTAAGTATCTATATGGAAATGATAATGATCAATTCATGCATTTAGTAACCTTTTATTATCTTTGAGTTAATATTAGTTAGATAAATAAAAGTATGGGAAAAGATAAATATTACTTTGATTCTGAAACACTTTCCTACAAAAAAGTTGTAAAATCTCGTACTCTACAAATTTCTAATTTTATTCTTTTTTTATTATCAGCAATGATTTTTGGTGTATTCTCATTATTCATCCTTCTAAATTCTGAGGTAATTTCAACTCCAAAAGAGATTATTCAATTCAGAGAATTAGAAAATTATGAATTGCAATTTAACCTTCTTAACTTAAAATTAAACCAAGTGGAAACGGTTTTAGAAAATATTCAAGAAAGGGATAACAATATTTATAGAATATATTTTGAAGCCAGCCCAATTCCAATCGAGCAAAGAAAAGCTGGTTTCGGAGGGGTAAATAGATATAAAGATTTAGAGGGATATGATAATTCTGAGTTAATAATTAACACATCCAAAAGACTTGATATACTTACCAAGCAATTAGTTCTTCAATCGAGATCTTTAGACGAAATTGAATCCTTGGCAGCTAACAAAGTTGATTTATTAGATGCAATCCCATCAATTCAACCAATAAGAAATAAAGATTTAAAAAGACTTGCGTCTGGGTTCGGATATAGGATTGACCCGTTTACAAAAAAACCAAGAATGCACAAAGGAATGGATTTTACAGCTTCAAGAGGAACACCAATCTTCGCTACTGGAAAAGGTATTGTAAAAAGAGCGGATAACAAGGCATCTGGCTATGGTAAACATGTCAGAATTGATCATGGTTTTGGATACGTTAGTTTATATGCGCACTTAAATAAATATAACGTAAGAAGGGGACAAAAAGTAAACAGAGGTGATATTATAGGATATGTTGGAAACTCAGGTAGATCAGCTGGGCCGCATTTGCACTATGAAATAATAAAAGATGGCTCCAAGATAAATCCGCTTAATTTTTATTATGGAAATTTAACCTCTGAGGAGTTTGACAAATTATTGAATATCGCAAATCAGGAAAATCAATCTCTGGACTAATGATTGCAAATCTTCCTGAAAAAATATATTACAATATTGGTGAAGTTGCAAAAGCGTTTAATGTAAAAACATCTTTGCTTCGTTTTTGGGAGAATGAATTTGATTCAATTAAACCAAAAAAAAAACACTCCGGAACCCGAAAGTACACTCAAAAAGATGTTGAATCAATTCAATTAATTTATCATTTAGTAAAGGAAAAGGGAATGACTTTGGAGGGTGCAAAAAATTTAATAAAAAATAATAATGGAATGATGGATCAAAGGAAGCTGATCGTTAAATTAGAAAAAATAAAATTCGAATTAAAACTTATTTTAGATAAAATTTAGTTACTTCTTACGAAAAAATATGCTAATTGGAACTCCCCTAAAATTAAAATTTTTTCTCAACTGATTTTCCAAAAATCTTCTGTATGGTTCTTTTATAAGATTTGGGTGATTAGAAAAAAATGCAAATTGAGGGTGTTTAGATGGAATTTGAGTACAAAACTTAATTTTTATGAATCGACCCTTGGTAGAGGGTGGAGGAAATTTTTCAATTATGGGAAGCATCAAATCATTTAACTTTCTTGTAATTATTTTTCTTGAGCGATTTTTATATACTTCAACTGCGAGTTCAATAGCCTTATAAATTCTTTGTTTATTAATTACAGAAATAAATAGTAATGGAACGTCATCAAATGGAGATATCTCTTTTTTAATCTTTAGCTCCATTTCTTTTGTAGAACTCGTATTTTTTTTTATTAAATCCCATTTGTTAATTAAAATCACAACACCCTTTTTATTTCTTTGGACAAGCCAAAAAATATTTTGTACTTGAGAATCAAATTCTCTAGTTGCATCAAACAATAAAACGCAAACATCTGAATTTTCAATCGCTCTGATGGATCTCATTACTGAATAGAACTCAATATCTTCTTTTACTTTTGATTTTCTTCTAATTCCTGCAGTGTCTACAAGGTTAAATTCAAAGCCGAACCTATTATACTTAGTGTCAATACTGTCCCTTGTTGTACCAGCTTCATCGGTTACAATGTATCTTTCCTCTCCAATTAATGCGTTAATAAAAGAAGATTTTCCTGAATTAGGTCTACCTACTACTGAAAATCTAGGAATAGAATTAATCTCATCTTCTGAATCTTCATTAAAGGTGTTCACTAATGCGTCTAATAATTCCCCACTCCCACTTCCGTTGATTGCCGAAATTGGAAAAATCGAGTCAAAGCCCATTGAATAAAATTCCAATGAATTTTCTAATCTTTTTGAATTGTCAGTTTTATTTACGGCAATGAAAATCGGTTTTTGAGCTTTTCTGAGCAGTTGAGAAATAGTTTGATCCATCGCAGTAACTCCATCTTCAACGTCAACCATAAATATTATACTATCTGACTCCTGAATAGCTAGTTTAACCTGCTTATCAATTTCTTTTTGAAAAATATCATCACTATTTTTTAAATATCCACCAGTATCAATTAATGTAAATTTCTTTCCATTCCAATCAGATTTTCCATAATGTCTATCCCTCGTGACTCCACTTTGACTATCTACAATGGCCTCTCTTTTTTGGATCATTCGATTAAAAAAAGTTGATTTACCCACATTTGGTCTCCCCACTATCGCAACTATATTGGCCATTTTTTTAAATCTTGAGCAAAAATAATCTTTTTTATTCTCAATAGTTGAATAAACTAATTTTGATATCCAAAACGCTTCAATTGGCTGGAGTCAGACCTCCAGTTTTTGGAAACTTTTACCCTTAATTCTATGAAAATCTTTTTTTGAAAAAAATTCTCTAAAACTTTTCTAGCTGCGGTACCAACTGATTTAAGCTTTTGTCCTTTATGGCCGATGATTATTCCTTTTTGTGTTTCCCTTTCAACGATAATTACCGATAGTATCTTTATTATATTATCATCCTCTGAAAATTCTTGAGTTTCGACTTCAACAGAATATGGAATTTCTTTTTTATATTTCTTCAAAATTTCAGATCTAATAGCTTCATTAACAAAGAATCTTTCTGGTTTATCTGTAATTTGATCTTTTGGAAAAAACTCTGGACCTTCAGGAAGTAAATTTTTTAAAATTTCTAAAAGCTCTTTTATGAAAAAATCTTTCAAGGCCGAAATAGGATATATTGATGCATTAGGAAAACAATTTTTCCATTGTTTAACAGAATTTTCTACTTCATCTTGATTGGACTCGTCAATTTTATTAATTAAAACTATAACTGGCACTTTACTTCTTTTGATTTTTTGTAGATACGACTCATCATTTACTTTTTTTTCTCCAATTTCAACCATATAAACAAGTACATCAGCATCATTAATAGCTTCTTTGACGAATGTCATCATAGAATTTTGCATTTGATAGGAGGGTTTTATAATTCCTGGTGTATCTGACAAAACAATCTGATAATCATCTCCACTCAGAATACCTAATATCCGATGTCTGGTAGTTTGAACCTTATTAGTTATGATTGAAAGATTAATTCCAGTTAAAGCATTCATCAAAGTTGACTTTCCTACGTTTGGATTTCCAATTATAGAAATAAAGCCTGAATAATGTTTTTTCTTTTTCACTTAACAAAGGTACTAGATGTGTTGTTAATTTTGTCTAAAAAATTAATTGCTGTATATTTGCCGTCCATATCGCGAGGTAGAGCAGTAGGTAGCTCGTTGGGCTCACAACCCAAAGGTCGCAGGTTCGAGTCCTGCCCTCGCTACTAAAACAATAAAACGGTTATACCTTTATAAAAGTGTAGCCGTTTTTTAATTAAAAGACTTTCCCAAAAATAAAATCATCTATTTTTTCTTATATTAATTTACTTAACCATAAATCAATAAAAAAATGAAAAACATTTATTTAGCTTTAGTAAGTATTTTATTATTTGCCTCATGTGGGCAAGAGCCAGCAAGTGAAACAGAAAATAAAATCAAAGTAGGATCTTTAGGATTTCATGTATCATTTGTGGTGCCGAAAGATGCCACAGAAAGAATGGATCAGTTCATCACGACACATCAACAGTTTATGCGCGAGACTCATAACTTATCTGGTGATCAAGAACCTATTGTTTTATCTTATTCTGTATTTAAGTCTCCAGAATTGAATAATCCTTTCGATCCTAATAGTGGTGAAACAGGAAACACACTTTATGGTTTAACTGAAATTTATAATGGACCTGAAGGTGTTCAAGCCCATATGACTTTAGGTCAAAAACGTGAAGCCATGTTTGCTGAGTTGGTAAGCTTAACTAACACATACAGTGTTGCAGGAATTCTCGGAGCACCGGTAATCGCAGCAATGGAATAATTAAAACTTATTTTCGATATTTCAATAAAGTTATTTGCTAAAACAATAAAACGGTTATACTTTAATAAGTGTAACCGTTTTTTTATTTGAATCATCTTAACCTAAATAAATGAAAGTATCAAATGAAACTTAGAATTAAAATTTAAAGATTCGATATTTTCTGATTAAAATCATAAAATAATATTATTTGTATATTGTATATCATCAAAAACTTAAATGAAAAATAATATTTTTTTTTTGTTATTGTTAATGCCTATAATTTTATTCTCTCAAAAAAAGGCAACCAATTCTAATCAAGTTAACTCCATTTCAAAATTTCAAGCAAATAATTTGGGTTTTCCCGTAATTAAATCTAAAGCTCCAATAAAAACAAATAACATTCAAAGGATAAATACACATAATAAAATATCATCAAAAAATAATTCTTTCACTAAATCAACAAATAAAAAAACAAAAAATATAAAACCTACTCCTCCAAATCTGAATAAAA
The DNA here is from genome assembly GCA_002721275.1 of Flavobacteriaceae bacterium. GTDB lineage: Bacteria > Bacteroidota > Bacteroidia > Flavobacteriales > Flavobacteriaceae > Marivariicella. Next base: position 18,802 of record PBJZ01000009.1, read on the forward strand.
GATCACCTGGATCATCAAATACAAAAAATCATAAAGAAAAAAATTACAAACATAAATACATAAGATATTCAAAAAATGGGACCCCTATTCATATTAAGAGTAAGTTTATCGGTAATAATTCATCTCTATCTAATAGAAATATAAATGAAAATATTCTTGATTACCTTGATGAAACAAAAGATATTCTGAAAATAGAAAATCCAAAAAATGAGTTTTTAATAAAAAATAAAAATGTAGATAAATTTGGTTTAACTCACATAAAATTTGAACAAAAGTTTAAAAATATTCCAGTGTATGGAAAAGAAATAATAGTACATTTAAATAAAGATAAAAGCGTCAAATCTCTAACTGGATCTTTTATTCCATCACCCATTGATATAGATACTAAACCATCCAAAACACCATATGATATAAAAAAAAGGTTGCCAAAAATTTTTAATATCAAAAAAGATGAATTAATAAAAGAAAATGACCCTTTAAACCCTGATCTTGTCATATATAAAAAAAACAACAAAAATTTTTTAGCATGGACAGTTTCCTTGTTCACATCAAAAATTGATCGTTGGGAAATTTTCATTGATGATAAAACTGGGGAGATTTTGGATAAAATCTATATAACTTGTTCAATTGAACATAATCATAAAAAAAAAGAAAAATTTGAACTAAACATTTCAAATAAAAGTAAACCTTTAGGTTCAGGAACAGATTTAAATGGATTTCAAAGAAATATTAACACTTATTTATTAGATAATACATATTGGTTAATTGACACGTCGAAACCAATGTTCACTGCAAATTCATCACCCACGTATTACAATCAAAGTGGTGCAATTATTACTTCTAATCAAGAAAACGGTGAATATTATTATCTCTACGATAACGATAATGAATGGACTGATCCAAAAGCTGTTTCTGCTCATTACAATGCATCGTTAGCTTACGATTATTTTTATAATGTTCACGGAAGAAATTCGATAGACAATAACGGAACTAACATCGAAAGCTTTGTTAACGTAAAAGAAAAAAAAAGGGATCCTGAAACAGATGAAGTAATCATAGACTCAGTAACAGGAAAGCCTGTTTATAAAGATTTTGATAATGCTTATTGGAATGGTCGTGCAATGTTTTATGGCAATGGTGACCTTGCTTTTAAACCACTATCTGGTGGGTTAGATGTTGTTGCTCATGAGCTTACACACGGAATCATTCAATATACTGCAAGTCTTATATACCAAAATGAATCAGGTGCATTAAATGAATCTTTTGCCGATATTTTTGGTGTAATGATTGATAGAGATGATTGGACCCTTGGTGAGGACATAATTAAAAGTCTTGATTATTTTCCCTATGGATTAATGCGAAGTTTTGAAGATCCAACATTAGGTAATCAGCCTGCTCATTATGATGATATATATAATGGTGAGGATGATAATGGTGGTGTACATATTAATAGTGGAATCCCAAACAAAGCATTTTATTTAATAGCTCAAGATATTGGAAAAGATAAAGCCGAATTAATTTATTACTGTGCATTGACTAACTACCTCACTAGAAGTTCAGATTTTACTCAATTAAGAATCGCAGTAGAATCTTGTGCTGAGGAAGTTTATGGAATTGATTCAAATGTAATAAATTCGGTAAAAAACTCTTTTGATAGTGTGGGGATTGTCTTTAAAGAAAGTGAAAAAGAAAGTTCAATTGAAATTCAAGGAAATGATTTGATATTATTATATGATACTAATTCTAATGATGAAACTACTTTCTATGTATCTGATACGGATGGATCAAATTTTATACCAATAACTACAACAAAAAAATATGAAACAAAACCTTCAATAACATCTGACGGATATCTTTTAGTTTTTATTAATGATGAAAATCAGTTAATTGGTATTTCGCTCCGAGAGGATCAGATATATGAATATACAATTAGTGAAGAAAAAGTCTGGAATTCAGTGGCAATTTCCAAGGATAAAAGTAAAATTGCATTAACAACTACTTCAGCCACTGATAATTCTATATATGTATATGATATAATTAATGATTTATGGAAAAATTTTAAATTATATACGCCCACAACAGCCGAAGGAATTAATTCCGGGGAAGTTTTATATGCCGATTCACTTGAATGGGACAACAATAGCGAAGTTGTTATTTATGATCAATATAATAAAATATCAAGAGGAAATACAGAAGATAGTTTTTATTGGGATATAGGTTTATTAAATGTCTGGGATTCTGAAAACAATAAGTTTGATGATGGAACAATTCTAAAGCTTTATGACCAACTTCCTGACGATGTTAGTATTGGTTACCCATCTTTTTCTAAAACCTCTAATAATATTATAGGTTTTGATTATGTGATTATAGATAATAGTGATGTTTTTTACTATGGATGCATTGCTAATATTGAAACAGGTGAATTAGGATATTTTCTCAACAATACATGGAGTGTAATTAGTTTCGCAACCTTAGATAATCAAGTTATATATAATTCATTTGATGATCAAAATGTAAATATTATAAAATCAGTTGAATTAAATGATTTAATTTATCCATCTAGCGAGTATAAAAATTTAATCAATTACGCTGATTGGGGCTTATGGTTTAATCAAGGTTTAAGAGATTTTGACAAAGATGGTGTAAGTGATGACTATGATTTATGTCCTAATACTCCTGAGGGCAAAACCGTAGATCAGTACGGATGTTCTGAATCACAAAAAGATACAGATAAAGATGGAATCAATGACGAATTAGATAATTGTATAAATATCGTAAATCCAGAACAAGAAGATACGGATTCAGATGGTTTTGGTGATTTATGTGATGAAGATGATGATGGAGATGGAGTTATCGACTTATATGATATTTGTCCGAATACAATATCAAGTGACTTACCTATTGATATTAACGGATGTGAAATATTTACATTACCAGCAAAAAATTTTTCAATTAAAATTGATGAATTATCATGTTTAAATAAAAATGATGGTTCAATTTCATTAGACATCGATGACAAATCTTATGATTATATAGTAACATTAGAAGAAACGGAATTAGTTCTAGATTTGTCTAATGGACATAGTTCGAGTTTTGAAAATTTAGGTCCAGGATTATATGAAATTTGTTTTTCAATTGTGGGAATAGATAATTACAATCAATGTTTTAACATAAACTTAATAGAGCCCAGGGAATTATCAGTTTCATCAAGAAAAAATATATCTGCCAGATCGGTGACTTATAATTTAAGTGGTTCTAAATTTTATAAAATAAAACATAATGGAAATATCATTGAGGTAAATGATAATAACAAAAAATTAATTTTAGAAAAAGGAGTAAATTTTATTGAAATTTACACTGATAAATTTTGTCAAGGTAAGTATAGTGAGGAAATATTCATTAGTGAAAAGGTAGAATTTTATCCTAATCCAACAAGTGATTTAGTTAACTTTTTTATTCATGGAAAAGATAAATCTGTGGATGTTTTAGTTATTGATTCAACTGGAAATCCATATATTAATATTTGCAAAGAAGTTTCTATATCCAGAAAAATAAAAGTTAATCTAAATATGCTTGGAAAAGGAGCTTATATAGTAAAAATTAAAGGGGAAACAGTGGACCAATCAATAAAAATTATAAAAAAATGAATAAAACAATAGTCAAATATTCTACTATTTTTTTTATAATAATTAATTTCTCATGTGGAGGTGGTGGTGGCTCTGGTGAAGATGATATAGTAGCTCCACCTCCATTAGTTGTGGTAATTACTCCACCTCTAGCTTCAACTTTATTATATCCTGAAAATAATGAAATATGCGAAACTGGAACTTCAATTTCTTTATCATTGAGTAGTGTAAACTTTCAATGGAGTGAAGGAACAAATTCAGACAGTTATGATTTGGAGCTTAAAAATTTGGAAAACAATAATGTCTCAGAATTTAAAAATATTTCTGGAACTTCAAGATCTATTGACTTGACCAAAGGAAAACCATATTCTTGGAAAATAATATCTAAAAGGAATGGTACTGATAAAACTGCCTCTTCAGAGGTATGGAAGTTTTATTTGTCTGGTGAGGGTTTAACTAATTACCCTCCATTTCCTGCATCTCTATTATCTCCAANATCAGGTAAATCTTTTACGGCTACAACTACTTCAATTGAANTAAANTGGGAGGGTTTAGATGCCGATGGAGACATTTTGACCTATGATTTATNTATTGATCAAATTGATGGAAAACAAAAAATNAGTGCTGAAAATGCCAACCTAGCATCTACATCCAAAGTAGTGGAGGTAATTTCGGGGAATTCTTATTTTTGGAGAATAAAAACTATAGATTCTAATGGTAACNGTTCTTTTTCANTTATTTACTCTTTTAGAATTGATTAGTTATTGACATAACTCAAAACTTACAATTTTTCTTTTAAGGTTATAAANNGTTAATTGATTATTTTTACAAATTATTTAAAACAGTTTTTAAATTTATTTATGCATATGAAATTACATGTATAAGTCACTATTTTTTTTCATAGCTTCACATTTACTTGTATTTGCTCAAGAAACTTTTACNCCATTAAAAATAAATNCAGAAAAAATTGTTATAGATGGAAACCTAGGTTCTGANGAATGGTCAAATGCTACAAAAATTCCTTTCGATATNGAATTTAGTCCCGCTAATAATCTCCCTGCAAGAAAAAAAACTACCGCATTAATAACATATTCCGATAAATTCTTATTTATTGGAATTTATGCAAAAGANAACCCGAAAAATATACGTGCAGCATTAAGACAAAGAGATGGTAATATATGGAATGATGATGTAATTCTTTTACGTTTAGATCCCTACACAGATGCTAGGAATAATCTTGGCATTGCAGTTAATGCACTTGGAAGTCAATTTGATTTTAGAGAAATTAATTCNATGACTGATGATGGAAGATATGACAGTTCATTCAATGTAAATTTTGAATCAGTTGGAAAAATAATTGATGATGGTTATCAAGTCGAGATTAAAATACCTTTTTCAGAGATTCCATTTCCAAATGGCAAAAACCAGCTTTGGCATTTTAATTTAATAAGAAGATACATTGAAAATGGNAATGAAATACAGGTTAGCACTCAGCCAAGGGATAGAGANAATAACTGTGTGATTTGTCAAACCACAGACAAACTNATACTTAACAATATAGTAATTGACAAACGCCTGGAATTGCTCCCCTATATTTCAAGTAATATAATAGGTGATAGAAGTAACCCTGANGATAAATTGATTTACAANAAGCCAAAACTAAATATTGGATTAGGATTAAATCTAGATATTAATAAAAACTCAAGTTTTGAGGTAACNTTAAATCCTGATTTTTCNCAAGTTGAGGCCGATGTTACTCAAATTGATGTAAATTCTTCATTTTCCCTAGAATATCCAGAGAGAAGACCTTTTTTTAATAGAGGAACAGATATAGTGGAATTTACAAATGGTGCATTTTACTCAAGATCAATTGTAAATCCAATAATTGCATCAAAACTTCTAAGTCAAAAAAAAAAATCAAGGATATTTTTATTAAACGCATTAGATAAAAACTCACCATATCTTGTTGGAGGTGAAGATCGATCTTATATTGGAGAGGGAGGGCAAAGTGTTGTAAATGTTTTAAGATTTCAAAGTTTATTAAANCCAAAATCCCGACTCGGAGGTATAATGAGTAANCGTTTTTATAANGAAGGNGGANACGGACATCTTCTNGGTTTTGACGGTTTTTTTATTCTGAATAAAAAATGGAGCTTNAAGTTTGAGCTTCTCAAGAACTTTAACAAGGAACCCGAACAAGATTGGATTTCGACAAATGAAAGTATTACTGGAAACTCTATTGNGTTAGATGGTGAATATATTNATGGAGATGCATCTTATGTTCAATTATTGAGAAGAACAGAGCATTGGAATAGCTATTTTTTCTTTCGAAATATTTCACCTCAACACAGAGCTGACGTTGGTTTTGTTGTTAAAAATAATCGAAGATGGGGGACTTTATATCATGAATATATAAATATAATTAATAAACCTGCTCTTCAGTCNTTCGGNTTTGGAACAAAAATTGACGTTGTCTATACTTTTGAAAATTTATATAAAACGATGAGTGTTGACTTATTTGCATCATTTAAAACTTATGGACAAACAGAATTTGAATACACACTAGATTATGATGCTACAAAAACTTTTTTAGGTATTCGTTTTAATCATTTACCAACACATGAGTTTTCTGTNGAAGGTTCNCCNAGTGAATCAATAAATTTTGATCTTNATTTAANTTTAGGAAAAGATTTNTCAATGAATGAAANAATTCCTGAGGTTGGAAAACTTAAATCATATTTCTTTAAAATAAATTATCAAATAAATGATAATATTAGTTTTAATCCCTCATTCAGAGGATCTGAACTAAAAAAATTAAACACAACAGGTAATTATTTTAAAGGTAACATTGTAAGACTTGATTTTAGATATCAATTTACATCCTCCTTTAATTTTAGAATTATTTCAGAAAAAAATAATTTTAATGATCAATTTTTTATCCAACCATTAATTCAATGGAACCCTAATCCTGCAACAATTTTTTATTTAGGAGGAAATCAAAATTCCGTTAGGGAATTAAATGAAATTCATTTTGATTTATTTGAATTTAANCAAACACAGCTATTTTTCAAGTTTCAATATCTAATTGGGCTNTAATTTGAGATATAATTAAAAAACTTGAGTATAACTATAAACTTAATTNACATTTATTTGTAATATCAGCCATATGTTTATTACTATTTATCATCTGCCAATGAGNCAATGTCATAGGGATATTTCCAATACTCATTAAAAGATCAAAAAAGTCTTTAATAGTCTCTTTTGAATTCTCTTCTTCATCAATTTTAAAATAATCAGCAATAGCGCTTTCAAGTAAATATTTTCCAGTAATATAACTGGTTCCATAACCTGGTTGTCTTAAATAGAGGTGTTGCTCAAAAATTAATAAATCTTTCTCGGTCTTCATCCACCCCCTGGGGGTATATTCCGAATGAATTTTCCCTGCTTCCTCCATTGACATAATATTAGCATGTGCATATAATGAACCAAGTCCACGAGCTGCCCTTTGGGCGATTAGAATGTAAACTATTTCTCTTGCTCTTGGATTNTTTTCATATAAACCAGCTTGCATAAATAATTCTTCAACTGCAGTAGCCACTCCCTCNCTTCTNGAATCAAAAATATTATAAAGTAGTGGTTTTTTTCTTATGATATTTTTGTGAGGATCAATATCCATTTGAGCAAGTTCAAACCAATGAAAAAAATGAGAATACAAAGGTTTTGGGTCGTAATGAGCTGTAATCCAAAAAAAATTTCTCTTTGACTCAGGAATAAATTTTCCAAGATGTGGCAATAGTGCATCTTTATAATAGGGNTTNATTGTTAAAATTTTTTGTTCATCTAAAAATGATAAAAGTTCTTCTGCTGATTTTTTTGCCAAATTATCATATTCTTCAAAGTTATTTGCAGGAGATAAAAATGGAAATTGACTATTATTNTTCTCTTCATACTTTAATAAGGCCCAAGCTCTTGCTAACTCATTTTTTAGTAGAATTACCTCTTGCTCCCATGTTAAAGGAACTAAATGAACGTTTTTTTGATACCATGTATAATTTTCCTTTCCAATACCTGATGGACCATTTTTATGTATTGACTCTTTTTCTANCCACTTAACAAAGTCATTTGTTGAGTCAATGGCATCTGTAATNACTCTAANAATTTTTTCATCTAAAGGNTTGATTCTTTTCAAAAGATCTTTTAAATCAGATGATTGTCTTTTGATTGTNCTAATTCCAGTAACCCATAAATCTTTCGCNTTACCGATTAAATTCTCTTTAGCTTGNCTGTTTATAGGAGGTATAATTTTTAAATCAGCAATAAGCCTTAATTTATCAATATTATTTAAAGGAAATTTATATTGCCATAATTCAGTTAAATTGTGATGAGAAGGTCCCTCATGGGCAGGCACATCACTTCGACTTGTCCATATTGTTTTATAAAACGCAGGATCTCTTTCCCAAGGTTTCAAAATTTTATAATTAAATAGATAACCATTCATTTCTGCCCATATCAATGTCCAGTCAACTTTTTCTTCAGTTGTTAGTGAAGATTTATCAATCGCACATAGTTTTGATTTTAATTTCAAAAATTCTGGATAACGCTCGTCAAAGGTTGCTTTTTTATAATCCGGTGCNCCATCTGCCATCGGAGGANCTTCAAANACTCTCCATTGTTTGAATAGATTATAAAGATCATTATTAGTCTGACCAATTTTCTGAGCTGAANCATTTAAAAATAAAAAGATTAAAAATGAAAAGAATTGAACGCTTTGCTTTTTCATGTTTGAATTTTTTATAATTGTGTTATGATTAAAACGCAATATCTTTCAAAGAAACAATTTTTTAATAAATTGATTAACTTAAAAANTAAATTACGTTCTAAATGAAACATTTTTATTTAAAAATTTTTCTTGTTGTTTTTTTTCAATTANTATCAANTNATTCACAAGAATTAGACACTGATAAAATTTCTAATTTGAATATTAGGAGTATTGGCCCGTCTAACATGAGTGGTAGAATTACGGCTATTGATGTTGTGAAAAAAAATACAAAAATAATTTATGTTGGAGCAGCCTCTGGTGGNGTTTGGAAATCTGAAAATGGTGGCAGTGCATGGAAGCCNATTTTTGATAATGAATCCACTCAAAATATTGGTGCCTTAAACATTTTCCAAAATAATCCAAATATTATCTGGGTTGGAACAGGTGAAGGAAACCCAAGAAATTCNATGAATCTNGGAAATGGAATTTATAAAAGCATAGATGGAGGAAAAAATTGGAAACACATGGGGTTAGCTAAAACAAAAACAATTCATCGAATAATAACAGATCCAAANGACTCTAATATTTTGTTTGTCGGAGCNATGGGAGATCCTTTTTCACCAAGCGAAAATAGAGGTTTATATAAAACAATTAATGGAGGTAAAACATGGAAAAGGATTCTTTATTCAAATAAAACATCNGGAGTTGCCGACTTAATTATGGACCCCAAAAATACCAAAAAACTTATTGCAACTCTATATGATCATAGAAGAACGACCCACTATTTCAGATCTGGTGGAAGCGGATCAGGAATTTATATAACTGAAGATGGTGGNGAAAATTGGAAAAAATTATCAACTAAAAATGGCTTACCAAGTGGTGAACTTGGAAGAATTGGTATTGCAATAGCACCCTCTAATCCAGATAGGATTTATGCAAAAATNGAAGCAAAAAAAAATTCTTTATATCGAAGCGACGANGGTGGAAAAAATTGGCGTTTAATTAATGATAATCCAAAATTCACTAATAATCGACCTTTTTATTTTCAAGATCTAGCTGTTGACCCGCAGGACCCAAACAGATTATATAATCTTTATCAGCCATTATCAGTAAGCTACGATGGTGGNAAAAGCTTTGATAAAACCCCAATGATTCCTGCAGANGAGACCAANGGTATTCACGCAGATTTTCATGCATTTTGGNTAAATCCNAAAGATCCTCATAATTTTATAATTGGTGGTGATGGAGGTATTGGAATTACAAATGATTATGGAAAAAGTTGGTATTTTCCAGAAACCATTCCAGTTGCACAATTTTATCANATTAATGTAGATTATGACACACCTTTNAATGTTTATGGGGGAATGCAAGATAATGGTAACTGGTCTGGACCTGCATATACATGGAAAAGAGGTGGGATAAGAACTCTATATTGGCAATATCTTGTAGGCGGAGATGGCTTTTATATATCGCCCGATAAATCTAACTCCAGNTTTGGATACGGTACNTCGCAAAATGGAGAATTATATAGATATGATAAATTAACTGGTTACTACATAAGTATCAAACCACCAAATTTAAATTATAAAATCCCCTTAAGGTTTAATTGGAACTCAGCATTTTCATTAGATCCATTTGATGAAAATGGCGTATACTATGNATCTCAATATGTCCATTATTCAAGGGATAAAGGTTCGACGTGGTCTATTATTTCAAATGATTTGACAACTAATAATCCCGAACATCAAAAAAATGATTATGGTGGATTAACANTAGATATCTCTGGAGCTGAGACATATAATAGTTTACTAACTATTGCTCCCAGTAGTTTAAATAAGGATATTATTTGGACAGGAAGTGATGANGGAGAAATCTACCTTACAACTAATGGAGGAAAAAAATGGAAATTAGTTTCAAAGAATATATTAAATTTTCCCCATCAACCTTGGATTACACAAATAAAAGCATCAAGATATAANCCTGGAACTGCATGGGTTGTAGTCAATAACTATAGGAAAGGAGATTANAACCCATATTTATTTAAGACTAATGATTATGGTAAAACATGGATACANCTATTAGATAGTGAAAAANTTGAAGGATATTCACTTTCATTTATTCAAGATCCAGTGGTTGAAAATCTGCTTTTCTTAGGAACTGAAAATGGTCTNTGGATAAGTATTGACNGGGGAAAGAACTGGAAGAAATTTAAAAACGGTTACCCTTCAGTTTCAACAATGGATATGGTTATTCAAGAAAAAGAATCAGCCTTGATAATTGGAACATTTGGAAGAGCAATTTGGATTTTAGATGATCTATTAAGTNTAAGGGAAATNGCTAAAAAAAACATAAAAAAAGAAATTAATTTATTTCCTGTAAATGATGCAATTCAGGTAAAAGGTTTATTCATTAATCCTCCGGGTAATATCTGGACTGGATTTGATACCACGTTCGAGGGAGAAAATAAACCATTTCAAGAGGTTGAAATTCCATTTTATTTAAATACCGATATAGAATCGAATAATANAGTAAANGGATCAATATATGATTCAAAAGAAAAGAAAATTAATGAAATTAATTCNAGTGATATTATTGAAGGACTAAATTACATAACATGGAGACTAGATGAAGCTTCAGAGAGTTTAAATCATAGAGAAGGAATAAATAAATCTAGAGGCATTGCTGTATTACCAGGTTTGTATAAAATCGTTTTAGAATATAAAAATCAAAAAGATTCGGTTATGATTAAGATAAATCAAGATCCCAGATTTGATATTTCTNCTGAAATTGAGAAAGAAATATATTTATTCAAAAAATCATCAAAAAAAATTGTAAAACAACTAAATGATGTCTTCAGAAAAATGGATAAAATATCAGATAGTTTAGATAATATGGAGGAAATAATAGATCNTAAAAATAAAAATAGTTTTTCAGACATTAAAACAGCTATAAATCAATTAAAAGAGGTTGGAAAAGAAACTCCAAANAACAGACAAGTTGGTGCATGGAAATCAAATCAAATAACCCCATATTCATTAGTTTCAAATATTGAAAAANTAAGCATTGCTGGAATTAAAAAACCTTCAAAACAACATTGGCAAAGACTAAACGAAGNCCTTAAAATAGTAGAGNGTTATGAAAAAGAAGTAGATAGTTTTNTCGAATCAAAATGGAAAANATTCTTAAAAANAATNAANAATTAAAAAAAAACTAATTAATAACGGCCTCGGCTTCAATTTCCACCAAATATCCTTTGCCAACAAGTTTTGATTCTACTAATGTGTTTGCNGGATTAATTTTTGAAAATCTTTCTCCNTGAGCTATTGCTACCTCCTCCCAATCATCAATGTTATTAATAAAAATTCTTGTTCTAACTACATTTTTTAATTCTCCACCCAANGAATTTATTGCTGCTTCTATNTTATCAATAATAAAGTGAGTTTGCGCTGATGGATCGNCTTTTCCTACTATATGATTCCTATGAGTTGCTGTTGTCCCTGAAACATATATCTTATTTCCTATTTTATTGGCCCTAGAATAGCCAGCTAATTTCTCCCAATTAGTGCCACTATAAATTTTACTGCTTTTCTTATTTTTTTCGACTTTGTATACTCTAGGAATCGATTTTATATGATCACTTAGATCTCCAGAAGCAGTTAAAAATGGAGGCTCTCTATACTCATCACCACAATCACCTGGAATGGAATTCATTTTGCTTTGTGCAACTGAAATCTGCTTCACATCATCTGAATCTAATTCGATATTAACTATTTTTTTATTTTCGTTTATGTGATTATTTTCAGTTAATCTTGAACCAATAATAACTGCAGCAACATTTTTATTTTTTAAAGCGTACCCTGAAGAAATATTGGCTACTGANACATTATGTTTATCGGCTATTTTTTTTATTGTTTTTAACAAATTTTGAAATACTTCCCAGCCTCCAGCGATATCAATAAATCTTTTATATTTCATTTCAGACCAACTTGATAGTTCTCCTGGTTTTGGTTCCGGCTTATTTAGCCATTTTTCNGTTAAAAAACCACCTGCTAGAGTTCCATAAACTAATAGTTTAACTCCATATTTTTGACAAACATCCGAAAGTCTTCCGGATGCACGATTATCAATTAAAGAATGGCAAACTTGATTACTAATTAAGGGGATTCCATTTGATAATGCAATTCTTAAGTGAGCAGAGTCAAAATTGGTAACACCAATATCCTTTATCAAACCCTCGGTTTTTAATTCATTAAGATAATTAAGTGCATCTAACCAACTTGGATCAGGATAATGCCATGTATGAAATTGCAATAAATCAATCGACTTTTGTTGCATTCTTTCTAGAGAGTATAAAATATTCTCACGAACTATATCGCGATTAATTTTTCCTGGCGATGGCACCCATTTGGTAAATAATTTGATGTCACTTTTAGAAAATTTATTTTTGAATTTCCCTAAAATAATCTCACTTGAACCATAATGATCTGCCATGTCAAAAGTATTGAAACCAGACTGAACATAATTGTTTAGATCACGTTCACAACTATTAATATCAAAATCAATTCCTTGATTTTCCATATCAGCAATTTGCCAGAAACCAACAATAATTCTTGGTATTTTTAAATAATCAGATAATTTTATGTGAGATTTCATTTATTATTGATCTGGAAGCTTTTTAAAAACCTCCTTTAAATTTTTATTTTTTAAAATTAAAAATTTCCATCTGTAAATAAAGAAAAAAGTTGCTAAGCTCATAACAATTAACCAAATATATGTTGAATGAAAATACCATCTTTTAGTAGTCACTGATATATCTTTATAAGTATGTATGACAAAAAAGAAGATCAATAAGAGTATTCCAGAATAACCAATTATTTTTTGAATGACTCTATTTTTAAGAAGTGTTATTTGGTTATATAATGATAGATTAACTTTAGGTATTGCAATTAAAGTTAAACACATTAAAATAAAATTAAACATCATTGAAGTCACCATTATATCTATTCCTAAAAAAATATCACTAGCAAAATGAGATCCAAATGCCCCTATGCTTGCTAAACATCCTGAAAAAATTAATGCCCTATGTGGACTATTATACCTTCGATGGATTTCCGAGAAAAACTTTGGGAAAATATTGTCTTTTGACCAGGAGTACATCAATCTTGAAACTGAAAGTATCATTGATGGAAGATCATTTATTAGAGCGAATGCAGCTCCAATTAATATTGCAACTCCCCATCCTGAGGGTAAAACATAGCTCAGCATTCCAGGAGCAGAAATATCTTTTTTTAATGACTCCTCAGCTATAAAACTCCATGGAATAACATTATAGACTGCNGATGTAAATAAAAAATAAAATAGACCAACACTAGAGATAGATAATAAAATTGCCTTTGGAATTGATTTAGTTGGATTTTTAGCTTCACTTCCTGTTTGAGCTATTGAATCAAAGCCAATAAAACTCGAAAACAAAACAGCTGCNGCAGAAAAAAATATAGTTANTTCAAATTTAGGTTTATCTAAAGGAGTAAAANTTATATTTTCCCTCAATTTTAAACTTTCAATAAAATCATTACTATCATAATAATATCCTGAAAAAATCACAATTCCTCCGAGAATAAACATTAAATAAAGCATAGGCATTATTGNNATAGTATANGCAGAGGTNCCTCTAATATTTATTATCACAAAAAGCCAAATTAGCAATAGGGNAATAGTTAATCTTATTNTTCCATTTTNGANTAAAAGAGATAANGNATCAATATTTAATANTATTGAAATATCCCTTAAGAAGGGTGGAATTATGTAAGCAATAACTCCAATAACAACTGAGAGTCCAAACCATTGGGAAAAACTAGCTGCAAATCCTAAATATGGATTTAAGCCTCTACTTACATATAAATAACTACCACCAGCCCTTGGCATTGCAGATGCAAGAATTGAATAGGATAAGGCTGCTAACAATGCAGGAATAGCCGCAAAAATAAATGCCGGAATTACATAAGTACCAATACCTGGAACATTTTTTTGAATCATAAATGGNACAACATTAATAGATGCTCCCATCATGGAACAAATACCTGTAGCGGTAATTATNCCTAATCCCATTTTTCTTTTGAATTTANTTGAAGACAATTATTAACTAAAAATTATAGTTTAAACCAATAATAATATTTCTTCCTAATTCATGTGAATAATATCTCATACGGTTTAAATAATTCCTATATGAGTTATTTAGAAGATTATTAATTTTTAAACTTAAAGATAGTCTTTTTGAATTCTTATTTTTTAAATCTATGCTAGAATTGAAGTTTATCAAATGATAGTGATCAGGNGGTGAGCTTATATCAACGGTCTCATATNACTGGGAGNTAGNTATAAAAACCTNAAAGTTGTTGTCTGGATATTCATTTTGTCTAAAGACATAGTTACTAGTTAATTTGATTTTAAAATTTTTAAAATTTCGATTTTCATAAATAATCTCATTTTGAGTATTAACTGGGGGCATATTAATAAGTGGTATTTTTAGANTTCGATCGTACGATTTAACAATTGAGGATTTATGANNATAACTAATTTTTTTTGATAGAGCAATAGTTGCGTCGATATCCAANCCAAATAAATTTGCATTTGTCTGCCTNTAAGTCCAAACTTGNTANGTGCCNCGNATTGAAGTCTGNACTGATGATGGCTCTAAAATCAAAAAATCATTTATTAGATTATAGTATGGATTAATTGAAATGGTAAAAGTTTCNTCGTTTCGTTGAAGTGTGTATGAGAGCTTNTGTCCTATCTCTGATTTAAACCTTAAATCACCCAGTTCAATCCTTGCCGCAGAATGGTGAAGACCTTCACTAAATAATTCTGACGGATTAGGAGCTCTAGAAGCAANCGAATAATTTAAAAATGANGTGTAATTATTACTATTATTTTTTGCNCCNAACGTTNCAGAAATATTGTTATAATTTAATTTTGTATTTATAAGGGTTTGGGAATTAACCTCCCTAATTACAAGCTCTGGAAATAATTGATCGTAGTTTCTAGANACCCAAAAAGATGTTCGATAAAATTTATAAACATCCATTAATGTGTGATCAAATCTAATNCCAGATTCAATAAGCCATTTCTCATTTATCCTATAATCAGAAATGGCATAGATTCCAAAATCATATTTTTTNTAATCAGGAATTATTCTTCTAACTCCAGTGACTGGATCAGGAAAATTTTTNTGATATCTNCCAGTTAAACCTACTTTTAATTTGATTCTTTCTTTTATTTCTGATTTCAAATCTATTGAAANAGTGTGTGTTTCCANNTCGAGATCTGTTGATGGTTTAAATTTATCATCCCCANGTCTTATATCATATTCAAATCGATTATTTCTNTGAAAATCATATTGAATTGAAAATTCCCCAATATTCTCTGTTTTTTTAAAAGCNTTTAGTCTNANGATCTGATGCTTNACATCCTGCTTTGGCGCCTCGATCTCNTATTTAAAATCACCAGTGAAAAGTGGAAAATNGCTATTTATAGCTCTAACTTGATCTTGAGGAGTATGAACATGAGATGATCTCAAAATCCCAATTTCATTATTAAAAAATGAATATAAAAATTCAAATCCNAAATTAACNCTATTCAAACCTAACTTTAAAGAAAGATTTTTTTGATTTACACCTGTATTTCTCATTATATAATTTGGTGCACTATAATCACCAAATCGCTTGAGCGATGNATTAAGTNTATAATAAAGTCCATTGGNATGACTTTGAGTTAATTTTGATCTCAACAAACTACCCCTTCCATTTGAGGCCCCAATGATTGNGGTATTTNCGTATAAACTGTCTTGAAGAGATANCTTTGCCGATTCTCCAATGATTATTCCACCTAAAGCACTTCCAGCANACTGCAATGCNCCAGCACCTTTGATTANGGTTATTTTATCTAATGAATTTATATCAATATTTGGAGCATGTTCAACACCCCATTGTTGGTCTTCCATTCTAACCCCATTATTAATAATTTCAACTCTGNTACTGTGTAAACCATTAATAACAGGTTTAACAATTGAGTTACCAGTATTAAATGATGAGACTCCAGATAAGCTNGTCAATGCATCTCCAAATGTTTCACTTGCATAGTCTTNAAGAGTTTCAGTAGATATAATNTTTTCGATAATGGTTTTCGATTTTTTTTCAAATGAATNTCCATATAAAATAATCTCATTTAATTCCTTTATGTGGTGTTCTAAACGAAATGTTTTTTCTTTATTTTTTGAAATGTCAACATCAAACTCTTTTCGATCACAGAGAGGATGTGATATTTCAAAAGTGTAATTTTGATTACACAAATTATTAATTGTNAAAAAACCATTATTATCCGTAANACTTTCATAAACNCCNNNAANAGATATTGCTGCCCCCGAAAGAGGNGAGTTGTCNTGNAAGTCTAGNACCCTTCCATNAAANANATTATTACAGTTTTGAGCATTTAATGATAAANTGCTNAACAATNAAATAAAACAAAGAATCTTGAATTTAAACATAATATNATAGCAAGTTAAGGGGTATTTAACAATTTGATGTTAATTACCCCTTTAAACAAANATTATTAGGTTATTATTNTTACTCTATAGTAATATTGAAAGTTGTTTCAATATCTGTTTCCCCTCCGGCATCTNTTAAACCAGTATTCGGTTTTTTTGGCTCATGTCTTAGTGTAAAAGTTAATGATCCACTACTCGCAGTGCCTGCTGTAAGTGTAAACTCGGTACCTAGAGGGTTACCTGCAGAATCGTTATTAGCATAAGCGACAGTTGCATCTAAACCTCCACCCAGAGTATAAAAAACCTGATGTTCAAGGTCTTCTTCCTCTACCTCTTCAGTTATATCCTCAGCAGGAGATTCTAATTCATTTAAAAATTCAATTGCTCCTGCATATACNGCACCTGCAGTTAAATTACCTGAAACAGTTACTGTTGGAGCATTGGGTCCATCGCCATCAAGATCTTGAGTTTTTAAAGTAACCAATGTGGTNCTTCCACTTGTTGGTGCGAGAGTTATTGTCATAGTTGTGATAACNTCTTCTTCNTTAACGNCTANAGGTTCAACTGTTNCTTCGTCTTTTGAACAAGATATAATTATAGTTATCATTAAAAGGGTACTAAAGTAATATTTNAAATTNTTCATTTTGTAAATAGTTTAATTTTGAAAAAATGCTATGNAGAACATAGCTTTATTAGTTAATAAATTATAATTTAAATTAAACTACAATGGGTGGTCCCCTTAGGAATCTTGTTTTGTTGGTCTTAGAAGAAAAATTAAGTAGATATGATTTTATTTCATTTTTTTTATGAAATTTATTTACAAATTTCATTTTATTTAATGAATTCAATTTGAATGATGAAAAATTAAAATCGCTACAAGTAAAGCATGTATCATCTTTTTGATGAAAATGANNTGTATTTTCGGTACAAACCTCATGATCATGNTTTTCGAAAACCTTACCTAGATTAAATAAGNTTGGTGAGNTAAAAACTAAGAGCAATANTATTGANCTTAATAAACTGTACCGAGATTTTTTTTGTTTCAACAGANCAAATTTAATATNCAAATTTAAAAAAAAATTATCTTAGTTATAGATTATCACTTATCAGAAATATGAATACNGAAAATTTAATTAAATCATTAAAATCTATTTTGAAAAAAAATCAGTTGCTCATTGGGGAAGATGTACACNCACGTTTCTCTCACATATGGAGAACTGATGAGCCACTCCAAGCTNTAGCTGTTACTTTTCCNAAAAGTACCGAAGAGATAAGCCTGATTGTTTCTTTGTGTAATAAGTATAATCAAAAAATCATAGTCCATGGTGGACTAACTAATTTAGTAGGAGGCACCGAAACAAAAAAGGATGAGTTGGTAATTTCTCTAGAAAAAATGAATTCTATTGAAGAAATTGATCCTCAAAGTAAAACAATTACTGCGCAAGGAGGAGTGATAATTGAAAATTTAA
Source organism: Flavobacteriaceae bacterium (assembly GCA_002721275.1). Taxonomy (GTDB): domain Bacteria; phylum Bacteroidota; class Bacteroidia; order Flavobacteriales; family Flavobacteriaceae; genus Marivariicella. Next base: position 37,198 of record PBJZ01000009.1, read on the forward strand.
TTAATGCTGCTGCCGATAAAGATTTATTACTTCCATTAAATTTTGGAGCTAAAGGTTCAGCGCAGATTGGTGGAGCGGTCTCTGCGAATGCTGGTGGGCTTAGAGTTTTTCGTTATGGTATGACTAGGCAAATGGTTCTTGGAATTGAAGTAGTACTTGCAGATGGAACAATCATTTCNTCTCTTAAAAAAATAATTAAAGATAACTCCGGATATGACCTGAAGCAGCTCTTTATTGGAAGTGAGGGAACATTGGGAATTGTAACTCGAGTAGTAATGAGACTTCAGGAGGCTCCAAAAAGTAGNTCATCAGCTTTGGTAGCTTTNAATTCATATGAAAATGTAGTCAAACTNTTAAAATACCTNGAAAAAGGATTAAGCGGAAGNCTAAGTGGTTTTGAATTAATTTGGAATTCAACTTACAAAGCTATGACAGAATCATCTGGACTAAAAAAGCCATTGAGCTATAATTACAAATATTACGTTTTTATCGAAAGTTTGGGTAGTAATCCAAAAAAGGACTACGCTTTATTAGAAAATCATATTGAATCTGCTCTAAATAAAAGTATAATTGAAGATGCAGTAATGGCTACATCACAAAAAGAATTAAATGAAATATGGCAAATCAGGGAAGATGTATCTATTCTTGCATCTAAGGCAAAATATGATCAACACTTTGATATTAGTATACCTATTCCACAGATTGGAGAAGTCATTGAATCTATAACTGAAAAATTAAAAACTTTAGATTCAGTTAAGACAGTTTTTCCATTTGGTCATGTTGCAGATGGAAATATTCATTTTATNATNGGAAGAGATAAAGATGATNTAAAAACTATTGATTTAATTAATTCAATCGTATACTCACCTCTAAAAAAACTAAANGGATCTTTGTCTGCTGAACATGGCATAGGACTTCATAAAAAGGGGTATCTTAAAACAAGTAGATCAGAANAAGAAATTGAATTGATGAAAAAATTAAAAAAACTATTTGATCCAAAAAATATTNTAAATCCTGGTAGAATTATTTTTTAAANAAAAATTAAAATTTTAATAATATTGGAACGAAATAGTATACCATTATAGAAATTAAAATTATAGATATTATATTTAACCAAAACCCTTTTTTTATCATATCTGGAATTCTAAGATAACCAGCTCCAAAAACAATTGCATTAGGCGGTGTAGCAACCGGTANCATAAAAGCACAAGAAGCAGCCATAGTTGCNCTAATCATTAATATCAATGGATCAATATTCATCTCTATACCAATAGCTGCGAGAACTGGTAAAAGCATTGCAGTAGTTGCAAGATTTGATGTCATCTCAGTCAAAAAATTAACACTTGTAACAATAGATAGAATCAATACTATCATTGGAAGTCCACTTAATGAGGTTAAATTGTTACCAAACCATACAGATAATCCGGAATCAACAAAACCTTTTGCTAAAGCCATTCCCCCGCCAAATAATATTATAACCCCCCAAGGCAATTTTACTGCCTCTTTCCATGTTAATAAAGATCTTTTATTGCTCTTTACAGGAATAACAAATAATAAGATTCCAAAAATTATTCCGATTATGGTATCATCAATTCCAGGTAAAAATTTTTCTATCTGTGATCTTGTTATCCAACATAATGCAGTCATAAAGAAAATTACCCCTACTCTTTTTTCCTCAGCTGAAATTATTCCCAAATCAGATTTTAATTTTATAATCTGATCTTTTCCTAAAGGAAATTCATCCATAAAATAATTATTTGAAATTTTTGTAATGTATATCCAACATAAAAAAAGTAATGTTATTGAAATTGGGAATCCTATAATAAACCAATCTATAAAAGTTATTGTGTATCCAAAATTAGATTCTACGACTCCTCTAAGAACCATATTTGGTGGAGTACCGAATAAAGTCGCAATTCCCCCAATTGAAGCACTGTAGGCAATTGATAACAAGAGTGACTTAGAAAAGTTTTGATTATTATTTCTTGATATATTTGGTTTATTATCTAATTGGGTAATTATCGCAAGAGCAATTGGAAGCATCATAACTGTAGTTGCGGTGTTTGATATGAACATAGATAAAAAAGCGGTTGATATCATGAAACCTAGAATAATAAAATTAATTTTTATACCCATAAAAGAAATTATATTTAGAGCTATTCTTTTATGTAAACCCCATCTTTCAATAGCTATAGCAATTATAAAACCTGCCAAATAAAGAAAAACGAGATTGTGTCCATATTGTGATGTTGTCTCAGATATACTTAGAGTCCCCGTAAGCGGGAAAATAACAATTGGTAAGAGCGATGTGACGGCAATGTCAACAACCTCTGTAACCCACCAAATTGCCATCCAAATTGCTGTTCCTAAAACATATTTTCCCTCAGCGCTAAGATTATTAATGGAGATAAATTGTATTAAAATGAATAATAATGGTCCAAATAAAAGACCTGAAATTCGTTTAATTGAAATCATTTATAATTATTACTTTTTGAAGTGTGATCACTTAAAATTAACCATTCATCATTTAATTTAACGAATGTTAGGGTGAAAAAACCTGAATCTTTATTTTTAGGATAGGTAATAATATATTTTCCTATGAGTTGAGCAGTACTTTTTGTAATTCCTGATAATTTTAAAATTTCGAATGTTAATTTACCCATTTTATCTTTGGTAGGATATGTTTTTTTATATCTTTCTTTTACAGATTCCCAGCCATAGTGTGGACCTTTTGATCCATTAAAAACTAAATCATCTGAATTGAGGTATCCTTTCATAAAACTATCAATATCTCCATTGTTCCAGCCCGTTTCTTGTTTTTTTAATACTGATATAATTTGATCTTTATCTATCAAACTTATTGTGTCTTGTGAATAAATCAAATTTTGAAATAAAAAAAATAAACTAATAATTAACGTTTTTTTCATTTGACAAAAATAAAATTTATTAACAGAAACTAAATACTTATTATAATCTCTAATTTTCTTAATCTTTAAATCATAAATTTGGTAAAAACTTTATTTATGGAGATCATAAAGACATTAATCATTGGTAGTGGGCCTGCTGGATACACTGCTGCAATTTACGCTGCAAGAGCAGATTTAAAACCTATCATGTATGTTGGGATGGAACCAGGGGGGCAACTAACTACAACCACAGAGGTAGATAATTTTCCAGGTTACCCAGATGGAGTTGATGGCCCAGCAATGATGGTTGATCTTCAAAAACAAGCCGAAAGGTTTGGAACTGAAGTTAGAACTGGTTATATAAGTAAAGTAGATTTCTCAAAAGATGTAGGAGGAATTCACAGAGTTTGGGTAGATGAAAAGACAGAACTTAAAGCTAAAACCATTATAATAAGTACTGGTGCTACTGCTAAATATCTAGGGATTGAGAGTGAACAAAGGTTACGTGGTGGAGGAGTTTCAGCATGCGCCGTGTGTGATGGTTTTTTTTATAAAGATCAGGATGTAGCAATTGTTGGAGGGGGAGATACAGCAGCTGAAGAGGCAACCTATTTAGCAAACATTTGTAACAAAGTAACTATGTTGGTTAGAAAGGGAGAGATGAGGGCCTCTAAAGCAATGCAACATAGAGTTACAAATACAAAAAAAATTGATTTAAGATACTTTTCTGAAATAGATGAGGTATTAGGAGATCAAGTGGTTGAGGGTCTAAGAATTATAAATAATAAAACAGGAAAAAAGGAAGAAATTAAAATCACTGGTCTTTTTATTGCAATTGGACACAAACCAAATACCGATATTTTTCAAAACCAACTAGAGATGGATAAAGGAGGATACATTATAACAAAAGGAAAAACAACAAAAACTAATAAACCTGGAGTCTTTGCTTCGGGTGATGTCCAAGATAAAGAATATAGACAGGCAGTTACTGCAGCAGGTACTGGATGTATGGCAGCATTAGATGCCGAGAGATATATTAATAGTTTAAAATAATTAATTTAAATTTCTATTGCTCAATTGATTTTGAGTAGAATGATTCTAAAAACCCATTCTCATATGAAAAACCAATTAACATTGGGTTACAACAAACTTCACAGTCTTCAATATATTCATCTTCGTTTATAGATGTATCAATTAAAACTGATATTTCTTGCCAACATTTTGGACATTGAAAAAAATGCTCTATTACCATTAAATAATATTTAATTTATTTTGTTCAACTTCCCATTGATCTATAAAATCTTTAAGCTGTTTTTTTTTAGAATTGTAATTTTCAAAAAAATCTTCAGTTTCAATAGTTTTTTGATAATTAATTTCTAATTCTATATCAATAGCTTTGATTGATTTTTCAAGTTTATCAATTTTATTTTCCAATTTTTTTATTTTTCTTTCGATACTAATCCTACTTTTTTGAATAATATAATCATTCTTTTGATTTAATTTTGATGAAGATTTAATTGATTCCGATTTTTTATCTATCTCATTAAAAGACAGAACTTTATTTTCTTCTAAATAAGAATTTACTCCTCCTAAATGAATTTTTACTCTTTGATTTTTAAACTCAATGACCTTTGTGCAAAGCTCATCAAGAAAATCCCTATCATGAGAAACCAAAATTAAACTACCTTGAAATTTTTTTAAAGCCTTTTTAAGAACATCTTTTGATAGAATATCGAGATGATTTGTAGGTTCATCCATCACTAAAAAATTAAATGGTTGAAGGAGTAACTTACATAACGCTAGTCTATTTCTTTCTCCCCCAGATAAAACACTTACCTTTTTATCAACATCATCTCCTTTAAAAAGGAAGGCTCCTAACATATCTCGAACAGAGGATCTGTTGTTTTCAGTAGCCGCTTCCTCTACTGTTTGTAAAATAGTTAGTTTTCCATCAAGATACTCAGATTGATTTTGAGCAAAATATCCTATTTCAACGTTATGACCTATATTAAGTTGACCCTGACATTTTATTTCTCCAACTATTATCTTGGCGAGTGTTGATTTACCTTGTCCATTTTGACCAACAAAAGCTATCTTACTTCC
>PBJZ01000010.1 GCA_002721275.1 Flavobacteriaceae bacterium
GGTTTAAGGGTGGTCCCACCTGGGCTCGAACCAGGGACCAACTGATTATGAGTCAGCTACTCTAACCAACTGAGCTATAGGACCAAATCGAATCGCAAATATACAATATCAAACATGAAATAATTGATTTAAGAACATTATTATAAACAGACTTATTTATAAATAGCAGATATATGATTTTTTATAACTATGTTTTATTAATTTTGAACTCTAACAATAATGAAATGAATTTAAAACTGACTTTTCTAGCCTTCACTTTTTCAACATACATTTGTTTTGGACAGCCCACATTCAATTATGGCTCTAGCTCCAGTGAATTGTTTGAGGTGACAAAAAAAATTAATAGTGTTAAATCATATGAAACAGGCTTAGAGGACATAATAGGCAGTGCATACATAAATGATGCATTTCAGTCAGGAGTAATTTTTAAAAACTCAGAATCTGATGGCTCATGGTTTATAAGATATAATGCATATAATGATGAAATGGAAATTTCTAAAAACCCCGACTCAAACAGTTCTGCAGAAGCTCTTCTGAAGACAAAGGAAATTTATTGCATAATCGGGAATGAAAAATACCTTTACAAAAACTATTTAGATGAATCAAGTTCTGATAAAGAGGGATACTTAAGAGAGGTTTTTACTGGTAATAAATATGAAATTTATGTTCGAGATTACAAAAAATTTAAAGAAGGAAAAAAAGCAAAAACCACTCTGGAGAGTGACATACCTGCTAAGTTTATTTATAAATTTCAAATTCTACTTGCTGCAAAAAATAGTACACCAAAAGTTCTAAAACTAAAATCTAAAAAAATATTAAATTTACTTTTGAAAGAGGATAGAAAATCGTTTTCAGAAAACAACCCCTCTTTAAGAAAAATCAATGATTTAGAAAAATTAATTAGTTCCATCAAGGTGATTGATAAAAAAAATAATTAACAATCCACCAAAAGGCTCTAAAGGCACGTAAAGCCTAGGAAATTAAGATAAAATTCACTTTTCGTTAAGTTTTTATTAACATTTATTAAAAAAGCTTGTATATTGCAGGTCCAAAATAATTATTTAGATATGAAGAAATTTTTGCTAACGTCAGTCATAATGCTATTTTCAATGGCATCTTTGATTGCACAAAAAACAGTTTCAGGTGTAGTAGCAGACAGTGATGGTTTACCATTACCAGGTGCTACTGTAGTTGAACAAGGAACCAATAATGGAGTTTCTACTGATTTCGATGGTAACTATTCCATCGAGGTTGCTGAAGGAGCTACACTTGAGTTCAGTTTCGTTGGTTATGATTCTCAGCAGGTAACTGTTGGTTCATCAGATAACATTAATGTTACTCTGGCAGCCGGAAACGAACTTGAAGAAGTAGTTTTAACTGCATTAGGTTTAGAAAAAAGGAAAGACGAAGATCTTTCTTCAACAGCAACTGTAGAAGTTGCAACGGTACAAAGATCAGGTGAATCTGGAGTTCTCCAAGGTTTATCAGGTAAAACTGCCGGTGTAAACATCACAAGAAATGCTGGTGACCCAGGTTCTGGAGCTTACATCCAGATACGTGGTCAAAATACAATTAATGGTCCTGGCTCTCCGCTTATCATCCTTGATGGTGCGCCAATATCAAATGCTAACATTGGAGGTAACACTGGTGGTGTTGTCCAACAATCAAGGCTTAATGATATAAACCCAGACGACATTGAATCAATTTCTGTTATTAAAGGTGCGGCTGCTGCTGCGGTTTATGGTACAGGAGCTGCTAATGGTGTTTTAGTAATAAACACTAAAAGAGGTTCAAGAGACTCTAAAGGTTGGAGCGTTTCTGCTAAAAGTCAATTCTCTGTAGAGAGCGTTAACTTAGAGTGGGATAAGCAAGACAAATGGGGACAAGGTTACTCAGAGATCTGGTATGGTACTGGAACTGGTGGTAACGGATATGACCAAGGTAGATTCGTTCAGAACACTGGTTATTCATATGGTGATTATATGCCAAGAAGAGCTGGTGGTGCAAACACTATGGATTTAACAAGCGCGTATTTTGAAGCTGAAAGCGGAAAAGTATATGGTACCATTGCTAATGGTTCAGCTGGTAACCCATCAGGTGGTATGAATGACCAAAAATCATACAACGATATTAATAGAAACGCTGTCTTCGGAGATGGTTACACAAGAGAAAATTCAGTTAGCTTCTCATACAACGATGAAGGAACTAGAACTTATGTGTCACTTGCAAATCTTAATCAAGATGGTATCATGAAAGGTAACTCTGATTATGAAAGAACATCACTAAAGCTTAACAATACAACTCAAGCTACTGANAAACTTTTATTCAAGATATCTTCATCATACACAAAAATAAGCTCTAATAGAGTTCAAACTGGATCAAACTTAAATGGTTTATACTTAGGTTATTTGAGAAATTCTCCTGACTTTGATATTAGAGACTATAAAGGAACTGGATACAGATTTAGTAATGGTGTATTTAATGTTACTCCAAACTCACATAGATCTTACCGATTAGGTACTGGTTCATACAGAACTTTTGATACTGCATCTGGAGCATTCAATTACAGAGCTCCTTCATACAACAATCCACTTTGGACGTTGAATGAACAGAAGAATATCAATACTGTTGATAGATTTATATTTGCTCCTGAAGTTAATTATAAGTTNAGCGATGATTTAAGTCTTGCAGTTAGATATAGTACTGACTACTTCCAAGATAACCGTGTTGATTACCAACCTCCAGGATCTGCTGGTAGTGGTAACAATGGTACTTGGGATGAAGACAGAATTAGTAATAGATTAACTCAGGTTAACGTATTCTTTACTGGAAACTATGACATTACAGATTCAATCGGATTAAACTATGTTCTTGGTTATCAATCTTTAGAATCAGATTACAGAAGATTAAGTGCTTCTGAAGCTGTATTTACAAACCCAGACCAAGAGTTTTTAAATCCTGGGAACGCTGATAGTGTTAACTCAACTCCAAGTGCTTATACTGAAATCACTCGTCAGAATGGTGTCTATGGTATATTGAACTTCAACGTTGGCGATAACCTATTATTAGAATTAACAGGAAGAGGAGAAAAATTCTCTACTTTACCAGGTGCAGGAACTATATTCTACCCATCTGCGTCTATTGGTTACAAGCTAACTGATCTTGTTAATATTGATGCAGTGAACTTCCTAAAAGTAAGACTATCTTATGGTGAAGTAGGTGTAGCTGCTAATGCATATGCTACTCAAACCGTACTTGGGCCTGGAGGTATTAGTTCTAGCTGGGGTGACTTCCACTCTGGTTCTTTATATGGAAACCCGTTCACGCAAAGTACTGCAAGAGGTAATCCAAACTTAAAAGAAGAGCGTAAATCTGAAACTGAATTTGGTATCGATGCTAGATTATTTGATAACAAAGTTAGCTTAGGAATTACGGTNTACGACAACAAAACTGAAGGAGGTATTTTAGCTTTACCAATCGCTCCATCATCTGGTTTTAGCTCATCACTTCAAAATGCTGCGCTTATAACTAATGAAGGTGTTGAGATTGACTTNAGCGCGAAGCTTCTTCAAACTGACGATTTAAGTTGGAGTATTAACGGTAGTTACACTCAAAACAAAAACTTAGTTGAAGACCTTAAGGGAAGTGCATATTTCGGACTTTCTGGATTTACATCGACTTCATCTGGTATCGCAGAAGGTTATCCTTACGGGGTAATGAGATCAGGACAGTTTGCTAGTACATTTACAGCTGCTGGTTTCCCTAATGCAGATCCAGAAAAACTTGTTGGAGCTGGAGATCCAAATCCGGACTATAGAGCTGGTTTAGGTACTTCATTAAATTACAAGAACTGGGCTTTAACTGCTCAACTTGAAACTTCTCAAGGGAATGATGTATGGAATGGTACCTATGGCGTTATGCTTTTCTGGGGTATTCATGAAGAAACTGACGTAATAACAACTAANAACACAGGAGCACCTATCGTAAACTCTGCAGGAACTGTCATAGAAAATGGACAAGCATTTAGAGGTTACATAACTGACTTTGGTCAAGGTAATGTAGCCGTAGATAGTGAGTGGTGGACAACTAACGGTGGAGGTTTTGGTGACGTTGGAACTCAATTTATCATGGATGGATCATGGGTTAAATTACGTGAAATATCNTTAACTTATGACTTTGAAAGTGGTATAGTTGATAGATTAGGTCTTGACAATCTTTCTCTTGCCGTATCAGGTAGAAACTTATTTACTTGGACTGACATTGAAGGATTTGATCCTGAAAATAACCTAACGGGTGCATCAAAAGGTCGTGGTCTGGAATACTTTAGTAATCCTGGGACTAGATCAGTATTAACTACACTCCGATTTGGATTTTAATAATTATAATTATGAAAAATATATATAAATTAATAACAATTATTGCTACCCTAGGGGTGGTAGGTTGCTCAGAATATACGGAAGGTATAAATGACAATCCAAATGCTTTTGTTGTTGCTGCACCTGATTTGATCATTGGTCAAACACAATTAGCGTTGATGCAACATATGAGTAGTAACAATGCTCGTTATGGAGCTGTGTTCACAAACCAGTTCTCTGGTGCTGATAGACAGTATTTAACTTTAGAAACTTATTCTCCTAACAGAGGTAACTACAACGACATGTGGGGAGATACTTATCTACAAGGAATCAATACTGCTTCATTAATCATTAACAACCCTGATTCTGGTACTCTTGTAAAAGGGATTGCTCAGATTCTTCAAGGTGCAATGTTTTGTGAAATGGCTGCTCTTTACGGAGATGTGCCATTTAGCCAAGCGGTCAAGCCTGATGAATTCGAAAAGCCAGCATATGATGCGCAAGCAACAGTTATGGCTGGTGGTATTGCATTAATCGAAACAGGTATTGGAAATGTTGGATCTGCTTCTATTTCTGCTGGTTTCGGTGGAAACAGATTGTCTGGAAGTACATGGGCTGAAGCTGGTTACACACTTGGCGCGAGATACGCATTACTAAATGGTGATTATGCTAAAGCAGCATCACATGCTAGTAATGGTGTTTCTTCAAGTGCTAACAATCTAATGACTCAGCATGGTACTTCTGTAGGTAACAGAAACTTGTATTATCAGTTTGTAATTGATGAAAGACAAGATTATCTTAAAGCTAGCTCAGGTGGAAATAATTCTCACTTAGTTAATCTTCTAGATGGAACTGTTGCAAGAAAGTTACCTGCCTCAGCTGCAGGACAAAAAATGCAGTATGACAGTTATTTCTACACTGATTCAGGTGGAGATATAGCAATCAACACTGAAGATGGTGGAAGATTTGCAATGACTGCTCCTTTTCCTATAGCTTCTTACCAAGAAAATCAATTGATTTTGGCTGAAGCTAATGCTAAGTCCGGTAATGACGCTGGAGCTCTAATTAATCTGAATAACTTCAGAGCTGATTTAGTAGCTCAATATGGAGCAACTGCTGCTGATTTCCCAGCTTCAACTGCTTCTGGTGCAACATTACTTAACCAAATATTAGAAGAAAAATACATCGCTCTTGTAGGAGAGCTAGTAAATTTTCATGATTTAAGAAGAACTAGAAACTTAATTGGAGTACCTAATAAAACTACTGGTAGTAAAGGTGCTTCTGATTTCCCTCAGAAATTCTTATATCCACAAAGTGAATTAGATACTAATGCGGAAAATGTTCCACAAGATGAGTTTTTCACACCAACAGCTTTATTTACTTCTTACTAATTAAGAAATAAACTAAAATGCTAAAAAAAGCCACTTTTAATAAGTGGCTTTTTTTGTTTAAGTATACTGATTAATAGATTTTTAAATAAATATTTGGGTGATATATTTCTAATTTTAATTATCTTCGAATTCAACTTAAATTTTCAATTTTGAAATACAAGTACCCTAAATTTTTAGTCCTATTATTCCTATTTAACTCTGCTTTTTCACAAACAATTATTGATACAGAAGCTAGTTTAAAAAAGATTGACTCAACATTCCATGTTTTTGGAAATTTCATGGGTGATAAAAAAACAGGAAACTTTGATTTTGGGTTTATAAAAGCAGACCTTACTTTAGGTTCGAGAATTAAAAATAATTTGTTTCGCTTAACCTACTCGCACGCATCAAATGAATTTAATGGTAATATTTTTGAAAAAAGCACAAATTTTCAGTTCAGGTGGAATAAAATATTAAATGAAGATCATAGTCTTTTTTTCTTTTTTCAAACAGGGGAAAGCATCCGAGCTTTCATTGATGAAAGAACACTAATTGGATTTGGTTACAGACACCATTTGTACAAAAAAAACAAAAATTATTTAGATTTGGCAGTAGGTCCTTTTCGTGAATTTGAAGCATATCCNGCATATTCATTTGAGAATGTTGATTATGAAAGCTCAAGTCAAAAAACAACAAGAATTTCATTTAATATTTTTGCTTCTTTAAAGCTATTTGAAAATATCTCAACCTCTACTACATTGTACTCACAATGGAAATATAATGAAATCAGAGATGTAAGAGTTTTTGGAAACCAATATTTGAGATTTAAAATAAATAAAAACGTNACTACGTTTATTAGATATGTTGTGCGTTACAGATCAATTAACTATATTAAACGTCTAAAAAATGACACGGACTTTATGTACGGTCTAGAAATAAATATATAAATGAGAAAAGATGTAGATGATTTTTGGAANATAATACAATATAATTATGATCAAATCAGNTATGCTGAGGTAAAATCAAGTGTTGTATTGTCCGTATACAGTTTATTTTTTACTGCAGCATATACTTTNGACATTTTAGATGAAGAAAATGTTTATAGCTTTGATATGAGTTCGATATGGGATTATCTTTGCTTGATATTTCTTATTCCTGGTTTATACTTTGCTCTTTTCTCAATTGCGTCATGTATTCGCTGTTTTCTTCCTCGACTAAAACAATCAACCTTAAAATCACCTTTATTTTTTGGAGATATTGCAACAGATAATGAAAATTTTGAAGACTATCATAAAAAATTAATAACAGTTAGGGATGATGATCCTGAATACCATAAACACCTTTCTCACATGGCATATGTTACAGGCAATATTGCTTTTACAAAATTTAAGCATGTAAATCAAGGAATAAAATCACTAATTAAATCAATACTAATGCTTATCACATACATAATTAGCTTATATATTATCAAACTTTTATAAAAATGAAAAAAATGAAAAAAATAATCCTTTTACTAATTACAATTATAACAGTAATGTCCTGTTCAAATAATGAACAAGAATTAAAACGAATAACATTTACCTCTACCTCGGAAGAAGCAAAGGATATGCTAAATCAATTTTTATTAAACAGAGAAAACGAGGATGATTGGGATTTTGATGCCGAAAAGGGTGTATTAGATTCCGTTTTGAAGATTGATCCTGAATTTTTTATGGCAAAGGCATTTAACAATTTTGGGACTAGAGATGAGAATCGAGAAAATATAATATCTGCTTACGAAAATATTGATAAAGTAAATAATATAGAGGCTGGAATCATAAAGTCAATTTATGAGCAAAGGATAAACGGAAATAGAGTCAAACAAGATAAAATAATAGATGATCTAATATCTAAAAATCCAGATTATTGGCAATTAAAAATAATCTCAGGAGATATTAAAAACGAACTTCAGGATGCTGAGGGTAGTCAAAAAAGGTGGGAAGAAGCCCTTGTATTAAATCCAAAATCATATGAAGCTCTCAGAAATCTTGCTTTCTTGCATTTTCCAACTGGTCAATTTACAATGCTTCCGATTGAATCTCGGAAACTTGAAACAGCTGAGAACTATCTTCAAAAGATACGTGAGATTTACCCAAAAAGTTCAAGACCTGATAGATATTTAGGGAATATATATAGACAGAAAAATGAATTAGACCAAGCTTTATCTGCTTATCAAAGATCACAAAGTATGATTAAGAATACTGAAACACGACAATATAGAAATGGACTTTTAATGCTTGGACATACATACACGTTCCAAGGAGATCTTGAAAAAGCAAGACTAAAGTATATTGAAGCAAAAGAAAAAGCTCAAAAAAATAAAGACTACCAGTGGACAGTTTTATTCGCAAATTATTTATCTCATACTTTTTTTTATGAGAAAGATTTTGCGGGGGCAGTAAATATTTTAAATGAAATACAAACTGAAATTCAAAGTTTTGACGAAGATGACTTAACAAAAAACCGGAGAAGCGATTATGTAGAATTTAGAAAGTTTCTTGCTTTCGCTCACAGTCAAAAGAAAGAGGAAACCCTTGCATCAATATCTGCAAGAAATGAGTTACGACAAATTCGCTCTGAATTATTAATTAAAAATGCAATAGACGATAAAGAAAAAGAAAGAATTGATCTAAACAGAATACTAGGTGAAACAGGGTCTGATATTTGGTACAATATATTATTTGGTAACTATGAAAAAGCAAGAGGTCTTCTTGAAGAATTTAGTGTAATGTCTGCCAAACGACTATCATATAGCCCAAATGCTTTAGATGATTACTTCAAGTTTTCTGGATATCTGAATTTAATGGAAGGTAAACCACAGGACGCAATAGATTCGTATGCTAGGGTCTCATCAACAAATTTAGATGATGATAACTATCATTTATATTTTCTTGCTCTAGCTAATAAAGCAGCTGGAAATATTGATGAAAGCTCGGAAATGTTAGAGAGTCTGGCAGGAAATAACTTTGCAACATGGCAAAACGCAATTGTTAAAAATTTAGCTAAATCACAAACAATCTCAAATCTTTAAATTCAAAAAATGAGATTGTTTTTAACTGTTTACTTTTTTTTATGTATTTATAATTTTGGACATGCTCAAACTAAAAATCTCAATTTAGAATTAAATTCAAATATTGTAAAGGATGTTTTACAAGAAGAATCCGGACTTATATGGGTAGGAACAGATGAGGGCCTTAATGTATTTTACGATGATGAAAAACAAGTTTTTTATTCAAATATTGAAGATTCATTAAGTGTACTAAACTCTGATATTGATGATATAAAGTTAGATTCAAAAAACAATCTCATAATACTAACCAGAGACGGTATAAGTGTTTTTAACTCTAACACATTCGATTTCAAACAGTTAAAATTAAACTCCAAACCAACATCAGTTAGTGAAGATTTAAATTCAGGGGAGCTGTGGATTTCAACCGAAAACTCTGGTTATTATTTGATTAGTAAAAATAAACAAATAGATAAACATTTTATTTTTGATCCACTTAGCCCTCTTTCTATCTCTAGTTCTAACTTTTCAGACGGTAGTAAAAATAAAATCATTTTATCAGACAGTTTAAATGTTTTTATTGCGACTCAAAATGGTTTCAACGTATATAACAGAAAATTAAAAACCTTTAGACGATATTTTAAAGGTGATCAATCAAAATTATCTACGAATATCATTGTTGGTGTTCAATATTTTAAAAATAAAATTTTGATAGCATCTGAAAATGAAGTTGTAAAATTTAATCCGGAATCCAACAAATTTGAAAAAATATTTTCTGCTGATGAAAAAATAAAATCGTTTATTTCAATAGATAATAAAGTTCCACCCATTCTATCGACTGCTGATCAAGATTATAAATTAACATTTGATGATGATAAATTTAGCTTTGACTTAATAGCAAACAAAATTATTCTACCAAATCAAAAGATAACTAAAACAAAGGAGGGTTTTCTTTTTTGGGAGAAAGGATCCGCAATGGTTAAACAAACAAATAAAGATTTTTCAAATGTATTGGTCTTCAATACAGGATATAATATTAACTCTCTTAGTTCTGGAATTGGAAATGTGATTTTTATTGGCACAAATGATGGAGTTAAAATTCTTAATGAAGAAAAGACTTTTGTAGAGAAAGTTAAAAACTACAATGAATCTAACTTCTTTTATATCAATGGTGATGATTATATAAGCATATACAATAACACGATTGAAATGGGTGATATTCATCCTGATAAGAAATCATTTTTTAAAAAAGAATATTCATATGATTTTTCTAATAACAACTTTGAAATCAGTAATGGGATTGTTTACATGGCTGAAGAAGAATTTTTACTTTTTGATATCGAAAATCGAAAATTATTAACTTCTAATCATTTAAATCAATTTTTAAAAGGTAAAAAGATTGATAATCTAAAAATTATTGAAGAATTCCTGTATGCTTCTTTTAATAATGGTTTAATTGCAATTCCTCTAGAAGCTATAGATATAAAAGTAGATAAGAAGAATGTTTTTTCTGATAACAAAATAAAACTATACGAATATAATGAGCTATTGAATAAGGATGTTCCCAGGGGGTTTAATGATATTGAGAAAATTGAAAATCTATTTTATGTAACAAACGAAGAATCTGGTCTTTCAGTTTATAGAAATGATTTTAACTCTTTAATTGAAAATTATTCTTTTAATGGTGATTCATCCAATTCTCTGGCTTCCTCATCTCCAACTAAATTGATGTACATAAATAACAAAAANATNTTATNNATTGGTTCNATTGGATCTGGATTGTTTGNNNTTAACCTNANAAATAAAACTTTTAAAAATATTAGATCAGATCAGGGGCTTTTATCAAATAATGTCTATGATTTTCTTAATTTAAATGGNAGACTTTATNTACAGTCAGGNTCAGGAGTTAACTATTTAGAAAATAATTTAGTTAAGAATATTAATATTGAAGATGGCCTGTCTAATGATATTTTTCATAAAGAATCGCTCCACATAAATAACAACAATATATATGTTTCTGGTGATAATACTCTACAGCGATTTAACTACATGGATTTAGACAGTAAACAAAGCAAGTTTAATATTTCTGTTTTTAATTTAGTAGGAGTAGATGAATTTAACAAAAAGGTCATTGTGTCTAAAAATGAAGATGGNGTTTATAACATTGATTATAAAATCAAAACNCTTCTTGTAGATCTTTTTCCTGATGATATTTATAAATCAGAACAAGTACAATATTTTTTGACAAGAAATAATGCGAACGAAATTATTAGTAATGGTTATAATAACAAAGTNCAGCTAAATGCTCTTCCTTATTATAAGTCAAGTCTTGATTTTTACGCCATAAATGGTAGTGGAGAAAAAAGCAACAATATTNTATCTATATCAGTATATAATGCTCCCCCCTGGTGGCTTAGAATTGAATCCATTGTTGGCTATGTTATTCTTTTAATTATATCGATAACTCTTTTTGTTCGATACAAAGACAAGAAAACAAAAGAAAAAATGGAGGGTGAAAGAAAAGCTAAAGAACTTGAAGAAGCAAAAGAACTTCAAAACAGTTTACTCCCCAAGGTCTTACCTAATGTAAATGGTTTTGAAATTAGTACCTACTTGAAGCCTGCAACAGAAATTGGAGGAGACTACTATGATTTTTTCTATAAAAAAGATAACTACTTTTATGCCATCTGTGGAGACGCAACTGGTCATGGTGTTGTCTCTGGAATAATGGTTTCAGTAACTAAAGCTGGGCTAAATGGAATCCCAATGGGAGATCCTTCTACAATATTAGGGCAACTAAATAAAATTGTAAAGCGTGTGAATTTTGGCAGGTTAAGAATGAGTCTTAGTGTTGCAAAGTTTAATAAAAACTCAGTGGAACTTAGCTCTGCGGCAATGCCCCCTACATACCACTTCTCTTCAAAAACAAAAAAAATGGAAGAAATATTGGTTCCAAATCTTCCTCTTGGCGGGATTGAGACTGAAAAGTTTGACGGAATCAAAAAAGAATTTGACCCAGGCGATGTCATGGTAATGATATCCGATGGGTTACCTGAATTACCTAACCCAACGGACGAAATGCTTGACTATGAAAAAGTATACAGCTGCATAAAAGATAATGCTGAAAAGAGTGCAGTTGAAATTAAAGATGCTTTAGTATATTTATCTGACGATTGGGCAAAAGGGGTAATGAATCCCGACGACATAACCATCGTTGTAATTAAAAAAGCAGCTTAGACACAAATCCAATTTTTAATCAAATTAGACTTNCCTTTGACTTTAATTGATGGTTTTTCTTGAAATCCTTTTGAATTATTAAGTCTATCAAAAACACTTTCTGAGATTACAATTTCACCTGGNCTTGCGTGAGAACACAACCTTGCCGCAAGATTAACAGAGTCACCGATTACNGTATAATTCATTTGCCGCTCCGANCCTATATTCCCAGATACAACTTTACCGTAATTGATCCCAATTCCTACTTGTAATTTTGGTAGATTCTGCTTTAAGTTTTTTTGATTAAACTTTTCAAGAGCCNCAAGCATTGCCTTTGCTGAATCNACTGCGCTTTGGCAATCGTTATCTGATTTCANCGGAACTCCATATAAAACCATAAGCTCATCACCTATTATTTTATCCAAAGTACCATTATTTGCAAAAACTACGTCAATCATTGCCTCAAAATAACTATTTAAAAGATATACGACATCACTAGGTTTCATATTTTCAGATAATGAGGTAAATCCTCTAATNTCACAAAATAAAACACAGACCTCACTCTGGGTTCCTCCCAATTCAAGCGATGTCTCATTCTGTANTAATTCATCAACAATATTCTCAGANACGTATTTTTTAAAGGTTGACTTAACTTTATTGATTCCTGAAAGATCTTCAAAAGATAAAACAACACCAGATCTTTCGTTGTCTTCGTTATATACGGGTGATAAAGTTAAATTTATCTCTCTAAACTGTCCCTCATCATATTGAATTTTAAAATTTTCCTCATATAATATCTCGTCTTGAGACTCAGACTTTTCTAGTAATTCTATCAAAATAGGATTGCTCTGAAAAATCATATAATAATGATTGTTTAGTACTTCTTCTTGTGAAAAACTNAATATTTTTTTTGCAGAATTGTTTACNAACTCTACCTCCCCCAATACATTGATCATTATAATTCCGGTTGTTATGGAAGACATTATGTTCTCAACTAGTTTATTGGAGGTTTTTAATGAGTCTATTAATCTTATGTTATCATATGCAAGGCTTAATTTTTTAACNAAGCTATCAAAAAGTCTCAAGTCTTGTTGAGTAAATTTCACAAGTCCTTTTCTGCTTTCTTTGTCAAAAAGAAGAATCACTCCCTCAATAATTCCTGATGAAATTATAGGACTTACTATACAGTTTTTTTTTGANGATTTCAGCAACTCATATTTTGAGGGCTCATCAATAACTTTTGATATTTTGTTCTGATTTAAGTTTTTCAAAACCCCCTTTGTGATTCTNACAATTTTTTTGGGTAGGTCTTCTTTTGATATATTGAATTGTGAGATAACATTAAAAAATCCAGATTTATCGTTTTTTAACAAAATCATCCCCTTTGATGCATTTAAAATAGAAATTATTGTTATCAGAATATTTTGAAATAAATTCTCTTTGAGGCCGTCTTGTGAATCTATTATTTCGGTTATATCAATTAAAGACTCTATTTCCAATAATTTNTTACTCAGCTCTTTTTGTGAACTAGAAATCTTCAACTCTAATTCTTTTTGTAAAATTTTGTTTTCAATTTGATTTTTGAATTCAAAGATTATTTCAAGAGCACTGTCAATTAACTTGTTATATGGTAAAAATAAAAGCCCTATAGGCTTCTTATCATGAGTAATCTGAAAAACTATCGCTAATTTTCTTTTTTTAAAATCAAATTTTGAAGAAAATGAGCGCCCTTCGTCAGATAAAGAACTGACCCTTTTGAAGGGTTCTTTATACAAACTTAAATTAGTCGTTAGCGCTTGGTCTTTGTAATAATCACCTAAATCAAGGGCCTTAATGATCGTTTTCTTGGATGAAAAANCAATCTGAAGGTGCTCTAAACCTTTGATGNTAGTTATGTATTGGTATTTTTTCTTAAAAGACTTTAGTTCGCCAATACGGAATTTATCTTTCAAGATTAAAAAGTTTAAGACATACTTTTNAGGGCTNCTTCCTGTGTTGAGTAGCTTTCACAATACTTCGTCAAGCCCATTATTTTAAATGTTTTTTCNATAATTGTNGCTAAATTACAGAACGCAAGAACACCGTCAACTTCCTGAAGCTCCTCAATCAACTCAATTAAAATTGAAGCCCCAATACTATTCACAATATTAGACCTTTCTAAATTGATCAAAACTTTATTTGCACCTTTTTTCATATGTTCTTGTGCNGCTCTTTGAATTTCTTCCCCGAGATCTTTATTAAGGTACCCTTCTGTNGTAATGATTAAAACATTATCTTTTTGCTCGACATTAGTTACGCTATTCATNTTGTGTTCTTTTTTTTAGTCATTGTTAATGTTGTACCTGTATGATCTGATTCAAAATCAACAGAGTCCATCAATTCTTTTATTAACATAATCCCCCAGCCTCTTTTTTTCTCTGAAGTGGTAAGTTTTGTTTCGATATTTGGAATTTTCACATTCGAAGAGTCAAACCCCTTGCCCTTATCAATGACCTTAATTGTCAGATTATCGTCGTCAATAAGAAAATGAATGTATATTTCACTTTTCGATTCTGAATGCTCAAATGCATTAATACAAGCTTCAATAAGCGCCATTGAGATTTCGCCTGATTTTTCCTCTGATAAATCCATGTGTTTAGANACAACATCTGCGGTTTGAGTTGCAACTAATTCCATGTTTTTTAAAATCGGTAATTTTAATTCAACGGTAGGTTTTTTACTCATTTAATTTATTTTATATAGTGGTAGACTTATCTATTTACAGAAATGTAGGTAAATTTAGAAAAAATTGGTTGTCTTTTAAAAGTTTTTTTAGCGTTTTTTAAGAGTCTTGTTTTTTGCCAAATTTAAAATCAAATAAATATTAATTAAATTAGATTAAATGAAGCTTCCAAGTCCGAGACAAAAAAAAATTGCAGGGTTGATTCAAAAAGAATTAGCTNTTTTAATTAATAAGAGAATTAACNTGCANGGANCTATTGGNATGCTTGTATCAATAACAAANGTTGATATTACGGTTGATATTTCATTAGCAAANGTATACATNAGTGTTTTTCCTTCTAAAAATGCAGTTANCTTTTTATCTTATTTGAAAGAAAATCAAGCCANTGTTAAACACGNCCTTTCGCAAAAAATCAAAAATCAATTAAGAAAAACTCCTGATTTAAATTTCTTTATTGACGACTCTCTAGATTATATTGAAAACATCAATTCAGCATTAAAAAACCCGATTAATCCAATTGATATAAANAATGNTAATAATAAATAATCTNCAATATGAACTTTCCTCTTCGTGTTGCAATAAGATANCTGTTTTCTAGAAACAAGAATTCTGTTATAAATAAAATTAANAANTTCTCNCTTATCACCCTTATTGTAAGCTCAACNTCACTANTAATCGTAATGAGCGGGTTCGAGGGNCTGAANAATTTTGGTATGAATTTGTATGAAGCNTTTGAGCCATCNTTTAGTATTATTCCAAAAAATGGTAAGAGAATTATAATTACTGATTCTGAAATAGAGAAAATAAATTCAATAGAAGCTATAGACTANACAAGTGGAGTAATTGAAGAAAAGGTGTTTTTAAGCTTTAAAAACAAAAATCATGTGGGATATTTNAAAGGGATCNCTCCCTCCTACTTGAAGATAAATCAAATTGACAGCTTGATNACAGATGGTNCTTGGATCGATTATAATTCAAACTCCGTNATTCTTGGNAAAGGAGTCTCTGAAATTCTTGGCGCAGGANTAAATGATTACTCATCNTTTNTAGAAATNTCGGTCCCAAAAANTAAAAAAACTCGGTTTGGAGAAACNCCATTTAATTCAAAATATAGTACAGTGGCTGGTATNTTTTCAATATCTAAAGAGTTTGACGANAAATACATATTTAGTTCTGANGTATTTGCTAGAAANTTATTAGACTTTAATGNAAATGAATATTCATATTTAGCNATAAAAACAANAGGNTCTTATTCAAAAGAAAACATAAACCTATTATTAAAAGATTTAATATCGCANGACTTTATTTTACAATCAAGAGCTGANAAAAATTCNGCAATATACANAATGGTNGAGATTGAAAATCTGGCAGTTTATTTAATTTTTTCTTTAGTAATAATAATATCNTTATTTAANTTAATCGGTTCATTGNTAATGATGTTTTTNGATAAATCTGAAGATCTTGAAACAATCNTATACTTGGGTGGNGTTNCCAAAAACATTCAAATAATTTTTTTTTANATAGGTTTNTTNATATGTGGTTTGGGNTCTTTTGTTGGNNTTATCTTAGGTTCAATNATTTTAATAACACAAAAATATTTNCCCTTTTTATATGTCCCAGGCACCTCAATTCCTTATCCAATNACCTTGACTTTCAAAAATATATTTATTGTTTTGTTTACAGTTTTAATACTAGGAAGCTTGACCNCGGCGTGGACATCTAAAGAGATGAGAAGTCCATTAAAATGATCCTCTTTATTGAGCAAGAATAGGCTCCTCNNNCCTAGCCTCCAATTCATCAAATNTACTNAAAACNTCTTTTGAGAAATTCGAGGTNACCATTCTAGTNCGATACTTTTTAAAATTTGGTATNCCTCTAAAATAACTAGAATAGTGCCTCCTTGTTTCCAAAACTCCTAATGTCTCTCCTTTCCATTNAACTGCCATTTTTANATGTTCTCTNGCAACTTTTACTCTTTCAATAATAGAAGGGGGTTGTAATTTCAACCCTTCTTTTAAATATGCTTTAACTTCCTTAAAAAACCANGGGTTACCNATTGAGGCTCTTCCAATCATTGCNCCGTCNAGTCCGAACTCGTCCCTTATTATTTTTGCCTTTTCAGGNGAGTTAATGTCTCCATTAGCAAAAACTGGNATAATTAGTCTTGGGTTNTTCTTCACTTTGGCTATTTCATACCAATTTGCTTCTCCCTTATACATTTGGGCTCTTGTTCTNCCNTGTATTGANATGGCAGATATCCCNANATCTTGNAGTCTCTCTGCAACATCAACTATTTGTATTGAATCATGATCCCATCCCAGTCTAGTCTTAACAGTTACAGGCAAACTTGTTCTTTTCACTATCTCTTTTGTTAACTTTACCATTAAGGGAATATCTTTAAGAATNCCTGCNCCTGCNCCTTTACACACNACTTTTTTTACAGGNCAACCATAGTTTATATCAATAACATCTGGCTTTGTTTTTTCAACAATTTCTACTGCNCTTACCATTGAATCTATNTTTGATCCAAAAATTTGAATTCCCACGGGTCTTTCTTTTTCATAAATATCNAGTTTTTGAACACTTTTAGCGGCNTTACGAATCAATCCNTCGCTTGAAATGAATTCAGTATACATNATATCTGCNCCGTTTNTTTTACAAAGNACNCTAAATGGNGGATCACTTACATCCTCCATAGGGGCCAATAAAAGAGGGAAATCAGGTAAAGAAAGGNTTCCAATATTCATTTTATTTTTTTGCTAAACTAATAAAAATAAATATTTAANTATTTACNGNCGATTATNNAGTAAAAATAAAGCTGTTAGATATACAATTTGATATCTTTGACTAGAAATAACGCTCCCTATGAAAAATATCAGAAACTTTTGCATAATNGCACATATTGATCATGGAAAAAGCACACTCGCTGATAGGCTTCTTGACTTTACAGGGGCTGTAAATGAAAGAGAAAAACAAGATCAGTTNCTTGACAACATGGACCTTGAAAGGGAAAGAGGCATAACAATTAAGTCCCACGCCATCCAAATGAATTATACATTTAGGGACGAGGATTATGTTTTCAACCTCATTGATACTCCTGGGCATGTCGACTTTTCATATGAAGTCTCTAGGTCGATAGCGGCGTGCGAAGGGGCGCTATTGGTAGTTGATGCAGCTCAGAGCATTCAAGCACAAACAATCTCAAATTTATATTTAGCACTTGAAAATGACTTAGAAATAATACCAATCTTAAATAAAATTGACCTTCCTTCCGCGAATCAAGAGGAGGTTACTGATGACATAGTTTCTCTTTTAGGATGCTCTTATGAAGAAGTTATTCCTGTTTCGGCAAAGAATGGACTTGGAGTAAATTTGATTCTTGAAGCAATTATAAAAAGAATTCCCCCGCCTAAGGGTCTTGAATCTCTCCCTCTACAAGCATTAATTTTTGACTCAAAGTACAATCCTTTCAGAGGAGTGGAAACTTACTTTAGAATTATTAACGGAAAGATTAAAAAAGGAGATAAAGTAAGTTTTTTAGCAACCAAAAAAAATTATATTGCAGATGAGATTGGCGTACTAAAATTAAAAAAAGAGCCCAAAGACTCAATTTCCGCTGGCGATGTTGGCTATTTAATTACGGGGATAAAAAATGCAAGTGAGGTTAAAGTTGGGGATACAATAACTCATTCAGAGAATAAAGAAATTAAAGCTATTGAGGGGTTTGAAGAAGTTAAACCAATGGTCTTTGCGGGAATATATCCTGTTGATACTGAAGATTACGAAGAGCTAAGGACAAGTATGGAAAAACTTCAACTAAATGACGCATCGTTAGTTTTTTCACCAGAGAGTTCTGCTGCTCTGGGTTTTGGATTTCGATGCGGGTTTTTAGGAATGTTACACCTTGAAATAATTCAAGAGAGGCTCGAAAGAGAATTTTCAATGTCGGTAATTACAACCGTACCAAACGTTTCCTATAGGGCGTACATCAAAAAAGAGTCTGAAGAAATAGTTCCTGTTAACAACCCTTCCGACTTACCAGATCCCTCTTTTCTAGATCGCGTTGAAGAACCCTATATCAAAGCCTCTATCATAACAAAATCAGATTTCGTTGGAAATGTAATGTCTCTTTGCATAGAAAAAAGAGGAATAATTAAAAATCAAACTTACCTAACTCCTCTGAGGGTTGAGTTGATTTTTGAATTACCACTAGCGGAAATAGTTTTTGACTTTTATGACCGTCTAAAAACCGTATCCAAAGGTTACGCTTCGTTCGATTACTCCCCGATTGGCTTCAAAACATCTAAATTGGTTAAAGTAGATATTCTGCTTAACGGAAATCAGGTTGACGCTCTTTCTGCTCTTATTCACTCTGACAGTGCATATAGTATTGGAAAAAAAATGTGTGAAAAACTGAAAGAACTAATTCCTAGGCAACAATTTGATATCCCTGTTCAAGCTGCAATTGGTGCAAAAATTATTTCGAGAGAAACAATTAAAGCGGTAAGAAAAGATGTAACAGCCAAATGTTATGGGGGAGATATTACCAGAAAAAGAAAGCTTTTAGAGAAACAAAAGAAAGGTAAAAAGAAAATGCGGCAAATTGGAAATGTTGAAATTCCTCAGCAAGCTTTTATGGCTGTTTTAAAATTAAATGACTGAATATAAGTGTTGTCTTTTTTCAAAACATTTTTTTGTATATTAAGTAATCTCAACAATTCAAATTGAATTCAAAAAGATTTAAAAACATATTAATTGGTTTTGCCTTCTCTCCTAATTTAAAGGCAAATGTTTTTGAAGCACTGCGTTTATCAAACAATCTAAAAGGTTCTTTATTCTTTCTACACGTTGGGAAAAAAACACAAATTAAGAGTGACAAGTTTAACGATATTCTGGCAAGTTCACCTATTAAATCAAGCGGTACAAAGGTTATTTGGAGAGAGGGAAATGCTGTAGAAACCATAATCACTCAATGCGAAAAAAACAATATTGATTTGCTTCTTCTCGGAGCGCTTCAAAGAGAAAATGTTTTGAGATTTTATCTTGGTTCGATCGCAAGAAAAATAACCAGGAAGTCTCCATGTTCGGTTTTGCTTTTAATTAAACCCAGTATTGATTTAGTTGTCAAAGAACATATGGTAGTAAACGCATTTAAGAGCGCGCAAACAACTGATACGATCTCTGCCGCTTTTGATTATGCAAAAAAATTAAACATTCCAAAAATCACATTGGTTGATGAGATAAATCAATCTAAAATTGACGTGAAAGTTGACGACGATGTTAGTCTAAAAAAGGCGACTAAAATTAGAGAAGAGCTAACAGAGACTGAAAAGAAAAGGGTTTCAGAAATAATAAAATCAATTCCCTCAATTTTGACAAAAGACAAACAAATAAAATCTCAAAGTATTTTCGGAAAAAGAGGTTACTCAATCGGTCATTACGCCAGAATAACGAGGGCTGATTTACTTGTGATAAACTCAGAGGAAAAAAGAGACTCTTTTTGGAACAGGTTTTTTCCTAAAGACCTAGAACATATTCTCTCTGAACTTCCTACTGATGTTTTAATTGTTAAAAAAAGACTATGATTATAAGGAGGAGTTCACTTTCATTTATCGGCTCTATCCCAAAAAACATTTTTTCAGGATTTGTTGTGTCCCTTGTTGCTCTTCCGCTTGGTCTGGGTCTTGCTATAGCTTCTGAAGCACCGCCAATTGCTGGAGTTATTTCCTCCATAATTGGCGGCGTAATTTGTTCTATCTTTGGTGGCTCTAACCTTACTATTACTGGGCCCGGTAACGGGCTAGTTATTGTTATTCTTTATTCGATAACAACTTTGGGGGGTGGGGACATTTATCAAGGGTACCTGTACACGCTTTCCGCAATTGTTTTTTCAGGTATTCTTATTTTTTTATTTGGTCTTTTTAGACTTGGTGCCTTAAGTGAGTTTTTTCCTTCTTCAACACTTCAAGGAATGTTAGCAGCAATAGGGATTGGCATTTTGGCAAAACAACTACACGTAATGTTGGGTGTAACAGCTGTGAGCGGAACGCCCTTAGTTATTTTGTCTAAGGTTCCTCAAACTTTATCTTTTTTGATCTCAAATTTGACTCTTAATTTTTGGATTCCTGCTTTGCTAGGCGTATTTTCTTTATTTATTCTGGTTTTTTACTCCAAACTGAGAAATCCAATATTTCATCTTATACCAGCGCCAATGTGGGTGATTATGGCTGCTATTGGCTTATCTTTTTATTTAGAGTTTTTTACTAATGGCTTATTTAGTATATCCGATAATCTAATGATTCGTCTTCCAAACAATATACTTTCTAATTTTCCTTCTCCAGATTATAGTTTAGTTTACTCTTTAAATTTTATTTCAACTGTAATTTCAATTACTCTAATAGCAAGTATTGAGTCCCTTTTAAGTATTAAAGCTGTTGATAAGCTTGACCCTCAAAAAAGAAGGTCTAATGTAAATAAAGACCTTAGAGCTCTTGGTATCTCCACTACCATAAGCGGTTTAGTTGGTGGTCTTCCAGTCGTAACTGTAATCGCAAGAAGCTCAGTTAATGTTAATAATGGCGGCAGTAACAGGTCCTCAAATTTTGCTCATGCAATGTTTCTTTTATTNTTTATTTTAATTTTTCAAGATCTNATTGAAAGNATCGCGCTTCCCTCCCTTGCTGCTATTCTTGTATATACGGGCTATAANCTAGCCGCTCCAGATAATTTTATAAAAATTTTAAAAATNGGNAAAGAACAAGCTGCNATTTTTCTAATAACCTTTCTAGTAACCCTNACAAACGGGATTGTAATTGGGATATTAACGGGAATCATATTTACTTTTGTTACACANATTTATTTAAACAATAGTTTTTTTCTGTTTAGNAGAAACTGGTTGAAACCNAATGTTTTAATGTATCTNGANGCCGAAACAGGAAGTTATTATTTNAGTGTCAAAAACTTTTGTAATTTTTTAAACTTTTTCAAACTCAAAAAGAAGCTTGATGAGATACCTGAATCATCAAGCGTNATAATTGACTTCTCTCTTTGTGACTTTGTGGACCACACAGTAATGGAGGGGNTAAATGAATATGTTAGTTTATTTGAGAAAAAAAAGGGTAGTATTGAACTCATTGGTTTAGATTCNCATAGTGCTGACACCCAACATCCCTTTGCAATAAGAAAAAGCTTACCCACATACGATTTTTTTAAATTTCAAAATCATCTTACTAAAAGACAACTTTCTTTAAAAAGTTTTTCTANAANCCTTTCNTGGAGATACCTGCCGGAGCCNTCGTTAGAAACAAAGTCGTTAGAGGGTTTTAATTATTTTGAAACAAAAATCATTAATTATCAATATAATGAATTNATAAATGTTAAAGAGGGCTTCAATCTCTTTGACCTATCTTATAGTGANGGTGCTTTTATAGCTAAAGATAGTCTTCTGAGTACTTTTTTACTGATAGANCTAAAATACTCTATTCCTATTTTTATAATTGANCGTAACTTTATTTTAAATGGGCTAANTGATCCAGATGTTTACGGAGAAGTGNATTTTGAAATGTATCCNGACTTTTCTAATAGGTTTNTCCTAAGCGGCCCNGATTCAAGNAAAATAAAAACTCTTTTTGATTCAGAACTTATTTTTTTCTTCGAAAGNCATGCGTATTTTAAAATTGAATCTAATGGTGATAAAATTTTAATTAAAAGNAAAAGTAGATTGCTTAGTCTGCAAGANATAAAGAGTCTTGTTTCTTTTGCAAAAGAACTGATGTCATTATTAAATAAAAAATATCTTTCGGGAAATAAAAGTTAAATTTGATTATGAATTTATATAGTATTCAAACAGGGAATTTTAAACTTGANGGTGGCGCNATGTTTGGTGTTGTCCCTAAAGCCNTCTGGGAAAAAACAAATCCTCCNGATGATTTAAACAGAATACCNATGTCTGCTCGATCTCTTTTAATAGAAGANGGAAATAAACTTATATTAATTGATACAGGTCTTGGGNAAAAACAATCTGANTCTTTTTTTAAACATTACAGCCTTTGGGGAGATGACACAATCGATTTGTCGCTCAAAAAAAACGGATTTCACNCAGATGATATTACTGATGTNTTTCTTACTCATCTACATTTTGATCACTGTGGTGGGGCTATAAAAAAAACACCTGACAATAAGCTTGTTCCNTCCTTTAAAAANGCAAAGTATTGGGTTCATAAAGGACAATGGGATTGGGCAAAGAATCCTAANATAAGAGAAAAGGCATCCTTCCTCAATGAAAATATTNNTCCAATTGAGAGCTCAGGACAGCTCTGCTTTATAACTAAAAACAGTTCACTAATAAATAATTCAGAANTTGGGTTTGATATTTTGGTTTTTGACGGACATACAGAAAAACAAATGCTTCCGATTATAAATTATAAAGGAAAAACAATAGTTTTTGCCGNAGACCTTATTCCAACTGTTGGTCANATTCCTATTCCATATATTATGAGNTACGACACCCGCCCNCTATTAACATTAAAAGAAAAGGCTTCTTTTATGAAAAAGGCCGAATTGAACAATTGGATCTTGTTTATGGAACACGACCCAAACCACGAGCTTGTATTTTTAAAAAAAACCGAAAAAGGANTTAGGCTTGACTTTTGTTCAACTATCAATGATTTTTTTTAAAGTCTAAATCCTTAATTTAGCAATAATTTTAATTTATTANACATGTCCAAACTCAGTCTNNTTTTTTTCTTATTTCTNTCGAGTTNTCAATTAGTCTTGTCTCAAAANTACTGGCAACAATCGGTCAATTACAANATGACNGTTGATATGGATGTCGAAAGTTNTAAATATTCAGGCCANCAGGAGCTTGTTTANACTAANAANTCNCCTGACACNCTAAGAAAAGTTTTTTATCATATGTTTTTCAATGCNTTTAAACCTGAAAGCGAAATGGCAGTCAGAGTTAAAACCGGAAAAGATATAAATGTNAGGTTTAAATATATGCCTAATATTGATAGTTTGAAAAAAAAAGAACAAGGCTATATCACAAGCNTAANCCTGAANCAAGANGGTGTCCTGCTCTCGCCTGTGGANTCTGANACAATTCTCGAAGTACCNTTAAATAGACCTCTCTTGCCTGGAAAAAAAACAAANTTNACAATGNGGTTTGAGGGTCAATTGCCNAAAATAGTCAATCGCGCGGGAAGAAATTCAGAGGANGGTATTGCAATATCAATGTCTCAATGGTATCCCAAAATTGCTGAATACGACTATGATGGNTGGAATGCTGANCCCTACCTTGGCCGAGAGTTCCATGGGGTGTGGGGAGACTTNGATGTTACNATTAATATTGACAAAAACTATACGGTNGCTGCCAGTGGTTATNTAGAAAACNCNGAAGAATACGGCCGNGGTTATGGCGAAAAACAAAAAAAAGTGAANGGCAAAAAACTTTCGTGGAGGTTTATAGCTCCCTCAGTNCACGACTTTACCTGGGCTGCAGATCCAGATTACGTTCANGATACTTACCCTGGCCCAAATGGTGTAACCCTNCGTTTCTTTTATAAAAATAATCCTGAGATAAAAGAAAACTGGAAAAAGTTACAACCAAAAACCGCTGACTTCATGCGTTTTTTTAACAATACTATTGGTCCCTACCCCTACAAGGAGTATAATGTTGTTCAGGGGGGTGAAGGNGGNATGGAATATGCAATGTTGACATTNATTTCGGGAGACAGAAATTTTCGTGACCTTGCNGGNGTTACTGCGCATGAATTAGCCCATTCNTGGTTTCANCATATTCTTGCNACNAATGAAATAAAACATGAGTGGATGGATGAAGGTTTTGCTTCATATATTTCCACAATCGCAGAAGATATCATTCTNGANGANAATGCTCCTTTTCCNTTAATATCNTCATATAACAGATACTTTCANCTTGCAACATCTGGAAAAGAACANCCTCAATCAACAAATTCTAACAGATATGACTATAATTTNGGATACGAAGCTACTGCTTACAGCAAAGGAGCTGTTTTTTTGGCACAGCTTGGNTACATNATTGGTCCTGNANACCTTGCTAAAACNATTAAAAATTACTANTCNTTACATAANTTTACTCANCCTACNCCAAATGACTTTAGGCGTGTGGCAGAATCTGTTTCTGGTATTCAACTNAANTGGTANATTACTGACTGGACACAAACCACNAACACTATTGATTACGCNATAAGGTCNGTAAACGNGGTTGAAGATNAAACNNTGGTTGTTCTTGAAAGANTTGGATCAATGCCNATGCCTCTCGATATTTTAGTNGTNTTTAAAGATGGNACTCANNAGATGCATTACGTTCCAATTACTTTAATGCGAGGAGANAANAGTAATCCTTATGATGGNCTAAATTGGNTTGTTGAAAANGACTGGNCTTGGGCATTCCCNCAATATACTNTAACTATTANNANNCCNAAAAANGAAATTGCTTCTATTNTTATNGANCCCTCGTTTTATATGGCTGATNTTGAAAGANGCAATAATAACTACTCTTCAAANAAAAGATAGANTTTGANTTTTTTNCCNATAAAATCCAAATCNANAATCAAAAAAATTTTTGANNTTGGNNTAAANNTNAAAGGNGNNTNTTTTACNATTAANTATATTCATAAANACAANNAAAAAATTNGNATAGGGATTATTGTCCCAAAAAAAATTATTCCANTCGCCGNAAAAAGAAATTTNATTCGNAGAAGAATANNNTTTTTTTTANNAGATCATTACNANGTTNATCAANGNAAAACTCCCNAATGGCNNTTATTTNATAATNTATTCNGNTCCAAAANTTNTGAATTACAAAGAAATNAAAAAATCNATTTTNTNNTTNCTTAGATTCNTCTTTTCATAATACATAGAACAATGNGGNATCCCGTCTTCTANNTAATCTTCNCCTTTATATTTGAACCCTCTTTCTAAATAAAATCTTTTTAAATATGTCTGGGCTGATATTTTTATATTATTATTAGGGTAGAGCTCGAAACAGGTTTTAATAGTAAATTCCATCAACTCTCTTCCAATATTCTTTTTTCTTTTTTCTTTTTTTACAACTACTCTTCCTATTGAAGAAAAATCTTCATATGACTCACCTTTTTTTAATATTCTAGAATACCCTATAATTTTACTTCTTTCCTTTGCTAATATATGATGAGCTTTTATGTCTTTTCTGTCAAGATCCTGATAAATGCAGTTTTGTTCGACCACAAAAACTTGGCTTCTTAATCTCATAATCTCATATATTTCTAACGCAGTTAANTCTTCATATTTATAACAACAATATTTAATCATTACATTTTTGANATTTTATCTACTCTTATTTTATGTCTTCCTCCTTCAAACTTTGTTTTAATAAAAGTTTCCACCATTTCTATTGCTTGTTTTTTNGTAACATATCGGGCTGGNATGCTTATTANATTTGCATCATTNTGTTGTCTAGCNAGCTTAGACAANTCCTTTGACCAACAAAGNGCTGCTCTTACGTTTTTATTTTTATTAGCGGTCATTGCGGCCCCATTCCCNCTTCCACATATTATAATACCAAAGGATTTGTTTGTCTGAGAAACAAACTCTGCAACTGGATGAATATGNTCNGGATAATCTACACTATCTTTGCNGTTNGTNCCAAAATTATTTACATCTATTCCTNTATTCTCTAAAAATTNAACTATTGATTTCTTTGCTTCNACCCCNGCGTGGTCGTTTCCTATTGCTATTTTCATTTTTTATTTTAAAGTTANTAATCTAATTTTTGGTTTATAACTTTTGTTAAAATTGTTTTATAAGCAGTTAATAAATAAAATAACTTTTTTTGTTTTTTTGTTTTTTTATCCGGTATAAAAAAAAGAATAAACTTTTATCTTTTAATTACACATATTTACAATTATTAAGCTAACAAAATAGGCTTACATACCAACACTTTTTCTTTTTAATTACTGGTTATTTTATTAACNTATTCTAATACTTAACGTNTGTTAGCAATTCAATCTATTAATTGCTAATCAGTATCTTAAGAAAATATAACCTGTTAATATTTTTAAATATATTTTATTTTTTTATTATTCTATCNATTTTTTAAAAAAGTTATTTCACATATTAACANNCTATAATCATAATTATTTTTAATNAATAANTAAATAAATAAAATGTANATATGTTTATATGTGTTTATATGTCTAGTCGCTCTTTAATTTTTAATTTTGAATCACAGATGAAAATATGTCAATAAAAAAAAGCAAAGTTCTTGAACTGAAAGTTATACGAATTCTTAGAAACAATACCAAAGAAAGTTTGAATTATAAGCAGATATCAAAAAAGTTGGATATAAAAGGTTTGAAAGGAAAAGAACGTGTAAATAAGATATTAAAAAAACTATTTAAAAATGATATAGTTCATAAAATAAAAGAAGGAAAATATCAATTCAAACAAGAGGAAAGTAGTTATAAAGTAGGAATACTAGATATAACAAAAGCAGGAAATGGATATCTGTTAAATAAAGATGAAGATATATTTATTTCTAATAAAAAACTTAATAAAGCGCTCCATAATGATACAGTTAAGGTGTATGTTTATAAAAGAAGAAATGAAAACAATAAAATTTCAGGAGAAATCGTAGAAATAATTAAAAGTGGAAATCAGGATTTTGTTGGAACAGTTCAAAAGAGAAATGATTTTGGTTTTGTTTTAACAAGGGGAACAAAAATGTATACAGATATATTTTTACCTATTAGCGAAATGAAAAAAGTAAGAGACGGGGATAAAGTTATCGTAAAAATAAGTAAATGGCCACCAAAATCTCAGTCACCATTTGGAGAAATTGTAAAAACATTGGGAAAACCAGGGATGATAGATGTAGAGATGAACTCTATTTTGTTTGAATATGGTTTTAAATCTAGTTTTAGTAACATTGTACATGAAGAAGTAAAAAAAATAGACAAAAGCATTACGCAAGTTGAGATAAATAAGAGAAAAGATTTTAGAAAAAAACTAACTTTTACTATTGATCCAAAAACAGCAAAAGATTTTGATGATGCCATTTCCTTTCATCAAAAGAAAAATAATAATTTTGAAGTAGGAGTGCACATTGCAGATGTAACTCATTATTTGAAAGAAAATTCAAATTTAGATAGAGAGGCATACACCAGAGCTACTTCAGTGTATCTTGTAGATAGAGTGATACCGATGTTACCAGAGGAGCTTTCAAATGAACTTTGTTCTTTAAGACCAGACGAGGAAAAACTCACTTTTTCTGCTGTTTTTGAAATGGATTTAAATGGAAAAATATATAAAGAGTGGTATGGAAAAACGGTAATTAAATCAGACAACAGATTCTCTTATTCGGAGGTACAGAATATAATTGAAAGTAAAAATAATAGAATAGAAAAAGAGGCCTCTCATAATAATAAGGAATACACTGTATCAAGAAAAATAGTTGATGCAATTACAAGTCTGGACATTATAGCTAAATCGCTAAGAGATAAAAGAATGAGAAAAGGAGCCCTCTCTTTTGACAAAATTGAAGTTGAGTTTAATTTAAATAAAAATAATGATCCAGTAGGAATTATCCTCAAAGAATCAAAAGACGCGAATAAATTGGTTGAAGAGTTTATGTTGTTAACCAATAGAAGAGTTGCAGAGTTTATAAATAAAAAAGATACCAAAAAGCATTTTGTATACAGGGTTCACGATAATCCGGACGATGAAAAAATAAAAAATTTACATGAAGTGGCAAATGCTCTTGGTTATGGATTTGATAAAAAAAATAATAATTTGAATAAGTCATTAAATAATTTGTTTAAACAAGTAAGAGGAAAGCCAGAACAATATATGATAGACAACCTATCTATTAGAGCGATGTCAAAAGCTGTATATTCAACCAACAACATTGGTCATTACGGTCTGGCTTTTGAAAATTATACTCACTTCACTTCACCAATAAGAAGATACCCTGACGTGATAGCGCATAGACTTCTGCACAAGCATCTAATGGGAGTTAAAGACATAAATAAAAAAGTAATTGATGAGGCATGCATACACTCATCTTTCAGAGAGCAAAAATCAGTCAAAGCGGAAAGAGATTCAATTAAATACATGCAAGTTAAATTTATGGAGGATAAAGTTGGAAAAATTTTTGAAGGAATAGTTTCGGGTCTTACAGAAAGGGGGGTCTATGTTGAGTTATCTAAAAATAAATGTGAAGGAATGGTTCCAATAAAAAGCATTGAAGAAGATCAATATTTTTATGATGAAAAAAAACATCAAATACAAGGCTATGTTTCTGGTAACATAATTAAATTAGGGGATGCCATCCAAGTGATAGTAAAAAAAGCAGACATAATGAATAGACAGTTAGATTTTAATTTAGCATAAAAAATGGAGAAAACAAGGATAATAAATTATAAATTTTTTTTAATCGCAATAGCATCAAGTCACCTATTAAATGCCCAGGATTCAGAGGAAATTATAATACCAGGGGAGTATTCATCAATTGGAGTTTACCAAGGAATAAAGGTTGATCTAATAAAAAGTGACGTTAATAAAATCGTTATCAACTCGGACAATAAAGATCCATCTGTTTTTGGATATAAAATTAAAAATGGATATTTAAAGCTTAGATCAAGAATTAACAAAAACCTTGCCTTAGAAAAATTATATATTCAGGTTTATAATAAAAACTCAATACAACAAATAAACTTGTTCCAGGGAGCAAAAATCAGAATCGATTCTTTGATTCAAACAAACATCAATATAAAAATACAAGAAGGGTCCTCCTTAGAGGGGTATTTTGATACTGAAAAAATTTCATTACAAGTTTATTCTGGAGGGACTGCTGACTTGCAAGGGGAAACAAGTGTTCTTGAAATTAAGGCCAGTACTGGTGGAATATGTAATGCAGATGAGCTTTTTTCAAATCAATCAACTGTGATGGCCAGCATAGGTTCCTTAGTTCATGCTAGGGCAACCAATTTAATGGATATAAAATCTACAACAGGAGCAACAGTAAGAATTTATGGAAACCCAAAAAAAGTAATAAAAAAAAATTCATTAGGAGGAAAAATAGTAGAAACTAAATAAAAGGCCCATTATTTAAATGGGCCTGAAGAGGCATCGAGCGGATTCGAACCGCTGTACAAGCTTTTGCAGAGCTCTGCCTAGCCACTCGGCCACGATGCCATGACAGCAAAAATAGCACTTATTATTTTGAAACCTTGCTTCTCTCAACAATTAAAGCAACCGAATCCATATCCCCCCCGATAGGTGGGTTAATTTTTGCAACTTCAACTTTGGCCATAAGCACATTTTCATATTCAGAAAAAAGTTCATCCAAAATTCTAGAGCAAACGTGTTCTAGAAGCTTTGATCTTTTTTTCATTTCTTTTTTTACTATATTATTTATCGACACATAGTCTATTGTGTCTTTCAGATCGTCAGAAATCATTGATCCTTTCAGATTTGCCTGCACCTCTATATTGACCACATAATCACTACCAATAAGTTTTTCCTCCTCAAGACACCCATGGTTTGTATGAATACGGATATTTTTTAATTTGATTATTTCCATAATTTTTCAAAGATATAAACTACTTTTTAAACTTAGACTTGATAAGCTGTTTTCATATCTTTATAAAAATATCTTGTATGGATAAAAAAGATCGTTCTCTTAACTTCATTGAGAGTATTATTGAAGAGGATCTAAAGAATGGCTTAAAAAGAGAAGACCTACGCTTTAGATTTCCACCCGAACCAAACGGCTATCTTCACATCGGCCACATAAAGGCAATCTGTTTGAATTTTAATCTTGGTCAAAAATATGGCGCAGCAGTTAACCTGCGTTTTGATGATACAAACCCACAAAATGAAGAGAGTAAATACGTTACAGCAATTAAGAACGACGTTAACTGGCTAGGTTATTCCTGGGACAAGGAATGCTTCGCTTCTGATTATTTTGAACAACTTTTTGAATGGGCAAAATATTTAATAGACGAAGGTCTTGCGTACGTTGACTCTCAGAGCTCGGAGGAAATAGCTTATCAAAAAGGAACCCCAACAACTCCAGGAAAAAATAGCCCTTACAGAGAAAGATCAATAGGTGAAAGTAAGAATATTTTTCAAGAAATGGCAAACGGAAAGCACCCTGAGGGAACACATGTTCTCAGAGCTAAAATTGACATGGAGTCACCTAATATGCTTCTTAGAGACCCCGTCATCTACAGGGTATTAAATAAGTCTCATCACAGAACTGGTAATAAATGGCGTGTATACCCCATGTATGACTGGACCCATGGGCAGTCGGACTATCTTGAACAAATTACACATTCTTTGTGTACACTTGAATTTAAGCCTCACAGAGATTTATATCAATGGTTTTTAAAATCACTACCAATTGAGAAAAGGCTTCCAGAACAAACAGAATTCGCAAGGCTAAACCTCTCATATACTGTCACCTCCAAAAGAAAGCTTAAGCAGTTAATAGATCTCAAGCTTGTCTCTTCTTGGGATGACCCGAGAATGCCAACAATATCCGGCCTCAGAAGAAGGGGTTATACGCCCGAGGCATTAAAAAATTTTGTTAACATAGCGGGGATTGCCAAAAGAGAAAATATAATTGAGGCGTCTCTTCTTGAATTTTGTGCTCGTGATCATCTCAATAAAATAGCGCCCAGGGTCAATGCGGTTCTAAATCCAATTAAATTGACAATTGTAAATTATGAAGAAGGATCTGAAACGCTTGAGGGTGAAGTTAATCCAGAAAGCACAATTAATAAAGTAAGAGAAATACCATTTTCAAAACATCTTTATATAGAGAAAGAGGATTTCAGAGAGGAACCAAATAGAAAATTTTTTAGACTATCACTTGGAAAGGAGGTAAGATTAAAAAATGCATACATAATTAGGGGGGAGTCTGTTATCAAAGACAAGTCAGGAAATATTACAGAAGTACTATGTACCTATGATAAGGGGTCTAAAAGCGGATCAGGAAGTGAAGCAAGTAAAAGAAAAGTTAAAGGAACCCTTCATTGGGTCTGTAGACATCAAGCAATTAAGGTTAAGGTGAATCTATACGATAGACTCTTTAATGATCCAGCGCCAGACCAACACGAAAATAAATCTTTTTTAGATTTTTTTAACCCAAACTCATTAGAGGAAATTTTTGCATTTGCAGAACCCAGTATACAGTCGGCTTTACCCGGCCAATTATATCAGTTTCAGAGATTGGGATATTTTTGTGTTGACACCAGGAGTAAGTCAGGGAGCCTGGTATTCAACAGAACCGTTGGGCTAAGGGATAATTGGCCGAAAACAAAAAATTAGGTATTATTTTTTTTCTTTTTCTCTTTGTTTTTATCAGTGTTTTGCTTTTTCATCGCTTCCCCAATTTGATTGCTTGCCGTGAAGCTAGCAACCATATTATTAAGCATGTCACTTCCGGCTTGAGGTGAATTTGGAAGCAAAATAAGATTGCTGTTTGTCTCTTCTCCGATAGATTGAAGGGTGTCGTAATGTTGAGTTACAACGATTAAAGCAGACGCTTCTTGAGAATTAATCCCAACATTATTAAGAACATCAACAGACTCCTCCAGCCCTCTTGCAATTTCTCTTCTTTGATCTGCGATTCCTTGTCCTTGTAACCTTTTACTTTCTGCTTCAGCCTTAGCTTTTTCCACAATTAAAATTCTTGCAGCATCGCCCTCATATTGTGCTGCAACTTTTTGTCGCTCGGCTGCATTAATTTTATTCATTGCCGTCTTAACCTCGGCGTCAGGGTCTATGTCCGTGACAAGAGCTTTAATTATGTCGTAACCATAATTGCTCATAGCGTCATTCAATTCGCTCTTAACTGCGTTAGCTATCTCATCTTTTTTCTCAAATACATCATCTAATATCATTTTAGGTACTTCGGCACGAACTACATCAAAAACATATGAAGTTATTTGGTCTTGAGGAAAATCAAGTCTGTAGAAGGCGTCATACACTTTATCCTCAAGGACCTTATATTGGACAGAGACCTTGAGTTTTACGAAAACATCATCTTTAGTTTTTGTTTCAACAATTACGTCCAGCTGGAGAATCCTTAAACTTAGTCTTCCAGCAATTTTATCAACAAGAGGAATTTTTATATGCAAGCCAGGGCTTCGGACGACAAGAAAGCGGCCGAATCTCTCTACAATCGCGGCGCTTTGTTGTTTGACAATAAAAAGACCGGACAATAAAATTAATACAACGAAGATTGAAATAAATAATGCGGTCATAGTGTTTAGGGTTTTTTTATGTGATCAATTAAATTACTTAGTCGTTTTAAAGATAATGAATCCTTGATAATCTTTGTTATAAAAAAAATATTAGGCCCCGACATTTTACCAACAAGACTTAGTCTAAGCAACTGCATTATCAGTGCAAATTTTATTCCTTGAGATTTTCCAAGTTCATATAATTTTTCTTTCAAATCATTTACCCCTTCTTTTTTCAAAACTTTTTCAATTTCAAACAATATTTTTAAGAGATCATGTTTTTTTGACAAAGATGTTATGAATTTATCGTCGTAGCTTTTTGGTGCTTCAATAAAAGGTAAAAGCTCTGAGTCAAAGTCTGGGCCTACAACTATTCTTTTTTTTAGTTCGTCAAAAATAATTTTACCTTTTTTGTCAAAGTGTTTTTTCAGAACACCGCATTTATCAGGAAATATTTTTTCAAAATCTTCAAATTGTGAACTAGATATATGCTTGTGGTTTATCCANTTTGCNTTTTCAATATCAAACCGAGCACCNCCTTTTTGNATTCCGCCNATGCTAAAGTTNTCGATNAGCTCATTTAGGCTAAATATTTCTNTATCACTGCCNGGGTTCCAGCCTAGCAATGAAATATAATTAATTAGACCAATACTCGTGTAACCCAATTCTTTGNACCCCAANGTNTTTTCCCATTTCAAAGGAAAAACNGGAAAACCTTGNTTTTCACCATCTCTTTTNGAGAGTTTTCCTTTNCCAGTTGGNTTAAGGATTAAAGGAAGATGCAAAAACNTNGGTTTTTTCCAGTTAAAGGCTTTATAAAGNAACTCATGAATAGCTAATGAAGGAAGCCACTCCTCCCCNCTTATAACAGTTGTAATTTTCATTAAATGATCGTCAACAACATTTGCAAAATGGTAGGTTGGAAACCCGTCTGCTTTTATTAAAATCTTNTCATCTAATATTTCATTNTTTATTTTAAGAGTTCCCCTTANTAGATCACTAACGATCGTTTCTCCAGGATCTATTNTTAGNCTGATNACATATGTTTCTGTTTTAATTCTNTCNTCTGTTTGTTGTTTAGTTAGNCTCAAAGAGTTGTCNAGTTCNANCCTATTGTTAAAACCATAATTAAATNTTTTCCCNTTGGATTCTTCATTTTTTCTCAGCTCATCAAGCTTTATNTTTGAGTCAAATGCATAGTAGGCTTTATTTTTTTTTATGAGCTCGTTTATATTTTCTNTGTANAGACTTAGCCTTTCGCTTTGTTTGTAAGGCCCATATTTACCTNCTGTNTATGTGCTTTCATCGGGTGAAATCCCTGCCCAACTCAACGCNTNTTGAATATATTCTTCNCTTTTCTNNACATACCTGTTTTTATCTGTGTCTTCAATTCTTAANATAAAGACACCTTCTGTGCTTTTTGCATATAGATAATTAAANAGCGCAGTCCTTAGCCCACCAATGTGTAAGGGGCCNGTGGGGCTNGGCGCAAAACGAACTCTTTCTTTCATANGCTACAAAGATATAATACCTTAGTTTNATCTGCACTTAGTTTGATGTATATTTGTTATTGNAATGATAGAGTTNTTAAATAANCCCCAATTATTGAGAGTTAATGATNTCCANGNTTGGCTGTCNGATTGTGCATTTGGTTCNAATATAATAATAACCCGCCTGTT
Source organism: Flavobacteriaceae bacterium (assembly GCA_002721275.1). GTDB lineage: Bacteria > Bacteroidota > Bacteroidia > Flavobacteriales > Flavobacteriaceae > Marivariicella. The sequence goes on from PBJZ01000010.1 coordinate 34,658, forward strand.
ATTNATTTTTGTAGATAACAAGAAGATACAAGAATTAAANAAGAAATTTCTTAGTCATGANNGACCAACAGATATTATTACTTTCCCNTATGANACNAAACAAGGCATAGAGGCAGAAGTTTTTATTTCTCTGGAAATGGCAANGNAAAANGCAAAAGAATANTCGCAAACACTTGAAAATGAATTNCTTAGGCTTATTTCTCACGGATTNCTCCATTNAATAGGTTACACAGATGCTACANCGGATTCCAGAAAAATCATGTCNAATAAAGAGAACCAAATGATAGAGTTGTTCCACGTGAAACATAAATCATCTNCNNATGTTTGAAAAAGNATATGATGTAATAGTTGTTGGCGGCGGTCATGCTGGTTGCGAGGCAGCAGCTTCTGCTGCTAATTTAGGATCTAAAACATTATTANTTACAATGAACTTACAAACCCTNGGTCAAATGTCGTGTAATCCTGCTATGGGGGGNATTGCTAAGGGTCAAATTATAAGAGAAATTGATGCGCTCGGTGGATACAGCGGGTTGGTCTCTGACTACAGCGCNATACAGTTTAAAATGTTAAATAGATCAAAGGGCCCNGCTATGTGGTCNCCCAGGGTNCAATCAGANAGGGTCATGTTTTCTAACTATTGGCGTGATCTCTTAGAAAAAACNAAAAATCTTGATTTTTATCAGGACANGGTTGTNGGCCTTTCCGTGAAAAANNATAAAGTCGAGGGNGTCAAAACATCGCTAGGAATAAATATTNTATCTAANACAGTTATATTNACNAATGGNACTTTTTTAAATGGNCTTATCCATGTAGGNGAAAATAATTTTGGTGGTGGAAGGGCAGGAGAGAAAGCCTCAACNGGACTTACATCAGNTNTAGAGTCTTTTGGGTTTATCTCTGGGAGAATGAAGACAGGAACACCGCCAAGGGTTGATGGCAGATCACTTAATTATGCTTTGATGGAGGAACAGCCNGGGGANATNAATCCAGGAACGTTTAGTTTCAATAAGAANACNAAAAAGCTAACGAAACAAAGGTCATGNTANATAACANATACGTCTGAGGATGTNCACGACCAGTTAAGGCTTGGCTTCGACAGATCTCCAATGTTTAATGGAAGGATTAAAAGTATAGGNCCTCGCTATTGCCCTTCGATNGAAGATAAAATTCATAGATTCTCTGAAAAATCTAGGCATCAAATTTTTGTAGAGCCTGAGGGCTGGAGCACNGTTGANGTTTATGTAAACGGGTTTTCAACCTCATTGCCTCAGGAAGTACAATTTTCAGCATTAAAAATGGTCAAGGGGTTTGAAGATGTGAAGTTTTTTAGGCCNGGTTATGCAATAGAGTATGANTATTTCCANCCTACTCAGTTAAAAAGNACTTTAGAGACAAAATTAATTCAAAATTTATATTTTGCNGGTCAAATTAATGGAACAACTGGATATGAAGAGGCNGCAGCTCAAGGTCTAATGGCCGGNATAAATGCAAGTCTCAAAATTAATGANGCNGATCCNTTTGTGCTTAAAAGAGATGAGGCNTATATNGGGGTNTTAATAGACGATTTNGTATTAAAAGGNACAGATGAGCCATATCGTATGTTTACCTCAAGAGCAGAGTATCGTATGCTTCTTCGTCAAGATAATGCAGACCAAAGGNTAATGCCCAAGGCACATAGTATNGGGTTAATNTCNCGAAAAAANATAGACGAGNTAAATCAAAAAATTAAGNCAACAGAAAAANTAATACATTTTTTTAGAAGNACTAGCTTTGACCCAAAGAAAATGAATAATATTTTGCTTAAAAGGAANTCATCTGNTGTTANGCAGTCCGGAAAATTAGATAAAATTNTAGCNAGGCCCAATATTAANTCTNCAGANCTTTTNGAATTGACNGAGTTTTCNTTATATAAGGNTAAAAACTCATTAGACGAAAAAGTGATTGAACAGGCNGAAATTCAAATNAAGTANTCTGGATACATAAACAAAGAAATNGAAGTTGCTAANAAATTAAAAAGATTGGAAAACATAGNAATACCAAAAAAGTTTGACTANAGTAAGTTAAGCTCTNTGTCTTCTGANGCNAAAGAAAAGCTTATTAAGATTAATCCGCAAACTATATCNCAAGCTAGTAGAATAAGCGGAATTAATCCCAGCGACATAAGCGTTCTGTTGGTTTCATTNGGAAGATAAATGTTTCACGTGGAACANATGAAGAAATATAAAAATTATTATTGTACATCTAAAGANACCNTTGTTACGGGAGAATTATTTTCTGTTTATTTTAACGANAATTTTACTGTAGCCAAAACAAAAATNCCCTTAGATGAAGATATGTATCGNTTTTATNGNACTGNCAACTATCANTCGTATAAGATTGAAAATAAGNANTTCANNGATAAAGTTTATTCTTTTGCACGGCAGGTAATGGCTNACTANAAATATAAAATTATTACAAAANAANCNTNAACAAAAAGGGTTTTAGATTATGGTTGCGGAAGNGGACATTTTTTAAATTATATTTCGCTACGAGGNATTGAAGCAATNGGNATAGAGAAAAGTAATNTGGCNAAGAAAATTTGTCTCGATAAAGGCTTAAAAGTNTTTTCTTCAATAAAAGGACTTTCTGAAACAAAGTTTGATGTTGTAAGTTTATGGCATGTGCTTGAACACACNTCTAGTCCANTAAAAACTATNTCAACANTNTCAACCNTNTTGTCACCGAATGGNCGCTTNGTAGTTGCAGTTCCAAACATACAAAGCATTGATTCACAAGNGTTTAAGTCTGAATGGGCNGGTCTCGATGTTCCAAGGCACATATGGCATTTTACGCCAAAAGGGCTAATANATTTATTTAAAAAAGAAGGTTTTGTTTTGATAGAAAAAAGGGCGCTCATATTAGATGCATANTATATATCTCTTTTGTCTGCTAAACGAANGAAATTNTGGATGCCNTGGATTCTTTCCCTTTTTGTTGGAACNCTGTCTAATATTATTGCCATCTTCACAGGAAACTTTTCTTCAAATATTTTTGTTTTTAAAAAAGCCTAGTCTTCTTTCCTGTTTAAAAATCGTGCGATTTTCAGAATGAAATTNGAGAAAAGNATTTTTGTATTTGCATTTCTCTTTATTTCATAATATGCATCATTGATTAAATTTGTTATATCCATAATATTCTTACTATGTATNTATGGNGCNAGTTTTTCGATTTTGAAATCATTTAAACTTAAATAGCTTGAAGTTTCTTTTGCGCTATAGTTTATTGCTAAGGCATTTCTAANTAAATCAGAGCCAAATTCTAAAAATTGCCTCTGNTCNTCTCTGCTAGATGCCGAAATTTTGTCGGCCCAATTCATTAGTTCAAGNACAATTTTTTTATTTCCATTNGATCTAAAAGCAGCACGAAGACCATCTATCCAAATTAATTCTATTTTTTTAATCATTGCAGATTTTTCTGATAGTCTAATTGCGCGCCTCCAGCTTCCAAGGGANGCTTTAGACACTTCACTTGGATTATCAANACCAATTTCGATAAGTTTTTTTTCTATCTCAGAGGCAGGGATTTTATTTAAATTTAGAATAAAAGATCTTGAGANAATAGTTGGTAAAACCTGATGAATGCTCTCTGTTATTAAAATAAAATAAGTATTCTCTGGAGGCTCTTCAAGTATTTTAAGTAATTTGTTGCCAGCTGTAATATTAAGAAACTCGGGCCCCCAAATCATGAGAACTTTATTTTTTCCTTTAAATGCTTTTAATAAAACCTTTTCATGAAGATTGACAACATCTTTAACTTTTATTTGACCCAGTGTGTTCGAGTTAGAAGTTTCACTCCAGTCTGAAAGACCACAAAAACTCATTTTTGAGAACAAGCCTTTAAATCTATCAAATGAGTTTTCTGAAAGATCATCTTTTTCTAATGGTAAGAATAAATTAAAGTCAGGGTGTTCAAGGACTTTTTTTCCTAAAAGCTCCTCTGCAATTAACATCCCAAGAGAAAGCCCTCCCAGTCCGTCACAATCGTTAATTAGTTGACAATGAGGAGTCGTATTATTTTTTATGTTCCTTTTGACATTAGCAATTAAATCTTCATTTCCCGATAAGCCAATCATTATTCTTTATAATTGTTTAACTAAAAGTACAGATAATTTAATCATAAAGAATAGATTTTTTAAACATTTAAAAATAAGCTTTGTATTAAAATTCTTATAATTTTATGGTATTATTTTACTCATGAAAACAATTGAAAATATAAATTTTCACGGAGAACGAGTTATTGTAAGGGTTGATTACAATGTTCCTCTTGACAATAATAAAATAACTGATAAAACAAGAATAGATGCTTCGAAAGAGACAATAAACTTAATTTTAAACAGAGGGGGAAGTGTAATTTTGATAACACATATAGGCAGACCAAATGGATATCAAAAAGATTTATCATGTGTACTAATCGTAAATGCAGTATCTGAGGTTTTTGAACGAGAAATTATTTTCTGTAGATCTATTATTGGGAAGGAAGCTGAAAAAATGGCAAAATCTCTTAAACCTGGTCAAATAATGTTAATGGAAAATGTTAGGTTTTATCCCGAGGAAGTAAATGGAGATATAGAGTTTGCAAAACATTTATCAAAGCTTGGAACAGCATATGTTAACGATGCTTTTGGTTCAATACACAGGGCACATGCATCGACAACAATTATTGCTAAGTTTTTTTCAAAAAAATATTGCGGTAAACTACTAGAGAGAGAAGTTAACGCCATTGAAAAGGTTATAAAAAATGGTAAAAAGCCCATACTTGCAGTAATAGGAGGAGCCAAAATATCAACAAAAATTACAATAATTCAGAGTTTAATGAATTCCGTCACAGATATTCTAGTTGGAGGCGGTATGGCATATACTTTTATAAAAGCACTTGGAGGCTCTATTGGGGACTCTATATGTGAGCACGATTTTTGTAAGTATTCTATTCAAATTCTTGAGAGTGCCAAACAAAAAAATGTAAGAATTCACTTGCCAGAAGATGTTATTATTGCGGATGCTTTTAATAATGATGCAAATAGAAAAATATCAAAAATTAATAAAATTCCCACGGGATGGCAAGGTCTGGATTTTGGACCAGAGAGTCTAAAGATTATAAAACCAATAATAATAAATTCAAAAACAATTTTATGGAACGGCCCTCTAGGTGTATTTGAATTCGATAATTTTTCAAAAGGCACAATTGAGTTAGGAAATTTAGTTGCTGAGGCAACTTCAAATGGCTCTTTTTCATTAGTTGGAGGAGGAGACTCTGTTTTGGCTGTAAAAAAGTTTGGTTTCAAAAATAAAATGAGTTATGTTTCAACCGGTGGAGGGGCAATGCTTGAGTGCCTAGAAGGAGCCGTGTTGCCAGGAATCAGAGCACTAAGGTAATTCGAAAATCAAATGAAAAAAAAAATTAGACATGGAATATTAATTGTTTTAACTCTTCTGTCATGCGAAAAAAAACCATCACAAAGATATGTTCCCGAGTCAAGCGGAAACATTAATACAATTTCAATAGTTATGCCTGAAGTTTTTTGGGAAGAAGAACTCGGCATTAGTTTACGAAATATTCTCGGAGATATATATGAAGGTCTACCAATTGATGAACCTTCTTTTACATTAAAATATATCAAGCCAAAACTCTTTAACGGCTTTGCACTCCAATCCAGAAATATAGTTGAATTTGTCTTGGATTCAATTGCGGGGTTTAGTCTTTATTCGGATATGCACGCGAAACCACAAGTCTTAGCTCAAATTAGAGGAATAGATTCTGACGAAATGAACTTTTTATTGCAGGAGAACAAAAAACTATTACACAGCGTTTTTAATGAAAATGAAATTAAGGAAAAGACAAGAAGAATTTCAAAAGCCTTAGCCACAGATAAAATAATTGAGAAAAAATTTGAATTTACAATCAAATATCCCTCAGCTTATAAGCTTGTTAAGGACACTACAAATTTTATTTGGTTTCAAAAGCCCATTTCTAAAGGACATCTAAACTTGATTGTATATAGCATAAACGATAAAGTGATGAATAGTAAAAACATTACTAAGACTATAATAAAAGTTAGAGATTCTATTGGAAAAATATATATTCCAGGACGACTAGAAAGCTCCTATATGATAACTGAGAAAGCTTACAGGCCATTTTTTTATAAAACTACTATGGATACCCAGAAAACGTTCCTGACCAAGGGAATATGGGAGGTTGCGAATGATTTTATGGCAGGACCTTTTGTTAACTATATGATCAAAGACAAAGTTGCTAATAGATGGTTGGTTATAGAGGGTTTTGCTTTTGCTCCGTCAATAAGTAAAAGAGATTACATGTTTGAACTGGAGACAATAATAAAATCTTTCTCTTTTACAGATAAAGACTAAGAATCTTTTGAATCATCATTTTTTTTAGAGTCCTCTTCTTTAGTGGCGTTTTTAAATTCTTTAATACCACTGCCAAGGCCACGCATTAATTCGGGTATTTTTCGACCGCCGAACAACAATAAAACCACAGCGATAATTAAAATAACTTGAGGGCCACCAATCATTCCTAATTTGAAAGTACTTATCATAATAAAAAATCTTATGGCAAAGGTAAAATAAATATTTAAAGGAAATAACAAGTTAATTATATACTATGCTAAATTGTATATTTGTATTTAAATGAAAAATTCAAAATCTGGAAAAAATTCTAAATTAAAGAAATTTTTAGATCAATATAGAATTGCAATAATTGATGAAGAAACCTTTGAAGAGAGGTTTTATTTTAGAGCCTCAAGAGTAACTTTGGTTTTGACTATTCTTTTGTTTTCATTTTTTATAGCTTCAATCACATATACTTTGATAGCTTTCTCCCCAATAAAAGAACTAATACCAGGCTATCCCACCTCTAGGTATCGAATGAAAGCAATATCAAATTCAATGAGAGTTGATTCAATTATCACTAATTTCGAAAAGCAAGAAAGATATTTTAACTCAATCAAAAAAGCACTTTCTGGAGAGATAGAGATTACTCAAATTCAAAGTCAAACTATCGAAGACCTAAGATCTAAAGTAAGGCTGAATCCTAAAGTATCCGAAGAAGATGCTGCATTAAGAAGACTTGTATCCGAAGAAGAAAAGTATAATTTCAACTCTTCAAAAAGTAACAATAATTTGTATATATTTTATCCACCAGCGAGAGGTATTATTTCACAAAACTTCAACCCTCAAGAAAACCATTTTGCCGTTGATATCTCATTAGAAGAAAACTCTCCTATTTATTCAGTAGCTGAAGGGACAGTAATATTTTCTGAGTGGACTGCCCAGACAGGTTATGTGGTTATAATTGAACACCCGAGCGGCTTTATTTCAGTTTATAAACATAATTCATCAGTGTCAAAAAATCAAGGCGATAATGTCGAGTCTGGTGAGGTTGTCGCCAGAGCTGGAGACACAGGGGAGTTTTCTGCTGGGTTTCATTTACATTTTGAATTATGGTCAAAGGGATATCCTCTTGATCCAGAGAAGTTTATTGATTTTCCTATGTAATATGAAAAAAATTCTCGCTAAAATTTTTGCTAAATATATTGGTTGGAAGAATAAAAAATGGATATCAAATCCAATAGAGACTCAAGAAAAAGTATTCCAAAAACTTTTAAAAAGGGGACAAAGTACAGAATTTGGTAAAGACCATAATTTTAAATTAATAGAGAATTATAATGATTTTAAAGAAAGGGTCCCAATCAGTGACTATGAAAAAATTAAACCATACATAGAAAAGATTTTAAACGGACAGAAAGATGTCCTTTGGCCAGGCAAACCGCTATACCTCGCTAAAACAAGCGGTACCACATCCGGAGTAAAATACATACCTATCACAAAGGAGTCTCTGCCTAATCATATAATTTCAGCAAGGGATGCAATCTTAAATTATATAAATAAAACAGGCAAAGTTGATTTTGTAGATGGTAAACAGATTTTTATTCAAGGAAGCCCGGTTCTTGAAAAATCTAACGGGATTTATATTGGACGTCTGTCTGGAATTGTAGCACATCATGTGCCCTCTTATTTGTTGAAAAACAGAATGCCAACTTGGAATACAAATTCCATTGAGGACTGGGAAGAAAAAGTCGAATCTATTGTAGAAGAGACGCTAATTGAAAATATGACAGTAATCGGAGGAATTCCATCATGGGTTCAGATGTATTTCGAAAAAACGATATTCAAAACAGGTAAAAGTATAAGTAAAATTTTCCCTAATTTCTCATTGTTCATTCATGGAGGTGTTAATTATGATCCATACAAAACAATGTTTAAAAAACTAATAGGGAAAAAAGTTGATTCAATTGAACTTTACCCATCATCTGAAGGGTTTTTTGCTTATCAAGACAGCCAAGATAACGATGGGTTACTTTTACTTTTAAATAGCGGAATATTTTATGAGTTTATAGAGGCAGAAAGTTTCCATGAATCTAAACCTGAGAGAATGAGACTTGAAGAAATAAAAATAGGAATTAATTATGTAATTATTCTTTCCTCAAATGCTGGATTATGGTCTTATAATATTGGTGATACAGTACGTTTCGTCTCTACAAAACCCTACAGAGTGGTTGTCACAGGTCGTATCAAGCATTTTATTTCAGCTTTCGGTGAACATGTGATAGTAAAAGAAGTAGAAACTGCAATTAAAAAAGTAGTTAGCTCAACTAATATTGAAATTAGAGAGTTTACCGTTGCGCCGCAAATTAATCCAGACTCTGGGTTACCTTTTCATGAGTGGTTTATTGATTTTAAAAATCCCCCAAAAGACTTAGATATATTTTCAAGAAAATTGGATGATGAAATGAAAAATCAAAATATATATTATGAGGATTTAATCAATGGAAAGGTATTAAGGCCCCTGGTGGTTTCAGTGGTTAAAGTGAATGGCTTCGAAGCTTACATGAAAAAAATAGGTAAACTTGGAGGGCAAAATAAGGTGCCAAGATTAAGTAACGACAGAAAAATTGCTGACAACCTTACTATTAAACATGAAAAAAACAAATAATTGTTGTCTAGTTTATTCATTACCAAGAACTTTTGTCAACCGAGATAAAAAGTACCTCACGAAAATTGGATATAAGGTCTTTGAAATTGAGTCTAAACCATCAAAATTTTTTTTTAAGTTTTTAACGAATCGACTAAATGAAATAATAAAAAGCCTTAAAATATTTCCACAATCAGATTCTGTTTTTATTTGGTTTTGCGATTATCATTCGTTTATACCATTATTGTTTTCAAGATTATTTTCAATTAAAAGTATTCTAATAGTAGGGGGTTATGATGCTATCTCAGATTTCCAGAATAATCATGGAATTTTTGGAAAGAGAGGGTTGAGACAGGTAATTGCCAAGTTCAACTATTACTTATCATCAGAAGTTTGGGTCGTTGATCGTTCTTTATATGAGGGATGCAGTGTTGCTTTCAAACAAAATAAAATTAAGTCTGGACTTATAAANTGGATACCACATATAAAGAATAAAGTTCGAATTGTTTCAACAGCATACGATCCNANGTTTTGGAAAAAAACCAAAGAAACNAAATCCAAAACAATTTTAAGTGTTGCGAATATTAGTGAAGCCAGGGTGGTTGAAATCAAGGGTATTCCAATAATATTTGAGCTTGCAAAACAAGTACCACAGTTTCATTTTAAAATTATTGGGTTGGAAAATAATAATTCAATTGAGATGTATGACATACCAAAAAACATAGAATTTTTAAATCAGATGAANGAATCTGAATTAAGGGATTATTATTCAGAGAGTCAATATTATATTCAACCTTCAAGACTTGAGGGNCTNCCTAATGCTTTGTGCGAAGCAATGTTGTGTAAGTGCATTCCAATTGGGAACAGCGTCTTCGGTATTCCAAATGCAATTGGGAAAACNGGACTTTTGTTTGATGGATCTGATGAAATAAAAAAAATAGTATCCTTTTTGGAGATAAATAAAAAAATNAACAGCCCAGAGGCTAGAGATAGAATAATTAATCTTTTTAATGAAGAAAAAAGAATGAATGAATTTAGAAAAGTGCATAATAATGATTAGCAAAAAGGCTTATTTGTCATATTCTTTGTCTAATAATCTAGGAGATTATATTCAAAGTATAGCAACAAAACAATTAATTGGTGAGGACGCTATTGGAATTGATAGAGAAAACCTTCACAAATACAATGGACCAAATGTGCACTTATTAATGAATGGATGGTTTATGCAAAATCCAAATAACTGGCCACCTAACAAAAAAATAACTCCCTTTTTTACATCTTTTCATATTAACCCAATTGCCAAGAATAATCTTTTATCTAGCAAGGGTATAGAGTATTTTAAAAAACACGAACCTATNGGGTGTCGAGACATATATACTCAAAAAATATTGAATGAAAAGGGTGTTGAAACATATTTCTCAGGATGCTTAACTTTAACTTTGAGAAATAAAAAAAAGAGATTTAAGAGGAAGGGAGTTCTTGTTGCTGGAGCACTTGATAGGATAGAACCAAATTTTAATACAAATAACCNTTTTATTGAGCTATTGAAATATCCATTCAAAATAATTANACATAAAAAACTAAAAAAAAGACTTAGGAATTTTTTAACAAAAAATAAATTTTCAGATGTTAAATATAAATCCCAGATAGTAGATACAAATAAATCCAATGAAAAGGAAAGAGTTATNTTNGCAAATGAACAATTAAAATTAATAGAAAAATCAGAACTTGTAATTACNTCAAGAATNCACGTAGCTTTACCTGCGGTAGCTTATGGAACTAAAGTCATTTTTTTGAANGATGGACTAAGCAGCATAAACCATACTAGCCGATTGGCAGGAATATCTGATTATTTTTTTTGTTGTAGTTCATCAGATTTAAACACACTATCTTTAATTGATTTAAAACCAAAAAAAAATCATCTNTTGTTAAGAAAAAAATTATTAGAAAGTATTGACCAATTTGTAAATATGAAAAATNAATAAAGCTNATATGAATATATTAATTTTAGGTTCTGGAGGAAGAGAACACACATTTTGCTGGAAATTGGCTCAAAGCCCCAAGTGTAATAAACTTTATGTTTCTCCCGGAAATGCTGGTACTGAAAAAATTGCTACTAATCTAGGGATTTCAGTTATGGATTTTGAATCTATTGGAGAAGCGGTAATCAAATATGAAATTGAAATGGTTGTAGTCGGTCCTGAGGCCCCACTTGTAGAAGGAATAAAAGAGTTTTTTGAGTCTAAAGCTAATTTGTCAAGTGTTAGTATTATTGGTCCAGGGAGTAGAGCCGCTAAATTAGAGGGAAGTAAATCTTTTGCAAAGTCGTTTATGCAAAAGTATAAAATACCAACTGCAAAATATTCTGAATTTACATCATCATCTTTAAATGCAGGATTTAAATTTTTGGAAACAATGAAACCTCCCTACGTACTTAAAGCNGACGGACTTGCAGCNGGAAAAGGTGTATTAATTATNGATGATATNAATGATGCTAAGGNTGAGCTAAAGTCTATGTTATTGGATAAAAAGTTTGGAGAAGCATCTGACAAAGTTGTTATTGAGGAGTTTTTGTCTGGAATAGAGCTTTCATGTTTTATAATAATGGATGGAGAAGATGGAATAACACTNCCNATGGCGAAGGATTACAAACGAATTGGAGAAGGCGATTCAGGACTTAATACTGGTGGAATGGGAGCTATTTCTCCTGTACCTTTTGTTGACAACGAATTTCAAAAAAAAATTAACGACAAGATTATTGAACCAACTATAAATGGATTAAAATCAGAAAAATTACTTTATAAAGGATTTATTTTTATTGGTTTGATTAATGTTNNTGGCGAGCCAAAGGTAATAGANTACAACGTNAGAATGGGTGACCCGGAAACAGAGGTCGTTATTCCTAGGATTAAAAATGATTTTGTTTCATTATTTCAGGCCGTATCCAATCAAAGTATTAGAAATATTAAACTTGATATTGACAAAAGAAAAGCCGTTACNGTAATGTCAGTATCAGGTGGATACCCAGAAAAATATACAAAAGGTTATGAGATCAAAGGTTTAGATAGAGTCAAAAATGCATTGGTTTTTCATTCAGGCACAATAAGTAAAAAAAATAAAGTTTTAACAAATGGNGGAAGAGTATTAACACTTACAAGTTTGGGAAAATCAATGCAGGAAGCTTTAAGCAAATCATATAACGGGTTAGAGAAAATTGAATTTAAGGAAATGTATTACAGAAGAGATATAGGCTTTGATTTATAAAAATGAATGAGCACTAGGNTCCTTGTTTTCTTCCCCATTTTTNTTAAATATTCGCAATTTATTTATCCAATAAGCTCCAGCACAAAANCCAATTAAAAGAAANAGCCAACTAACNATATTGGCTATCCACCAATTGTCTAATTCTAATTCACGAAGAACATTNAAAGGNAAAAATAAAAACTCTTCAAAAACAAATGCAATACCNTCAAAAATTTTCTTCATCATAATTAGATTCTTTATATTGCAAATGTAATGAAAGTCAATTTAAATATATGGAAACAAATAAAATAAGTCATTTAGCCATAANTATATTTAAGTCAGTCATTGATAATTATCATGTTTTAAANACCGTTAATCAAAANCTAGTTAACCCATTAAAANNTGGGACTATCGAATATNTACTTTATAAAAAAAGTTGGATTGATACTGTTCAGTGGCATTATGAAGATCTAATCAGGGACCCTAAAATCGATCCCATTAAAGGTATGGAGTTAAAAAGAAAAATTGATGCTTCCAATCAGGATAGAACAGATATGGTAGAATATATTGACAGTTTTTTTTTGAATAAGTATAATGGTATTAAGTTGGATAAAAATGCTGAGATTAACACGGAAAGCCCAGCTTGGGCAATTGATCGCCTATCAATTTTAGAGTTAAAAATTTATCATATGCAAGAGGAGACAAAGAGGAAAAATACATCGACTAAACACAAAAAAGAATGTAATATTAAGCTTGATATATTGCTTAGACAAAGAATAGATTTATCTAAAGCAATTGATGATTTGTTGATTAAAATTTCAAAGGGTGAAATATACATGAAAGTTTATAAGCAAATGAAAATGTACAATGATGAAGAGTTAAACCCAATATTATACAGAGACTCGAAAAAATGAGATGAAAAATCTAAAAAAAGTTCTTATTCTTCGTTTCTCATCATACGGAGATGTTGCGATTATGATCCCTGTTTTAAGAGTATTATCAGTTAATTATCCAAATGTTACTTTCAAAGTAGCAAGCAGATCAAAAATGGCGCCTCTATTTGATGAATTTTCCAACATTCAATTTGTGCCAATTGATCTAGAAAATGACTATAAGGGGTTAACAGGGATTTTTAAACTCTTTTCTTTTTTAAAAAAATTAAAACCCACACATGTTGCCGATCTACATTTCGTAATCAGGACAAGAATATTGTCTTTTCTTTTTAAGATNAGAGGTTATAAAGTAAGATCCATTGACAAAGGTAGNATTGAAAANANAGCNNTAACAAGATTTAAAAATAAACTTTTTGAACCATTGACNCCNACAGTTTTTAGGTACTCAAAAGTNTTTACATCATTAGGNTTTCCAATTGATGTAACCAAAGCACAAATTCCGCATAANAATATTTTACCAAAAAAAATGGAGGATATTTTTTATGGTGACAAAAAAAAATGGATAGGCATAGCTCCATTTGCNAAACATCAAGGAAAAGTTTACCCTCATGATCTAATGCAAAAAGTTATTGCATTATTACAGAGAGACTATAATATACTTTTATTGGGTTCTGGAGTGAANGAAANTAAACTTNTAGAGGTCTGGTCTAAAGCATATTTGAATTGTTACAACGGATCAAAGGAATTGAATTTTAGAGAGCAGTTGATGGTTTTACCTTTTTTAGATCTAATGATTAGNATGGACAGTTTAAATGGTCATTTAGCATCAAACGCTGGAATACCAGTAATTACTGTGTGGGGTCAAACTCATCCTTATGCGGGATTTNCCCCATTTGGTCAGCCTGAAAAATATTCGGTATGTGTTGATAGAGAGAAGTTTCCTGGAATTCCAACATCAATATATGGAAATTTCATACCTAAGGGATATGAAGACGCTTTTAGAACAATTGATCCTCTAACAATTATTGAAAAAGCTATTCAGATAATCGAAAAAAACATCTAAACATCATCAAAATTAATTTTTAAATAACTATCAGTCGATTTAGATTGACAGACCAAAATAAGACCATCATCAATTTCCTGGTCTGTTAAAATCTGATTATTGTCCATTGTTACTTTTCCTTTTATTATTTTGGCAATACAAGCAGCACAGACACCACCTTGGCAAGAATAGGGAACATCGATATTTGAATCTAAAGCTGAATCTAAAATAGTTTTACTTTTTGGATTTTTAATAGTATGATTGACACCTTCGTAAACAATATCTATTGTTGATTCAATATCCTCTGTTAATTCTGAGCTTTTAGTATTTTTTGATACAAATAATTCAAAGAATATATTTTTTTTTGAAATCCCTGAACTTAAAAGTTTATCAGATGATTTTTTAATCATTTCCTCAGGACCACAGATAAAATACTTGTCTGCCTTACCATATTTTTTGAAACAATAATTAATTATTGAATTGTCAATTCTACCAAAAAAACAACCTTCCTCACTGGCTCTGCTATAAACATCAATAATAATAAATCTGTCAGGAAATTCTGATTTTAATTTTAAAAGTTCCGTTGAAAACATTTTATCAGATTTTGACTTATTACCATAAATTAGCACGAATTTATTTTCCTTATTTGCTCTTACTACTGACTTGGCTATTGATAAAATTGGAGTAATTCCACTTCCAGCTGCGATTCCAGTTATAATTTCTTTTCCATAATTTTCTTTGTAATAAAAACGACCTTCGGGTGTGCTGACATTAATTGCTTCTCCTTTTTTAAAGTTCTCCACTGCATGTGTAGAGAATATTCCACCTTGAAGTTTTTTTATACCTACAGTTATATCCTCATTTGGAGCAGAGCAGATTGAATAGGACCTTCTTGTGTTATTTCCATTGATCTTAGTTTCTAATGTTACATATTGACCGGAGTAAAAATTAAATTTACTTTTCAATTCGGCTGGTATTACGAAACTAACAGCTACAGATTCTAGAGTAAGTTCCTCTACACTTTTAATCTTCAATGAATAAAAATCAGACATAAAAATATTTTTTGCAAAAATAAATAATTTGAAAATAATGGAAATTAATAATCGGCTTAACACACAAATATTAATTAAATTTAATTAAAGTATAATAATCAATCTATTTTTTAGTTAATATAAAAAAAACATACTTGAAAAAACAGCATATTTCGAACATACTTAAAGTTTTGACAATAGTACTTTTGTCCTCCTGTTCAACACAGAAAGACAAGTTAATAAATAGAAAATACCATTCATTAAATACAAAATATAATGTTTTATTTAACGGAAAAGAAGCACTTAAAATAGGGGAAACCATAATTGAGGCAACTTTTGAAGATGATTTCTACGATATTATAGAGATTGATCCGATTTTACTAAAGGGAGAAAAATTTGACGAAACTACAATAGTTCCAGGATTTAAGAAGGCTGAAGATAAGGCTGTAAAAGCTATCCAAAAACATTCTATGAATATTAATGGCCTTCAAAAAAACAGTTTTATCGATGAGGCTTATTTACTTCTTGGCAAAGCAAGATATTATGATAGACGATTTTTTCCTGCTATTGAAGCTTTTAATTTTTTATTGGATAACAATACAGATGAATCCGTTTTTATTGAAGGAAGAATATGGAGGGAAAAAACAAATATCCGTCTTCAGAATAATCAAACTGCAATTAATAACCTAAGATCTTTATCAAGAAACCTAGTTAAGACTAATAAGTTTTTCGGTTTAGCGAACGCAACATTAGCTCAAGCATTCATAAATCTTGAAAAATTAGATTCTGCTAATTTTTATATCAAACGAGCAGGTAACTATGAGAAAAACATAGACCTTAAGGCAAGATATAAATATGTGACTGCTCAAGTTAATGAAAGGCTTGGCAATTTTGACACTGCCTTACTTAATTATCAAACTATAGTCGATATGAATTGGAAAGTCCAACGAAAATTTTGGATTAATGCAAAAATCAAGTCTTTGAGACTATTGCACAAACTAGAAGGAACAGCTTTTGTTGAACCAGTAATTGAGCTATTAAGCCTTTATGAAAATAAGATGTTTTCTCATTCAATAAATAGGGCTTTAGGGGTTTATTATATTGATAAAAACATTGACAGCTTAGCCCAAAAGTACTTATCAATTTCATTAAATAGCCAGGGTATTGATTTATCAACACGTCAAAAAAACTATAGAGATTTGATTGATCTAAACTTAAAGAACCAGAAATATTTTATAGCTGGAAAATACCTTGACAGCTTAATACCAGTTTTATTCACTGGTGGTTTAAAACAAAAAAAAGCATTAAGAGAAAAAGAGAACTTATCCGATGTATTATTTTATGAAAATCAGTTTAGAGAAACTGACAGCCTAATCAGTCTATTAAATTTAAACAAAGAGCAACAACTTGTTTTTTTTGAAAATTTTTTATCAAAAAAAAGAAAGTTAGCTATTGAAAAAATTCAACTGGAAGAGAAAAATAATAATTCTAAGTCAATTTTTAAACAAAAAAATAGTTCTAATTTTTATTTTTACAACGATATTGAAGTTCTAAGAGGTAAGCAATTTTTTGCTTCAACATGGGGAAAAAGACCAAACATAGATAACTGGAGAGACAAAACAATCGTAAGGTTTGACAACTACGATAGAAAGCAAACAAATTCTGATATACTTAAGTTTACAGAAATTGAAGTTGAAACCCCTGAGTTTTATGTCAATAACCTTCCCGATATAGATATTATGGATAGTCTTATGACTCAAAATGGCAAAGCTGCTTTAAAATTAGGGATGATTTATAAAGAAAAGTATAATGCTAGAGATATCGCCATAAATAAATTAAGACATATTTTAGATAATGATTTAGACTCAACCTTTGTAATTCCAGCACTATACAACTTATATAATCTTTACAAGGTAGACTCAATTCAAATTGCCAATAATTATAAGAATATCCTTGTAAACAATTACCCAAAATCGATTTATGCACAATATTTTATTAATCCTGAAAATTTTGAAATGGGAGAATATAAGACCCCAAAATCTCTCTATTCCGAGGTGTTAATGCAGTTTGATAATACAGAATATGACGAACTATTAAAAAAACTTGATAACATCAAGCTCTTGATCGCGAATACTGAGTGGGAACCAAAAGCAGCCCTACTAAAAGCTCAAGCCATTGGAAGATTAAACGGGAAAACATCTTGGATGAATGAGCTAGAGAGCATTATTTTAGATTATCCAAACTCAAAAGTTGCTATAAAGGCAAAAAATGATTTAAAACAATTAAGAATTAATCTTAAAGATAAAACTAAATTACTTGTAGAATTTAAATGGGTTTTTCCGCTTAAAAGTGAATTAAAACTTAAACAGGTAGCGCTTATAGACAGTTTAGTGGCAAATATTGATGACTTAAAACTTAATAACTGGAAAATAACAAGTGACACTTATAACTCTGAATATCAGTTTATTGTCATTCATGGTATAAAATCAAAGATACAAGTACTTAATTTAAAGAAAAAACTATCAAAAACCACATTGAGGTTAATAGATTCAAATAATTTCATAACTTTGTCAGCCCAATATCGTAAGCTGTTTCTTGAAAAAGATTGGCCCGATAAAAATTATAAAGATTATGAATAACTCAGAAATAAGTGGTCGATATAGTCATATCGAGAGCACAACAAAATTCAAAGGAGATATTATATCTGATGCAGACTTCCGAATTGACGGTGAATTAGATGGAAATATAAAGACAAAAGGAAAATTAATCGTAGGTAAAAGCGGCAAATTGAATGGAACAATTGAGTGTGATGCTGCTGATATTGAGGGTTTAGTCAATGGTACATTGAAAGTGACTAACACACTCTCATTAAAATCATCAAGCAAAATAGATGGTGATATTTACATCGGTAAACTAATTGTGGAAGGTGGAGCCAAATTCAATGCTAATTGTTCTATGAGATCTGCAGACCGAAATGCTTTAAAAAACATTTCTAAATTTGCAAAACCACATGAAAAAACTGCCTAAAAGATGGTTTGTTTTTTCTGGCTTGGCATTTCAAATAGGAGCCACAATGTATCTGATGGTAGAATTAGGCGGTTGGATAGAAAATAAGATTTCATCACAAAATAATTTTCCTACTTTTATTTGTTCAGTGATTGGTTTGTTTGGTGTTATTTATATAGTATTTAAACAGAGTAAAAATTTTTAGTTTTTATGCTAAAGATTCTAATTAGCTTTACACTAAATCTATTTTATTGGTTATTTGCTGTTTTTTTTGTTCATATAATAACACATAAATTTTTTTATAATGAATATTCTTTGATTATAGCCTTTTCGTATATTTTTAATTTTATTATTGCCACATTCATATATTATGTGACCAATTTTTTTTCAAAAAAAAATATTAATAATTCAATCGTTTTTTTTTTAGCGGCCAGTTTGTTAAAAATCTTTTTATTTTATCTGCTTCTGTACCCCTTTTTTATATCTGACGGTAGCATTACTAAGGATGAGATTTTTGTGTTTTTTATACCTTATACCATATCATCAATTTATCAAATTGAAAGACTATCAAACCAATAATTACAAAAAAATAACTTAAATAGAATAAAATAAATTTCTACAAAAAGTGTTTTATTATAATTAGCGAATGACTTACATTTGCAATGCGTAGGTTGTGAATAAAATATATACTCCAAACATGCTCAAAAATGTATTAAATTTTTTCTTAATCATTGCATTCAGTTTTGCTTCACCTATCACTGCTAAAGGAACAATTGCCCCTGACTCAAAAACGGAAAATAAAAAAACAAATATTAAGGAATATATTTTACACCATTTAAAAGATTCGCATGATTTTAACTTACTCTCTTACACTAATGAATCGGGTAAAAAGACATACGTTGGATTTCCATTACCTGTAATTTTGTGGGATAACGGATTAAAGATTTTTTCTTCATCAAAACTTGATCACGGCAAAGCCATTGCTTCAGTAGAAAATAATTATTATAGACTTTATCACGATAAAATATATAAGACTGATGTAGAGGGTACAATTGAATACGATAAGGAAAATCATCCAACAAATCTATCCCCATTGGATTTGTCCATAACAAAGGGTGTAGCAAGTATATTATTTACATCTATTATAATGTTTTTTTTATTCAAAAGTCTTGCAGATTCCTACAAAAAAAACAACCTTATTGCAAATGGTATGGGTAGGTTTTTTGAGCCCATTGTTTTGTATGTTCGAGATGAAATTGCTATTCCAAATATTGGCAAAAAATATTACAAAAAATATATGAGTTACCTATTAACTCTATTTTTCTTTATATGGTTTCTGAATATATTAGGATTAACTCCTTTGGGAATAAATGTAACAGGTAACATCGCTGTTACATTTTGCCTGGCTTTAATAACATTTATAATAACAAATATAACTGCAAAAAAAACATATTGGAAGCATATTTTTTGGATGCCAGGCGTTCCATTGCCTATGAAAATTGCTTTGGCACCAATTGAGTTACTGGGAGTAATAATTAAACCCTTTGCGTTAATGATTCGTTTGTATGCGAACATTTCTGCAGGGCATATAGTTTTAATGAGTCTTATTTCTTTAATTTTTATTTTTAGAAATTGGATTGGATCAAGCTTGTCATTTATTTTGGCTTTCTCTATTTCTATAATAGAAATTTTGGTAGCTGTGTTGCAGGCATATATCTTTACTGTTTTATCAGCATTGTATTTTGGTTTTGCAGTTGAAGAACATGAACATGAGTAGTATTTTTGTTCATTAAATTTAGAATAGTTAATTAATGTATAATTTAAATAAATAGTAAATATGGAAATTCCAGCAATAGTAGGAGCGGGTCTTGTAGTAATTGGTGTAGGTATTGGTATCGGTAATATTGGTAAAGGAGCTATGGAGGCAATAGGTAGACAGCCAGATGCTACAGGAAAAATTCAGACCGTAATGCTAATAGCCGCTGCTTTGGTAGAAGGTATTGGTTTTGCTGCATTATTTGCAGTTTAGTGAAAGTTTTTTGTAGTTACACAAATAATAATTTAAAAAATTGAAATGGATAAGTTAATAAATGAATTTTCTTTTGGATTATTTTTTTGGCAGCTTTTAATTTTTATTGGTTTAGTGTTTTTATTAAAAAAATTTGCATGGAAACCGATTTTAGATTCTGTAAATGAAAGAGAAAACTCTATTAAAGAAGCCCTTTAC
This sequence comes from Flavobacteriaceae bacterium, assembly GCA_002721275.1. Classification (GTDB taxonomy): domain Bacteria; phylum Bacteroidota; class Bacteroidia; order Flavobacteriales; family Flavobacteriaceae; genus Marivariicella. The sequence continues at coordinate 55,127 of PBJZ01000010.1, forward strand.
TCTGCTGATAAAGCAAGACAGGAAATGGAGGCTCTAAATGAGGATAACAAAAAGATCATAATGGAAGCTCGTGCGGAGAGAGAAAGCCTGATAAAAGATGCAAAGATTACAGGCTCAAAAATAGTTGAGGATGCCAAGAACGAAGCGAAAGTAGTAGCAGAGAAACTTATATCTCAAGCACAAGAATCCATAAATTCCGAAAAGAAAGCCGCAATAGAAGATTTAAAAGCTCAAGTTGCTGATGTGTCAATTAAAATTGCAGAAAAAATATTACGTTCTGAATTAAAACATAATGACAAGCAAAGTGAATTGATCGATGATTTAATTAAGGATTCAAAATTATGAGAATCAGCAGAGCTGCAATAAGATACTCTAAAGCATCGCTTGAATACGCAATTGAAAAAAAAGTAACAAGTATCATAAAAAATGATTTTGAATACATTTTGCTAGTCTTATCAAATTCAGATGAGTTAAATAAATTCCTTCCGAATCCGGTGATATCCTCAAGATTAAAGTTGGATATCCTACATAGAATATTTCCTAACTTATCTAAAACCACTAAATCAGTAATTAAACTACTTTCAAATAAAAGAAGGCTTTCTATATTAGGTCAAGTTGCAGAAGATTTCATTCACAGATTAAAAATATATGAAGGGAAAACAACAGCCACGGTAACTACCGCAATTCCTTTGAACGAAGAACTCAAGGCTTTAGTGCAAGAAAAAGTAAAGAGTATTTCTAATAAACTTGATGTAGAACTTATTAACAAAGTTGATCCTTCTATTATTGGAGGTATGATTCTAAATATTGAGGGTAAAGAATTAAATGCAAGTGTAACTAACCAAATAGAATCTTATAGAAGATCATTGATTTCAAATAAAAATATTGCCTAATTAAATAAAATATTATGCCAGATGTAAATTCAGCTGAAGTATCAGCAATTTTAAAAAAACAATTAGAACATCATGAGTCTTCTCTTGAGTTAAATGAAGTTGGAACGGTGCTTGAGGTGGGTGATGGAATAGCACGAGTTTTTGGATTGACTAACGCCCAGTATGGGGAATTGGTTTCTTTTGATAGTGGATTAGAAGGAATGGTTTTGAATCTTGAAGAAGACAATGTTGGGATTGTATTGTTGGGTCCTTCAAAAGATCTCAAAGAAGGAGATACAGTAAGAAGAACTCAAAAAATTGCCTCAATTAATGTAGGGGAAGGAATTATTGGAAGAGTTGTTAATACACTAGGAAATCCAATAGATGGTAAAGGGCCTATTGAAGGAAAACTATATCAAATGCCACTTGAGAGAAAAGCGCCTGGAGTGATATTTAGACAGCCAGTCAGCGAACCCATGCAGACTGGAATAAAATCAATAGATGCTATGATTCCTATCGGTAGAGGACAGAGAGAATTGGTTATTGGAGATAGACAAACCGGTAAAACAACTGTCTGTATTGACACTATCCTTAATCAAAAAGAATTTTTTGATGCTGGTGAACCAGTATTTTGTATTTATGTCGCAATCGGTCAAAAAGCTTCAACTGTCGCTGGAATTGCAAGAATTTTAGAAGAAAAAGGTGCATTAGCTTATACCACTATTGTTGCAGCAAATGCGTCTGATCCTTCAACAATGCAGGTATATGCCCCTTTTTCAGGTGCAGCTATAGGAGAATATTTTAGAGATACAGGAAGGCCCGCTTTAATTGTTTATGATGACTTATCCAAGCAAGCAGTTGCCTACAGAGAGGTTTCATTACTTCTCAGAAGACCCCCTGGAAGAGAAGCATACCCTGGTGATGTATTTTATTTACATTCAAGGTTATTGGAGAGGTCTGCAAAGGTAATAGCGGATGATCAGATCGCAAGGAAAATGAATGATTTGCCCGCTGCTTTAAAAAATGAGGCAAAGGGAGGGGGGTCGTTAACTGCACTTCCAATTATCGAGACTCAAGCCGGAGATGTTTCAGCTTATATTCCAACCAATGTTATTTCTATTACAGATGGTCAGATTTTTTTAGAGTCAGACCTTTTCAACTCTGGAGTTAGACCAGCAATTAATGTTGGTATTTCTGTCTCTCGGGTTGGAGGATCAGCACAGATTAAATCAATGAAAAAAGTCGCTGGAACGCTTAAATTAGATCAAGCACAATTTAGGGAGTTAGAAGCCTTTGCAAAATTTGGTTCTGATCTTGACAATGCAACACTTAGTGTAATTGAAAAAGGTAAACGAAATGTTGAAATTCTTAAACAATCACAAAACGATCCATTTAAAGTAGAAGACCAAGTGGCAATAATATATGCAGGTTCTAAGAACCTGTTGAGATCTGTTCCTGTAGAAAAAGTTAAAGAATTTGAGTCGACTTTTATTGAGTTCTTGAACAAAAACCATTCTGATATTTTAGATCTTTTAAAACAAGGAAAACTAACAGATGACGTGATAGATACATTGAATAGTGTGTCTAAAAAAATCTCAAAACAATTTTGACATTAACTCATGGCTAACTTAAAGGAAATTAGAAATAGAATAGCATCGGTTTCGTCAACTATGCAAATTACTAGTGCCATGAAAATGGTTTCAGCTGCAAAATTAAAAAAAGCAACAGACGCAATTTTACAAATGAGACCCTATTCAAATAAACTAACAGAACTTATTCAAAAACTGACTAAATCAAATCCAGAGTTTGATTCAAGCCCTTATACGAGGGTCAGAGAATTAAAAAAAGAATTATTAATTGCAATTACTTCCAACAGAGGTCTTTGTGGTGGATTTAACTCGAATATAATTAAGTCTGTTAATCAGACATCTGCCGTTAACACACAATCTGAAATTTCTGTACTTTCTATTGGTAAGAAAGGAAGTGATTTACTTTCAAAGAAATTTGAAATTCATAGCACATATGACGATATATACGAAAATTTAAATTTTGAAAGTATTTCTAAAGTTGTTGATATAATTCTTGATGAATTTGATAAGGGTAAATTTGATCAAGTGAAAATTATTTATAATCGTTTCAAAAATGCTGCAACACAAACAGTAATTACCGAATCATTTTTACCTATTTCAACCACTTATAAAGATAATATGTCTGACGTCTTTCATGACGCAACGGATTATATTTACGAACCATCACAAAAACAAATTATTGAACATCTTTTACCTAAGTCTCTAAAAATACAGTTACTAAAAGCGATTAAAGATTCAATTGCAAGTGAACACGGAGCAAGAATGACTGCAATGCACAAAGCAACTGATAATGCGCAGGAGTTAAGAGATCAGCTTAAACTTTCATATAATAAAGCAAGACAAGCATCTATAACAAATGAAATCCTAGAGATTGTTGGTGGCGCAGAAGCTCTTAATAATTAATTTTTTTTATTAATATTTGATACTTGTCTTTTTGTAATTTTATACAAACTACAAATATGATAAAGGTTCCAATAATAAACCAAAGCGCATATGATCTTCCTTCCTATGCGACAATACATTCAGCAGGTCTAGATCTTAAAGCTGTTTTGACTTCCGAAGTCACAATAAAACCATTGGAGAGAAAAGTTGTTGGAACGGGAATAAAAATTGCACTTCCTGAAGGCCACGAAGCACAGGTCAGACCAAGAAGTGGCCTAGCCGCCAAAAAAGGTATTACAGTGCTAAATTCTCCAGGTACAATTGATGCTGATTATAGAGGCGAAATAGGAGTAATTTTAATCAACCTTTCGTTAGATAATTATGTTCTTAATCCTGGAGAAAGAATTGCACAGTTAGTCATTTCTAAATACGAAAAAATAGAATGGGAGCTAAATCAAGACCTAGACTCTACTGAAAGAGGAAAGAAAGGATATGGTAGCACTGGAAAATTGTAGATATGCGAGTTATTCATTTTAGGTCAATAATCATACTTTTTAGTTTAATTGTTTTTACAGGATGTAAGTTGACAAAGGTTCTTCCAAGTAATACTCCTGTTGAAAATTTTAAAATGAAAGAATTAAAAAAAGCGATTAAATCATCTTCATCAAATTTTAAGTTATTCAGATCTAGATTGAAAGTGGTATACAATGATGGAAGTAGACAACAGCAGTTGATTGTTAATTTAAGAATGAAGGAAAATGAAGCAATTTGGTTAAGTGCTACGATGCTAATTCCGATTGCAAAACTTCTCATTGAGCCCGAAAACATCTCATTTTATGAAAAATTTCAAAAAACTTCATATCAAGGAGATTTAAATTTTTTAAATAATTATTCTGGAACAGACTTTAATTATAAAAACATAGAGAGACTGTTTTTAGGGAAATCTATCATAGACTTGAACAAGGCAAATTTGACTCAAATTAAGAATCCAAGATTTTATGTAATATCTGTGAAAAATAAAAAAGATGTAATTCAACCAATTTTATTTTATGATCCGACTACCTTCACGTTAAAAGAACAAAGGTTTTTTATTACAAAAAATAATAGTTTCATTTCAATAATGTATGATGATTTTCAAAGTGTTGATGGTGAGCTAGTGCCTAGTAAGATTGAAATATCCTTTTCAAATGAAAAAATTAGAAGGAAATTAACTATTGAATACACTAGGTCTGAGATTCCTGCAAATTTGACCTTTCCCTTTAAAATTCCAGCTGGTTATAAAAAAATCATACCATAATTTTAATGAAAGTATTTATTAGAATTTTTATGACTTTTCTTTTTATTCAAAACCATGTTGTTTGTCAGGATTTTAAGGCTAAACAAATAGGCTTGGAGAAAAAAAGCCAGAAGTTAAAAGAGGAAATAAATCAGATAAATTCTCTTTTATTTTTAAATAAAAAAATTAAGAAATCAACTTTAACTAAAGCTGAAGATGTAGAGTTAAAAATATCAATCAGAAAAGAATTGATAAGCATAAATAATCAACAAGTAAATTCTCTTGAAAAATTAATTAATATTAATCAAAGAGATATATCAAAATATAGAAAAGATATTGAAAAGCTAAAAACTGACTACTCAGAGATGATCGATAACGCTTACAAAAGTAAATCAAAGCAAAATAGATTAATATTTATTTTTTCCTCCGAAAATTTTTTACAAGCATATAAAAGACTAAATTATTTGAATCAGTATAGTTCATATAGAAAAAAGCAGGTTCTTAACATAGAGAAGAAAACTAAAATTCTTCAAGAGTTAAATAAAGATTTAATAGTTCAGAAACAAAAAAGAAGGGTTTTAGTTGAGAACAACAGACAAGAACAAAGAAAATTGATAGAGGAACAAAACCAGCAAAATAAAATTTTAGCTGATCTCAAGAAAAAGTCAAAAAGCTTTACTAAACAAATAAGAATTAAGCAGTTAAAAGCAGAGTCTATAGATAAAGAAATACAAAAATTGATTAGGGAGGCTATAGTCTTATCAAATAAAAAAGAAAAAATTAACACTTCGGATGTTTTTAAATTGACTCCTGAGGCAAAACTTCTTGCTGATAATTTTAGATCCAATAAGGGTAAATTACCTTGGCCAGTATCTAAAGGTGTAATAATTCAAAAATATGGTATGCAGACACACCCCCTGGTAAAGACAACAAAAATAAAAAGTAGTGGAATAACCATAGCATCCGTTGATAACGCAAAGGTCAGAACTGTGTTTGAAGGTCAAGTAATGGCGATTTTAAGTTTTAAAAACAGTAATCCTACGATACTTGTAAAGCATGGGAATTATATAACGGCTTATAAAAATCTTTCTAAAGTTTACGTAAAAAAAGGGCAATATTTAGATTCAAAAGAGACAATTGGAGAGGTATTTACTAATTTAGAAACTGGAAGAACAATACTACAATTTAGTGTCTTTAATGCTATGAAGCCAGAAAATCCAACTTCCTGGTTATACAATAAATAACATTTAATTTTCCTTTAAATACCATGCTTCTTTACCCAGCTCGTATTTAACGTAATATAACAAATTCATCGCTTCTTTCTTAGACTTAAATCTTCCATATGCAACACGAAACATGCCCTTTGGATTTAAATCAGTAAATGATGACTTGAAGCCTTCTCGTTTTAAATTTCTTATTTTTCTTACAGCAAATGATTTATTTCTGAAAGTTCCAGCAATGATACTATAATGGGTTTCATTTAATAAAGGTTCGTCATTATCTTCAACATCACCTACAATTAATGAAATAGAACTCAACGATCCTAAATTAAATGTTGATGATTGAATGTTTTTTTGAATTTTTCTTTGTGCCATTTGTTGGTTCAGAAATCTCTGGTCTTGTATGTAACGATCCCCTAGAAAGATTCCTGAAACAGATAATGAAATCAGAACAATAAAAATTGCTGTGTATTTTAAAAATGAATTTATCTTCTGTTTGCTGTTGCTGAGAGTGAAAATTAATTTTGTATCTGATTTCGTAATAGGATAAATTCTTGTTTTTTTTGGTGAATAAAGGGGCAGCTTATTGAAAATTCTCAATCCAAAAGATGCATCATCAAAGTTCACCCGATTAAATGGTTCAAACTGAATTTTGTTGTTTTTTAAACAACTTATTATTCCTATATTTTCGAGATAAAGGGGTTCTATTTTCAATTGTTTTCTCCAATTTTTGACTTCTTTTTGGATGAGATTTTGAGCTTTTTTATATTTAATTTTATTTTTTTTTTGCAAAATAATTGATTAACACTCCATCATTGCTAGTTAAAAGGCTATTAAATGTCAATTCTTTTCTTGGGGGAGTGAATTTTCCAGTTATTTTATTTACTTCGAAGCCAAATGACCTTGTCAAAAATGCTCCAAAATCTGGGATTGTTACACATTCGTAATCATATAAAAGTTCTTCAATATATTTTTCAAGGCCCATATCTCAAAAGTAACAAATTAATTTTTTTCGAATAATTTTTATTCCATCTAATATCCAATTTTTTTTCTGACCCTTTTAATTACTGATTCAGCTATTATTTTTGCATTTTGCGCTCCTTTATTGAGGATTAAATTAACCTCGTCAGGATCAGCAATAAAAGAGTTAAAAAGCTTTCTTTCCTGTTTAAATTTGTTTAGTATTTCTTCAAGCAATATATTTTTTGCTGCTCCGTATCCAAAACCCCCGTTTAAATACATAGATTTCATTTCTTCAATGTTTTCATCAGAGGCAACTAGTGAGTAAATTTTAAATACAGTACATTTATTTGGATCTTTTGGTTTTTCGATTGAGATACTATCAGTTTTAATGCTCATTATTTGCTTTTTTAGCTCATCATCAGATAGAAATATATTAATTGTATTATTTTTTGATTTACTCATTTTACCACCATCAATACCGGGTATTATTTTGTGTTTTTCTCGAATTATTGGAGAAGGAATAACAAATGTCTCACCATTATCTAAATTAAATTTTGAAGCAACTTTTCTAGTTATTTCTATATGTTGTAATTGGTCATTTCCAACGGGAACATATTCTGCATCATACAGTAATATATCTGCAGCCATTAGCAAAGGATAACTAAATAAACCGGTATTTACATTTTTAAGATTTTCAGATTTATCTTTGAATGAATGAGCAAGTGTGAGTCTTTGGTAGGGGTAATAGCAGGAGAGATACCAAGAGAGTTCGGTTACTAAAGGCACATCACTTTGCCTGTAGAATACCGTTTTATCAGTATCTAATCCGAAAGCCAACCATGCAGCAGCTGTTGCTAAAGTATTCTGTTTTAGTACACTCGCATTTTTTATTTGAGTTAATGAATGAAGGTCAGCTATAAACAAAAATGATTCATTTTCTCCTTTTTTAGAGAGTTCTATTGCAGGAATTATTGCACCTAGAATATTTCCTAAATGTGGAGTACCAGTCGATTGTACTCCAGTTAAAATTCTGGACATAGATTTTAATATTGTAACAAAGTTAAATTTTTTATTTACAGCTTGATTATATTTTTAAATTACGCTTTGTATATTCGATATTCATTAAATCCAATAAATGAGTTTTTTAAAGCGTTTCGCATTAATACTATGGAGAATTTGGTTTTACCTATTGTGTTCGATTCCTGTCATCTTCTTTTTCCCAATTTTAGTTGTAGTAATATTTCTGCCTAATGGTTATAATATCATTTTTTGGTATGCCAGAAACATATGGGCATCTTTTATTTTAACTGGGATGGGGTTTTATATTAAAAAACATCAAATCCCAAAATTAAACGAAAAGCAATCGTATTTATTGGTTGCAAATCATTCAAGTTATATTGATCCATTTGTCATGTTAAGACTATTCAAAACCCCATTTGTATTTGTGGGGAAAAAAGAATTAGATAAGATTCCTTTTTTTGGTTTTTTATATAAGAGAGCAGCTATTCTAGTCGATAGAAGTAAAAAAGAAAGTCGTTTTGCAGTCTACGGAAAAGCAAATAATAAATTAGACACGGGTTATAGTGTTTGTATTTTTCCTGAAAAGGAATATGTGAACGAAAACAATATTTTGAATGAGTTCAAACATGGAGCATTTAAACTTGCTATAGCGCACAAACTCCCAGTTTTACCGATGGTTTTTTATGACTGCAAAAGAAAATTTCCATGGTATACAACTCATGGATATCCTGGATATTTACGTGTAACAATTTTTAATCCCATTCAAACCAAAGATTTGAAAGCCGAGGATTACAAAAGATTAATGGAGGATACAAGATTATTTATTCAAAAAAAATTGATAGCTGACCCACAAAAGGCTGCTATAAAAGCAGTGGAAGTATGGAAAAAAATGAAAAGTTAATAAATGAAATTATGAGTTTAAAGCTTTTATTGTATCCATTATTTTTAACTCAATTTCATCCATAAGATCTGGATTATCTGCTAAAAGTGCTTTAACTGAATCCCTACCTTGGCCAAGTCTATTTTCCCCATAACTGAACCAAGAGCCACTTTTGCTTATGATTTCATAGTTCACACCAAGATCAATTATTTCTCCAATTTTAGAAATTCCCTCACCATACAAAATATCGAATTCGGTAGTTTTAAATGGTGGAGCCACTTTGTTTTTAACAACCTTTACCCTAGTCTTGTTGCCCATCACTTCAGCTTCTGTATTTTTTATCTGGGTAGATCTTCTAATATCAAGCCTAACAGATGCATAAAATTTAAGTGCATTCCCACCAGTTGTAGTTTCAGGATTCCCAAACATAACCCCAATTTTTTCTCTTAGTTGATTTATAAAAAAAACTGTACAATTAGTTTTACTAATCGATCCAGTTAACTTTCTTAATGCCTGAGACATTAATCTGGCGTGGAGTCCCATTTTTGAGTCTCCCATCTCACCTTCAATTTCACTCTTAGGGGTTAGTGCAGCTACAGAATCTATAACTACAGCATCAACGGCTCCGGAACGTATTAAGTTGTCTGCGATTTCAAGGGCCTGTTCACCATGATCTGGTTGAGAAATAATTAATTCATTAATATCTACACCTAATTTTTCAGCATAAAAACGATCAAATGCATGTTCTGCGTCAATAAATGCTGCGACCCCTCCACTTTTTTGGCATTCGGCTATCGCATGTAAAGTCAGAGTTGTTTTTCCTGAAGATTCTGGACCATAAATTTCAATAACTCTTCCCTTTGGATACCCCCCTACTCCCAATGCAATATCAAGACCTATAGATCCTGAGGAAATAGCCTCTGTCTCAACTACAGCCTCGTCTCCAAGCTTCATAACAGCACCTTTACCATATGTTTTATCTAACTTATCTAAAGTTAATTTCAATGCTTTGATCTTCGCTGATTTATCGTCTGTCATTTAATTGTCGTTTAACACTAAAGTAATATTTTTTATATTTATATTTTACGAAAATATGAGAAAGATATCAATAAATTTAATCCTAATTCTTAGTTTAAACATTTCAGCTCAAGAGATTCTCCCACTCAAGAAAAGAGCAGAAGTAATTAACGAGATTCAATATGATAGACTAACTAATTTATTACCCAATATTATGAAAAAAAATAATATCGACATGTGGGTGATAATGACAAGGGAATATAATGAGGATCCTGTGATTAAAACCATGTTACCCCCTACATGGCTTAATGCAAGAAGAAGAACAATACTCGTCTTTTCTATAAATGAAAAAACTGGAAAATTTAAATCTGTTGCAATTACAAGATATCCATTTGGAAAAAATATACCATCAATATGGGTCAAGGAAGAACAGCCAGATCAACTAAAGGCTTTAAGCGATTATATTCAAAAAGAAAATCCAAAAAAAATAGGAATTAATATTTCGAAATATGAGTCTTTATCTGATGGTTTAAGTAAAAATGCTTACGATGAATTATATAAATCATTATCAAAAAAATTTCAAAATAGATTGGTGTCTGCTGAAAAACTATCAATTGCCTGGATTGAAACCAGAACAAGTCTAGAAATGAAAGTCTTTTCAAAGCTTGTTGAGATAAGTAATAATATTATCAGGGAAGCCTTTTCATCCAAGGTTATTACTCCTGGTATTACAACAACCGATGATGTAGTATGGTGGATGAGAGAAAAAGTGATTGAGATGGGGATCAAGACTTGGTTTCATCCAACGGTTGATATTCAAAGAAAAGATGGGAGTGATTTATATGCCTTTGGTGGCAAATCAAAGTTTGATATAATTCAGCCCGGAGATATAATACATTGTGATTTTGGGATTAGTTATTTAACACTAAATACCGATTGTCAGCAACTTGCATATGTTCTTAAACCAGACGAGAAAACTCCACCCAAATTTCTTGTTAATGCTCTAATAGAAGGTAATCAAGTACAAGACATTTTTACTAATAATTTCGTGGAAGGAGCTACTGGAAATCAGATACTTTCTAAATCACTAAAAGAGTCTATTAATAAGGGTTACAGACCTCAAATTTACACTCATCCATTGGGTCTTTTTGGTCATTCTGCAGGAACAGCCTTTGGAATGTGGGATTCACAGAATGGAGTCCCCCATTCAGGAGAACACCCACTAAAAAAAAATACCGCCTATGCAATAGAGCTTAACACCACTGTTTTTATTCCAGAATGGGATAAGGATATAAGAATAATGTTAGAGGTCCCTGGCTTTTTTGGAGAAGATGGATTTAGATATATTAATGGAAGGCAAACTGAATTTATATTAGTTGGGTCAAAACCTAGATATTTAGAATAATACTACCTTTATACTTTATTTAATTTAAAATAGTATAGCATGCAACTGTACAATAAATTAAGTTCATCAGAGCGCTCAAAAATAATTGAAAAATCAGGAAAAGAAAGATTGGTCCTTTCTTTTTATCAATATGCAAATATTTTAAACCCAGAAATTTTTAGAAACCATATTTTTATTGAATGGAACAAAATGGATATCTTGGGAAGAATATATGTCGCCAAAGAAGGAATTAATGCACAAATTTCGCTACCTTCTATAAATCTCAAGCTTTTTCAAAATCATTTAGAATCTATTTCTTTTTTAAAAGGTGTAAGACTAAATATTGCAATTGAACACAATAATAAATCTTTTTTAAAATTAACTATTAAAGTAAAAAATAAGATTGTTTCAGATGGAATAAATGACCCTACTTTTGACGTCACTAAACGAGGGACCCATGTTAATGCAACTCAGTTTAATAGATTATTAAAAGATCCAAATACAATTTGCATCGATATGAGAAACCATTATGAGAGTGAGATAGGGTTTTTTGAAGGAGCAGTTAAGCCAGATGTTGACACCTTCAGAGACTCTCTTCCTCTTATTGAAAAATCAGTGGTTAAAAATAAAGAAAATAAGAATCTTTTAATGTATTGTACTGGTGGTATTAGATGTGAAAAAGCCAGTGCATATTTTAGGCATAAGGGTTTTGAAAAAGTTTTTCAGCTTGAAGGTGGTATAATTGAATATGCAAAACAAGTTAGAGATCAAAAAATTGAAAATAAGTTCAGGGGAAAAAATTTTGTATTTGATGAAAGAAGGTCAGAAAGAATTTCAACTGATATTGTATCAAAATGTCATCAATGTGGTAATCCAAGCGATAATCACATAAATTGTGCTAATGATGCATGTCATTTATTATTTATTCAATGTGAAAAATGTCAAATTCAGAATAATAAATGTTGTTGTGAAAAATGCAAAGAGATTAAGAGTCTTCCTTTAAATATCCAAAAGAATATGAGAAAAGGAACTCATAATAGTAATAAAATATTTAAAAAAGGCAGGTCAAAACATTTAAAATTTAAATAGATTATCTGTAAATGTATATTAAAAATGAAAAGAAATAGAAATTTATATTTACTCCTATTTACTATAATTTTTCAATTCTGTGCTGACAACTCCGTTTATAAAAGTTACAAGGATTTCGAAAATGGATGGAAATTAAATGATACTGTTTTTTTCAAATTTAGAACTTCGGTTGATAAAAAATGTGATATCCAATTTCATATCAGAAATGACAATGATTATCAATATTCAAATCTTTTTCTTATTGCCTCATTAGAAGAGGATAATTATGAGGTTAGAAAGGATACACTAGAATATTTGATGGCTGATAAGGAAGGAAACTTATTGGGTAGACGATATGGTAATATTAGAGAAAGTTTTCTGACATGGGTTAATGAATTTGATTTTAAAAGTAATTCAGATTATTTAGTCACTATAAACCACGCAATGAGAAAAAACGGAGAAGAAAAAGGCATAAAATCATTACAAGGTATAATAACCTTAGGAATTAAGGTTTCTGAAAAAATTTATGATAATGAGTAATAGTGTTAATTACCCAAAAATTGTTATTGTAGCAATCTGGTCTCTTATTGTAGTATCGATTTTTGTTGTTTTGTATGTTTTTTTCTCAGCAGCAAATGGCTCATTTGGTCCCATGCCTGATTTACAACAACTTGAAAATCCTAAAACTAATTTGGCAACACAAATAATTTCTTCTGACGGAGAAATTTTAGGTAAATTTTACTACCAAGACAACAGAACACCCATTCAATTCGATGAGCTTCCCACGAACATTGTTAATGCTTTAATTGCTACTGAAGATGAGAGGTTTTATGATCATTCTGGAATTGATTGGAAAAGAACTATAAGTGCGGTTTTATTTCTTGGAAAAAGAGGTGGGGCTAGTACAATTACTCAGCAGCTTGCTAGACAACTTTTTGTTGGGGTAAGATCTAGAAACCTTAAGGAAGCTATTATTCAAAAAATAAAAGAATGGGTTCTTTCTGTTCAGCTAGAAAGAAGATATACTAAAAAAGAAATAATAGCAATGTATCTAAATATATATGATTTTGGATATAATGCAGATGGAATCCGTTCAGCTGCAAAAATATTTTTTGATTCAAATCCATTAGAACTTAAAATTGAACAATCAGCAATGTTAATTGGAATGTTGAAGAACTCATCATATTATAATCCTATTAGAAGACCAGAGTTAGTTGAGAAAAGAAGAAATATTGTAATTAGACAAATGGTTCGTAATAAATATATAAATAAAGAATTTGCAGATTCTATTATAAAACTCCCACTTGAAATCAAATATACCCCTGAATCTCATAGAGAGGGTTTAGCAACATATTTTAGGGCCTACTTACAAGAGTTTATGAAAGATTGGATAAATAAAAATCCAAAGGAAGATGGAACAAAATACAATATATATAGAGACGGGCTAAAAATTTTCACAACTATTGATTCCAAATTACAAGAAATTGGTGAAGAGGCTGTAAAAAGTCATATGAAAAATTTACAAAAAGAATTTTTCATTCAAAATAGACCATCAAATAATGAAACCGCTCCTTTCCTAGAATTAAGAGAAGGGCAGATTGATACTCTAATGGAAAGATCAGCATATAGATCTGAACGTTGGAGAAATAAGGTTAATTCTGGTTGGGATAAGGATAAAATTTTATTAAATTTTACCGAACCTACAGAGATGTCAGTATTTTCTTGGCGAGGTGAAATTGATACTGTAATGTCTCCAATGGATTCAATAAGGTATTACAAACATTTTTTAAGAGCCTCAATGATGTCCATGGAGCCACAGACAGGTCACGTTAAAGTTTGGATTGGGGGATATGATTATAAACATTTTCAATATGACCAGGTGAAGCAAGGGAAAAGACAAATAGGATCAACATTCAAACCATTCCTATATGCAACTGCAATCGATCAGTTAAAGTTATCACCCTGTGATATTTTACCCGATGCACTTTTTTGTATTGAACCAATGAAACACGGAAATATTGACGCTTGGTGTCCAAAAAATTCCGGTGATAAATATGGTCGTAACAGAACCTTAAAAAATGCATTAGCAAACTCAGTTAATACAATAAGCGCAAGACTTATGGATAAAGTTGGTCCAAGACCGGTTATTAATCTTGCAAAAAAAATGGGTATTAGTTCGAGAATACCACCTGTTCCCTCAATTGCACTTGGTACTCCTGATTTTAGTTTATTTGAAATGGTAGGTGCATATAGCACATTTGCTAATAGAGGAATTTATGTAAAACCAGTTATGGTCTCAAGAATTGAAGACAAAAACGGAACTGTCATATATGAAAGTATACCAGAGACAGAAGATGTTTTATCTGAAGAGGCGGCATACGTCACAGTAAGTTTAATGAAAGGGGTTACTGAGCATGGTTCAGGAGCTAGATTAAGACATGCAGGCTTAGAAGAAGAGAGTTATATCTATAAAAATATAGTTACTGGCTATCCCTATATTTTCGAAAATCCAATAGCTGGAAAAACAGGAACCACTCAAAATCAGAGTGATGGTTGGTTTATGGGCATGGTTCCTAATCTGGTAACTGGAGTTTGGGTGGGAGGTGAAGACCGATCAATTCATTTTGATGAAATTGCATATGGTCAAGGAGCAACAATGGCTTTACCAATATGGGGACAGTTTATGAAAAATGTATACCTAAATCCTGAGCTTGGAGTTTCAAATGAGGATTTTATGGAGCCTGGGAATCTCACAATTAATTTAGATTGTGAGAAATTTTCTAAACAAATTTTTTCAGATAATGAAGATGAGGATCTGGATAGTTTAGGGTTTTAAAATAGGGAATCCATTAAACTTTAACGATAAATTTTTTTCTGGAAATTTTTAACATCCTCTTCCAACTTTTCTAATTTTAATATTTCTGTTTCTATTCTCAGACTTTTTCCCTTCGTCACCAAAAATACCAGAAAAATAATTGTACCGATCCCTATAATTTCTTCGCATAGACCTCATATTTTCTGAACTTCTGTCTACACCAATTCTATTTTTATTATACGATCTTCCATTTGTCCTGTCTTTTAAAGACCATTTTTTTTTATTTAAACGCAGATCATTTCTTTCAAAAGGCCTGTAATCTTTCTTAAGAGATTTTATTTTGTTCAAATCAACCTCGTTAACTGCAGAGTTTGGATTATTTTTTTCTAATAAAGAGTTTTTGATAGGAATAAATTCATTTTCTTGGGCATTGAGTGAAAATGCAAATATTAAAATCATTAATATTACTTATCTCTTTTTCATTCAAAAATGTATAAATATCAAATAAAAGTTTATAATTAAAATTAATTGTCAGATTCATACCACTCAGCGTAGGCAGTTGCTGTCTCTGTTAATTTTAAAGAATAGAGGGCTATATTTGAAGGTAATTTTTTCTTAATTTTTTTTGCAAAATCTACTACAAGCATCTCACATGTGGGCTGAAAATTAACTTTTATAATTTTATTTCCTCTTTCTTCCATCTCATCTGCCATTAATTTGTGTGGAGATTTATAATTTAAGACAGTTGCATGATCAAAAGGTATGACAATTTCCTCGCGAACTATTTTTTTTAAATCAGAAAAATCTATAATCATACCATGTTTTACATCATCAGGGTTATTTATTGGGCAACCAATCACGGTTACACTTAGTTTATAACTGTGACCATGGACATTTTTGCAGAGCCCATCATAACCATGAATTGCGTGTGCTGCCTCGAATGTAAATTTTTTTGTAATTCTTATTTTATCATCCATAATCATTAAGGCAATTAAATTATTTTTTCATAACAATGGAAAGGATATTCACTTTGATTAGGAAGGAAAATATTTTCCAGCTTAACATATCCTCTAATTTCATAAAATTTTATATTCCTTAGATTTTTGCTAAATGTATCCAATCTAATTGAAACATAATTATTTTTTTTCGCAAAATTTTCTGCATATTCCATCATGGATTTAGCCAATCCAATTTTTTGATAATCTGGGTGTACTGCAAGCCTGTGAATATAAAGATTTTTATAATCTTTGGTAAGCCATGATATATCATTGTAAACTAAATCTTTTTTTTCAGATAATACAATACAACCTCTAACTAAATTTTCAATTTCAATTACATAAAGACTCTTGTTTAGTACATCTTTTTTAAAAATATCTTTCGAAGGGTAGTTTTCATTCCATTGAAAAATATTATCATCAATCATTTTCTTAGCACACCTTTCGGCAATATTTTTTACAACATCTAAATCTAAAAGATTGGCTTTTCTAGTCATTTTTTACAAAATTTTATATACAATGTTAGTTGATGTACAATTAGTTTTATATTTAAATAAAAACTTTTTTTGTTGAAAACCAAATATTGCCTTTCGTTATCTCTAGTCTTTTTTGCTTTTTATGTGTCAGGTCAATCTTATGTCGAATTATCAGTTGACAATGATCTTTATTTTAGAACAGATCATTATTATTCAAGCGGGATATTCCTTTCATATGGTAAAAAGAAAGAAAACCATATTCAATATTGGACATTTGCTCAACATATTTACAATCCTTCGTTAAGATATACTGATGATATAACAATTATGGATTATCCATACAGTGGTTGGTTATTTATTCAGTCTGAGAAAGAATATTTAATAAATGAAAATTCGAGTTATAGTTATGGAATTGAGCTTGGAGTAACAGGTGATGCCTCTCTAGCTAAAACTTTTCAAAACTTTTATCACAAGACCTTTTTAAACCTGCCCGAATTGACATGGGTAGGCGCTCAACCTCAGAGAATACATTTTGGAATTTTTGGGCAAATAAATAAGGTCATTTCTCTAACAAATGATATTCATTTATTAGGTCAAGTCTACAGTAAGTTGTCATCACACACAACCAATATAATAGGACGTGTAGGAATAATGATGGGTTCAAAAAACCTTCTTCCATTTAAAAGAACTAACATAAACTCTAATGAAGATTCGACTGGAATATACTTTGGAACTACGCAAGAGTACAGACCTCACGATTTTACTTTAAGTGGAAGTTTTCGAGATGATGAATCAGCGTTAATTCTTCCAAGTATAAAGTACAGAAATAATTTTGAGGTAGGTATCTATGCTAGAAAAGATAAATGGTCATTATCTGTTTTATATCAAATTATGAGTAAGTTTACACCTGATCAATTATTCAATAAACACGAGGTTTTAAACATTACCATAAGAAAATCAATTTAGTTTTTGTTTTGGCTTATCTAAAGGATTTTTGAAAAAAGTTTCAATTTTCAATGAGAGACCTCTAAAATTATTTGGATAAATTCCCACCTGGTTTTTTCTTGAGCCTTTCAAGTACTCATATTGAATCCCAATGTGTAATCTTTTCCAGATTTTATAATTGAACCCAAAAAAAATACCAAGGGAGCTATCAAATAGATCATCTAAATAATTGTTAGAATTATCGTTTGGATTAATATATTCAGAGTTTTTAGCTGATAATAAATAGTAGTATTTTACACCAGACTCAATATATAATTTCCTGCTCGGATAGAGTCTTATTGAAAAAGGAATAGTCAAATAATTTAAATTATCTTTTGAGCCATTAAAGTATCCAAGGTATTTATAATTGACTTCATTAAATTCCAATCCTGTTCCAAAACCAAAACTCTTAGAATTTAGTTTTTGAATCATAAAACCCAACCCTTTGCCAGGACGAATTTTAGTATAATTTTGGTCTGAATTGATTAAATTAAATTTTGCATAAAATGAATAATTCCATTTATGAAAAAAATTATCTGGGTCAGGTCCTTTTCTATATTGTTTATACAAGTTTTTGTCTCCCTGACCATATGAGAGAGTTAGTTTAAAAACTAAAAATAATAAGAAATAAAATCGAAACATCTTTCTAATATACATTAACAAATCTTTATTAAATGTATAGTAAAGCGAGATAGTTTTATTTACTTTTGTTCATCTTTTTTAAGTGTATGGCTAAGGATATTGAAAATGAAATATTAAGAAATAGTTTAAAGTACACTCTTTTTGAATGGAGAAAGCAGTCAGATTTTAATCCTTTAAATATTGATAAGGCAGAGGGAGTTTATTTGATAGATCACAACAAAAATAAAATTTTGGACTTTTCATCAGGGCTAATTAATGTAAACATAGGTCATGGTGATAAAAGAGTTACTGATGCTGTAGTAGAACAAATGAACAAGGTTAGTTATGTAAATCCCTCCACCATAACACAAGTCAGGGGAGAGTTGGGTAAGAAATTATCTCAAATATGCCCCGGCAATTTAAACAAATCTTTCTTCACTATCTGTGGCGCAACAGGTATTGAAAATGCAATTAAATTAGCAAGAATTTACACTGGAAGACATAAGATATTAACAAGATATCGATCATACCATGGCTCTACTATGGGAGCTATGTCAGCCGGTGGAGATCCAAGAAAACTTAGAGTAGATAGTCAGATGGGACCTAATTTTATTCATTTAGAAATTCCATATGCATATAGATCAACAGGAGATGATTGGGAGCAGAACTCATTCGATCATTTAGATAGAATATTAGAATACGAAGGCCCAGAAAATTTTGCAGCTATAATTATGGAGGGTGAATCTGGAAGTTCTGGATGTCTTAAACTACCATCGGGATATTTTAAAAAATTAAGAGACGTTTGTAATAAGTATGGAATTTTGCTGATAGCTGACGAAGTTATGAGTGGTTTTGGGCGGACTGGTGAATGGTTTGGAATTAATAATCATGAAGTTGTTCCTGATATTATGGTTATGGCCAAGGGAATTACATCAGGATATCTACCTTTTGGGGCTGTTCAAGTCAGTGATTCGATTGCAAGTTATTTTGACGAAAAGGAATTAATGATAGGCTTAACATACTCAGCTCATCCAGTGTCATGTGCAGCCGCATTGAGAGTTATAAGTATTTATGAGGAAGATAATCTTATAAACAATGCAAAGAAAATGGGAGAGTATCTTCAGAAGCAAGTTCTAAAGATGAAATCAGACCATCCATCTATTGGAGACTACAGAAACACTGGGCTTCTTGGGTGTATCGAATTAGTTAAGAGTAAAAAAACGAAAGAACCAATTGTTAGTTTTCATGCCAAATCTAAAGAACTGAATATTATAAATCAAATCAAACTAAAAACTTCTGAACTAGGGATGAATGTTTTTATTAAGGGTAATTATATATTTATTGCTCCTCCTTTGTGTATAAATACAAGTCAAATAGATGATGGTCTAAATATCTTATCAGAGGCATTAAAAATCTCTGATAAAGTATGCCATGATTAATTTATTCCGCCAACATATGATTTAACAACAGGATTCATAGCTTGAATCTTTTTCTTAAAATCTTTATTTATATCACCCAAAACAGTTAGTTTTTGAATTTTGAAAAGTTCTTGAAATTTAACATTTATTGGAGAGCCTAAAACCTTATTTCCAAGATTTTCCCATACGTTTTTATTCTCAAATACTTCTATTAAAGTTCCACTTTGATTTTCTTCATTTAAAAACCACTCAAATCTCACAATTCCTGAATCATCCAGATTAAAGAATAGCGGACATTGTTCATCTCGTATGAATTTTTTTATTACTTCTACATTATCAGAATATGAAACTTCAACTAAAACAGTTACTTGGTTATTATTAATATTTAATTCTTTTTTCATTTTATTGATGTGATTATTTTCTTTCTTAATCTCAGTGCAATTATTAAATGAGATTAGAAAAATTAGTATAAAAAATGTTCTTTTCATTACAAATAGATTTAAATTAATTTAGTCAATTTTTTCAAGGTGACTTAATCTTGAATGCATGTTTTATAAGTTTATCCATGGAAGTATACTCCAAGGTTTTTTCGTGAGTCGCTTCCAAAATTACTTTCGGTGCTTTTCCTTCTTTTTCTGCTTCAATCCATCTTGTAACACAAAGGCACCATTTGTCACCTTCCTTTAAGCCAGGAAAGTTGTAATAAGGCATGGGTGTGATTAAGTCGTTCCCTTTTAATGCTGAAAATTCTAAAAACTCATTTGTCATTATAGCACATACTGTATGTGTACCAGTATCTTCTGAAACAGTTCTACATAAGCCGTCTCTGAAATACCCTGTCATTGGTTTTGTACAACAAATTTGAATAGGTTCTCCAAAAACATTTTTTTCCATATCTCAGATCTATAAATTAAAATTCATTTATTTAAAGTGCATCAATTTAACTTACAGAATAAATTCGTATATAATTACAGTAATAATTATTCCTCCAATGATGTGAATAACTCTAAATCCTTCAAGACCAAATTTTTTTAAAAACCAATAATTAATTCGAAACCTAATTGGAATTAATCTATCAAGAAATTTTTTTTCAAATGTTACTTTATTTTTATCCATATTGACAAGCTACAAAATAAATGGTATTTTTAAAAAAATTAAGTTAAGCTATCTCAAAAATTTTAAAACAGAATCTAATAACATGTTAAAATATTTTTTATTTGCACTACCAAGAAGTCTTTTTTTTATATCTCTAATCTTCATGTCATGCAGTAAAAATAATTTAGAAAATGTAATACAAGAAAATTTTGAATTAGCTGAAGAAACAGAAGAATATTATGTTTATATAATGTCAACAAATGGAGGAGGAAATATAACTATTTCATCTGAAGAAGGGGTTGTTAGTGAATCTAATTTAAATCAAGTCCGGGAAATCAATTCAAAAGCTGGAACCTTAATATCTGATAATTATATTGGTAAATTTGCAGGCGCCTATAATAAGGGGGTTATATTAAATTTTAATATTACAACCAATGAAGGATTTAGTTTTACAGGCTGGACAGGATATAAGTGCATAAAGTGTTATTGGGTCATGACACCCTTTGCCAGCAATGAGAGTTCAATTGAGCTAGTTGTTGATAAATTTATTTTTTTAACAGCAAATTTTGAAAAAATTTTGGAAAATAATTAAAAGCACTTGTTGTTATTGAAATGGGGATGTAGCTCAGTTGGTTAGAGCGCTTGACTGGCAGTCAAGAGGTCGTGAGTTCGAATCTCATCTTCTCCACAAGTGTTTATACGGTTTAACAAAGGTTAGCCCTTTTTTCTTAAATCAAAACTACATAGAAAACTACATAATTTTAAAAACTAGCATCAATTTTGCTGATTTTGTGGGTCGTGAATTTTTCTTTTTTCACTTGTCCAATTTCCCTCATTATCTCTCTTAATTATATTGGCTTCAAGTTCTGTAACAAATAATATAATACTATTTGTTTTATCTATTATTAAAATTAAAAACCTAGGTAGTAATGTTTTATATTCACAAAAATTATAAAAATATATTATGAAAAAATTAGTACTTATTTATTCAATTATTTTATCAATAGCATTTTCAAAAAATACAAATGCCCAAGGTACGATAGTTGATGTTGCTGTTGGTAACAAGAATTTTTCAACTTTAGTTACGGCTTTAAAAGCTGCTGACTTAGTTAGTGCTTTACAAGGCGATGGTCCTTTTACTGTTTTTGCTCCAACAAATGATGCTTTTGCTAAAATTGATTCAGAAACACTAAATTCTTTATTAGAAGAAAAAAATCAAAAAGTTTTAGCAAATATTTTAACTTATCATGTTATCTCTGGAAAATTAGCTGCTACTGATGTAGTTGCTGCTTTAGATAAAGGGAATGGTTCCGTTGAGTTAAAAGCACTAAATGGTGAATTAATTTCTGTTATGCAAAAAGATGGAAAAATTTGGTTGAAAGACTCGAATGAGAATTACAGCGAAATTACTGCAACAGATGTTATGGGAAGTAATGGTGTTATTCACGTAATAAACACTGTTGTGATGCCTAAAAAATGATTATAAATTGTTTATATTTTTAGTCGAAAAATAATTCTTTACAACAAAACCCCTCTAATGATTTATTGGGGTTTTATTTTTAAACTTAAACAACACTTATTATTTACCGTTTTGCTATAGACCAAATGTCTGGGTTAATTTTTTATTTAACCACTTCTTTGCTACTGTGCTTCTATCTTTCATAATTATATTTTTTAACTGGTATCTCTTGGTAACCAGTTGCAACCAAAAAAACTGGGTACTTCCTTATGACCGAGCTTAAGATAGGTAAGGGAGTCATGTTTCACATGAACTCCCAACATACTACCTACCAGAAGAACCAAAGAAATGCAAGTTCCAGTTAGCCCAATTAATAATTAATTAAGCACTTCAGGGTTCACTCTAAATCCATTTTTGTACATATCAAAATTGACATATCCATTGGTCAGACGATTTGTGAACATCTTGGCAATGGGATGCACTTTGTCCATTTCATCTAAAGCACTAATGAATTTATTTCCAACTAATAATAATTTATTTTGTTTCTCACTGGTTGTCCAAGTTTCAAATTCTTTCCTATCTACTTTTATGAATGCTTCATTGTTCTTAAAATCCACTTTCATTTTAATATCCTGATAAGCCGATTGAATATCCACCAAAGAAAAATAATTAATCTCCTTTGCACGAATTAACTCATTAGCACTTAATCCAAGAGTATTTTGCTTGAAAAATGTTTCCAGAACTAAATCCTTAAAATATGAAACCATATTATTATGGAGTTTTTTCATATCGACTTTTTTAGGGTCAATAGCATTATGAATCCAGACAGATGCTTCGTCTAATAATTCTAATTTCTGTGTCGCTTTCTCTTGTTCTTCTTCATACTCCTTTTTAGCAAAAGAAATCATTAAGGGTTTAAATTTAGATTGCTTCATTGTGATATGCTTGGGTTAATATTTCAGCGACATATTTATTAGCATCTTTCTTTTTCGCTTTTGCTTTTCTTCGATAATAAGATGATGCATCATTATCTAATTGAATTAAAAAATTCTCTTTAAGTTTTTTTCTATTTGTTGTCCTGGTAAATGCCTTAAATAAGCCATCCTTAACCATTGTTAGTTTATATCTCATTTATAAATATCTATATAATTATATATATTTGTTTAAATAATATAGATTCATAGTTTGTCTATTAAATTATTTATTTGATGTCAGAGGTTAATTTAGTTCTGCAATAAGTCGAAACAGGAACTCTGTCCTTCTTTGCCTTATCTCTTAAAATCTCCATATCTACTTCATTCATTCGAATGTTTACACTTGATGTTAAAATATCCATATTATTGTGTTGTTTTTATTCGTCATGGCACAAAGTGCCAATGACTTTGATTAATAATTGTAACTAATAAACAACAATAACCATACTACAAGCAAGGGTTTTTTTAATATTGAAAATTATTCTGTAAATCAGTGTGAATCATTATATATCACTTGTGAAGAATTAATGATATTTCTATGTTTCTTTAATATAAAAAGCTTGAAAAAACTTGATGAATCAAATAATATTATCTTTAAGTTAAATACATACACTATGAAGAAGCTACTACTTGTTTTACTGTTTGTTCCACTTGTTTCTAATAACTTCTGTTAAATCTAACATAAGTTAGATTAGTTTTTTACTTGTGTTTTACAATTATATTTTTATTTAGGTATATTTGAAATCAAATTAAAAACAATTAAAATGAAAAAATTAATATACATATTATCAATAATCGTATCTACAATATCATATGCTCAGCAACAAGATGCTGAAATATGGCAAACATATAGAATAAAATCATTAAAGGGAAAAACGCAAGAGTTTGAAAAAGCTGTTTCAAAGAAAACCAGAATGTTTAATAAAACTCCAGAAGATGCTATTTTTACCTTTAAAGTGGTTGATGGTCAGGATCAAGGAATGTACGAAAGAGTTGTTGGTTTTAAAAATTGGAGTTGGTTCAATAGATCAAACCAAAAAGAAATGGACTACTGGATGAAAAATGTTGATCCATTAATAGAATCTCAAACTGGATGGATTGTTTGGGAGAGGATAAAGGAATATTCTCACAATTGGAACCCAGGAAATGCTCCAAGCAAACACCAGCTTAGAAGATCAAGAATGGTTAAACCTAGCGGATATAGTGACTTTCTAATTGTTCATGAAAAAATGAAAAAAGTCTATGATAAATATGGTTATAAAGGGATAAAAGGACTTTTTAGATGTGTTTCTGGAGGAAGCGAACAAATGTTTCTAATAGTTAGCCCTTTTGATGAGTATGGGGAAAATACAGGATTTGATAAATCTGACAAAAATACAGCTGAATTGTACAATGAAATGTTTGGAGATGATGCATGGCAGAAAGATATATTAAAATATAATTCCTCATTGGTTGACTGGGGAAGATCTGCAGAAAGATTAACTATTGTTAAATCAATGTCTTCCCAAAATTAATTTACAAAACCTACTAAATAAAAAAACCTCCATTTGGAGGTTTTTTTATACCCTTTAAATATGGAATAATAAACAAAGAAAGTAATTTAACAGTAAGCTAAAATTATCATTATTTGATAGTTACAACATAGTAAAACTTTCTGTATCGGGAAATAAATTACCGTTTATTTCACTTTCATTTACCTTCAAAATAGTATGATAATAATTAATTTGATAAAACCTTCACCCCGTTTGCAATTAAAGAATATACTATTTCAGGTTTATTAATAGAGGCAATTTTTTCGTCTGAATCCCCCCTGTCAGAAGCATAATGTTTTAATTCATCAATGGGTATGATTTTCTTAAAAGCTACACCGCTCACGACAACATTTTTTCCAGATATATCCTTTGGGACAAAGAAACCGTAATCTTTAAAATTTACCAATACTTTTTTGTTATCACCCAAATCTAATCTCATCCAACATCCCTTCATTTGACAAACATCAAAAACAGTTGCTTCAAATTTAGTATTGAATTTTGAATCCTCATCATAAAGTAATATTAACTGCTTATTGGACATGATTTTATCATTTTCAATGTTTTCACCAAAAACATTTTTTTGTCCGTTTAATCCAATTGTAAATAATAAAAGTAAAAGTATCTTTTTCATAGAAGATTTTTTAAAAGTATAAAATTAAAAATACCTGATATATAATCCTAATTTATAAAATATAATTACAGAAAATTAAAATAAATAACCCTTCATCCAGTCTATTATTCTATTCTTGTTTTATTGAATTTTCTTGATTCCATTCACTACATTTCTTTTATGGTAAATTGAAAAAACTTGATGAATCAAATAATATTATCTTTAAGTTAAATACATACACTATGAAAAAACTTATTACACTATTATTATTCATTGTAGCAGTTATAATGACTTATTTAGCATATACCAAGGCTTGAAGAGTTCAAACCCTAGTAGGAATCTAACCCCAATTAATTGAAAAAATTAATTATTCTATACAAAGGATGAAGAAATACAAAGAAAATATTAAATCCGTAATAAATCATAATGTTTCTTTTTTTTAAAACAAGTGAAGGTATTATGTATATCAATACATAGAATACAGCAATAAAAATCAATAAATCCCCCACATCATTAGAATTAATAACATTATCAACCACAAACTGAACTAACATAGAATCCAAATGAAAAAATTGGGTGAAAAATAAAAACCCCCAAATCCACATCATTAGAAGAACCCAAAAATCATATCTTTCTCCTAGGTCTACCCCCTTAACAGAACAAGAGTTACAAAGCCCCTTCCAATCTAAGGGAACATCTCTTCTGTAGCAATTAAGACAAAATTTAATGCTTATTTCTTTTTTGATTTAAGGTACATAAGATAAAAAGAGAAAAGCATTATTAGAAGTCCTGTAATATGAAATACTATTTCATAA
>PBJZ01000011.1 GCA_002721275.1 Flavobacteriaceae bacterium
AAGTGACTTGACTGGGGTTCGAACCCAGGACCCTCTCCTTAAAAGGGAGATGCTCTACCAGCTGAGCTATCAAGTCATTAAAAGTGACTTGACTGGGGTTCGAACCCAGGACCCTCTCCTTAAAAGGGAGATGCTCTACCAGCTGAGCTATCAAGTCTAATTTTGGTCGCAAATATACTCTCTATAAATATATTATTCAATTTTATTTTGTTATAAATTTGAAATCACATAAATTATGATTTTGAAAAAAATAATAGTCTTAATTGGATACATGGGTTGTGGAAAAACCACTGTGGGTGAAAAACTTTCAACTAAATGTAGATTGCCTTTCTTGGATTTGGATAATGAAATAATTAAAAATGAAAAAAAATCAATTGAAAAGATTTTTGAATTAGAAGGTGAAATATATTTTAGAAAAATTGAATATCAAGTTTTGGTAAATTCAATAAAAAATTCTGATAACTCAATTATTTCTCTCGGTGGAGGAACACCATGTTACTATAATTCAATGGATTTATTGAATAAATATGATTACATACACACTGTATATCTCAAGACAAGTCCGGACGTCCTGGTAAATAGATTATTTGAAGAAAGAACCGAAAGACCCATGATTAAAACAATTAAATCTCAGAAATCACTAAAAGATTTTATCAATAAACATCTTTTTGAAAGAAGTATTTACTACCATAAAGCTAAAAGTATCATAAAAACTGATAATAAATCTCCAGATAAAATAGTAAATGAGATTAGAAAAATAATCTTAGCTTAGATAAACTGCTTCTGCTCCAATTGGTTTTAGTATTACTGTTACATGTTCCTTCACAGAAGTAGATAGAGAAATACCTTTAAAATCGGCTTTAACAGGGAAACTTTTGTGATTTCTATTAACTAACACAACAGTTTGGATCTTTTTTAATGGCACACTTAAAAATTTGTTAACAGAATAAAGTAGTGTGCTTCCACTATTTAAAACATCATCAATAACAACGATAGATTTATTTTTTAACTTATCAAGATCAGTAGATATCTTAACTGGATTCCTTGGATTTTTCTTGTCTATCTCAAGTTCAATCAGGTGAGTTGATATAGGTGAGATTTTCTTTAACTGAACTTCTATCAGCTTACTAAATTCCTTTCCGTTTGAGGAAATACCAACTAAGTAAATATCTTTTTCATTTATGTTAGATTCATAAATTTGAAATGCTATTCTAAGAATAGCATGTTTAATTTTTTTTGAATCTAAAATCTTTTTTTTCATGTGATTGCAAATTTAGTGAAATATCATATATTCATATCATCTAGTTTTCTTCTTTGTTTTTTGGTTGGCCTACCTTTTCCATCAAACCTTACCTTATTTAAGTTAGATTTTATTAGTTTTTTTGAATTAATTTCATTTTTATCGGTTTGATCTTCTATATAAATATTTAATAGTTTTGCTCCAATTCTTTTATATGGAATATCTAATATTTTGAATTTGTAATTCATTTGGTTTTTCCTGACTTTCACTATGTCTAAATTTAATATTTCTTTGGAAGGTTTTACTTGATGATCATTAACTTTAACATGTCCTTTTTTACATGCTGTAGTTGCTAAAGATCTAGATTTATAATATCTTAGATGCCACAATAGTTGGTCTATTCGCATTTTTTATTTTTTATTAAATTATTACAAATTTTGCAATTTATGCCTTCAAATCATTATTAAGAGATGAAACTACTTAATATTTTACTACTTAATATGTTCTTAATCTTAACTATCATTTGTTGTAGTGATGACGATGATGATGACTACGATGATAGTGCATTTCTAATTCGTGATGCCTCAGTCCAAGGAGCTGCCGATGATGAGATATTAAAAAGTTATTTAGAAACTCATTTTTACAATTATGATGATTTTAATCAATCTCCCGGTGATTATTCAATATCTATAAAACTAGATACAATAGAGGGATCTAATAGTAATAAAATTCCACTAATAAATTTTGTTGAAGAAAAAGAAATTCCAATCAGACAAGACGGGGTTGATATACCCCAAAAACTCTACTACATAGTCATTAGAGAGGGTAAGGGATCAACTCCATATAATGTTGATTCAACTTTTGTTAGTTATAAAGGACAACTTACTAATGGATTTATATTCGATCAAAGGGATGTACCAATTTGGTTTGATTTAGCAAAAGTTGTTAAAGGTTTTAGGATGGGTATTACAAGTTTAAAGTCAGGAACTTTTGATATAAATTCTAATGGTACTTATGATTTTAGTAATTATGGACAAGGATTATTTTTTATACCCTCAGCATTGGGATATTATAACAATTCTGTTGGTGGGATTCCAGAATATTCACCATTGATTTTTTCTGTTAATTTTTATACTCTTTCAACTACGGATCATGATTCTGATGGCCTAGACTCTTACATGGAGGACATTGATGAAGATGGAGATCCATTAAATGACGATTCCGATCAAGATGGTGCACCAAATCTATACGACCCAGATGATGATAATGATGGTGTTTTTACAATTAATGAACTTGATAAAAATGGAGATGGTATCATTGATGATTCTGACGGGGATGGTACACCTGATTATTTAGATCCAAATATTTCTAATTGATTTTGTATGATAACCCAAAAGAAACCAAGGATTTTCGAGAATCAATTTTTGCAATATTTAAATTATTTTGATTAATAATTTTACTCTCCATATCATTTAAGCCTCTCTCATATCTTATATCGAATTGAAATTTACCCAAATATAAACGTGTACCAATATTCAAACCCATTGTAGTTTTGTCAGCTAAATCGTCAAGTAAAAAAGTTGAACTTCTTTCATTTAAAACATATTGAAATGAAGGACCTAAAAATAAACTTAAAAAAGGTAATATCTTATAACCAATAGTTACCGGTATTTCAACTCGATCTTGAGTTAAATCGTTACTATTTTTTATTTTCACATACTGTAATTCCCCTCTTAAATCCATTAAAAATCCCTGTAAAGCTATGAATCCACCAATATTAAAACCATCATAATCTTTTTTTGAAATGTTAGAGTCAAAATCCTGAGAGATTATTGAAATATTTGAGCTATTGTTTAAATTTATCCCAAATTTTAGACCAAAATCTAGTTGACAAAAAATTAGTTGAGAATAAAAGATGAATAATATTAGATAAATATTTTTCATAATTATTATTTCCTCTTTATCACCTTCTTAACTTTTTCGATAATATTTTCGCTATTTAAACCGTATTTTTTTAGTAGCTCCACAGGTTTTCCTGATTCACCAAATGTATCCATTGTTGCAATAAATTCCTGAGGTACAGGAGAATTTAATGTTAAAACTCTTGCTATACTTTCACCCATGCCGCCTAAAAAATTGTGTTCCTCTGCGGAAACGATGGCTTTTGTTTTTTTTACTGACTGAATTATAATTTTTTCATCCAACGGTTTTATTGTATGAATATTGATAACCTCGGCTGAAATGTTTATTTGTTTAAGTTTTTCCGCAGCTAAAATTGATTCCCAAACAAGATGTCCTGTTGCTGCAATTGTAACATCAGTTCCTTCGACCATTAGAATTCCTTTACCAATTTCAAAATTATTTTTTTCAGGGGTAAAATTTGGAACTTTGGGCCTACCAAATCGAAGATAAACAGGTCCTGTATATTTTGCAATCGCTATTGTTGCCTGTTTCGTTTGGTTATAATCACACGGATTGATTACAGTCATCCCAGGAAGCATTTTCATTAATCCTATATCCTCAAGAATTTGATGTGTTGCCCCATCCTCTCCCAATGTGATACCTGCATGTGAAGCACAAATTTTTACGTTTTTGTTAGAGTATGCAATTGACTGACGGATTTGGTCATAAACCCTACCTGTTGAAAAATTTGCGAAAGTTCCAGTAAATGGTATTTTTCCACCAATCGTTAAACCTGCTGCTATTCCCATCATATTTGCTTCAGCTATGCCAACTTGAAAAAATCTTTCAGGATTTTCTTTTTTGAATTCATCCATTTTTAAGGAACCAATTAAATCTGCACATAATGCGACAACGTTTGGGTTGGATCGACCTAATTCTGTTAAACCAGCACCAAATCCAGACCTAGTATCAATTGATCCCTTGTTTTTATAATTATCCATATTTAGTAATCACCAATTGTTTCAGAGTTTTGTGATAGAGCAATTTTTAACTGCTCATCATTAGGGGCTTTTCCATGCCATGCGTGGGTGTGCATCATAAAATCAACACCATTTCCCATTTCAGTTTTCATTAATATTGCTACTGGTGAACCATTGTTAATCAATTTTTTTGCTTTTTGTAGAGTTATAATCACTGATTCAATATCATTTCCCTCGTTCAATTCAAGTGTAATCCAACCGAACGATTCAAATTTAGATTTTATATTTCCAAGATCAAGAACTTCATGAGTGGATCCGTCAATTTGTTTTCCATTTACATCAATTGTAACAATTATATTGTCTACAGATTTTGCAGATGCAAACATCATGGCCTCCCAGTTTTGACCTTCCTGAAGCTCACCATCTCCCATTAGTACATATATTTTTTTATCATCTTTATTTAGTTTTTTGCCTAACGCGGATCCAATTGCAACTGATAATCCTTGACCCAAGGAACCCGATGCCACTCTGACTCCCGGGAGACCTTCATGTGTTGTTGGATGCCCTTGTAATCTTGAGTTAATTAATCGAAAAGTTCTTAATTCTTCTACAGGAAAGTATCCGCTTCTTGCTAAAACACTGTAAAATACTGGAGATATGTGACCGTTCGATAAAAAGAAAATATCTTCGTCTTTTCCATCAATATTAAAATTTGGATCATGATCCATAATCTCATTATATAAAGCAACAAAATACTCAGCACAGCCCAAAGATCCCCCTGGATGCCCTGAATTTACTTTATGAACCATCCTTAGGATATCTCGTCTAACCTGTTTTACCAGGGACTTTAAGTGTAATATGTCTGGCATAATTTAATATAAAAAATCATAACAATAATACACTAATTGGGTATACTGGCAAAGTACTTGCTTTGGTATTTTTATTAGTTTATAATTTATTAATTAACAATTAATTATCTCACCTACAGATTGTGGTATCTTTGGTATTTATTGAATTATGAAATTTGATTTAGAATGTGTTGATAAGTTTTCTCGAGCGAGGGTGGGTACTATTTATACAGATAGGGGAGTTATAGAGACTCCGATATTCATGCCTGTCGGAACATCAGCAACTGTGAAGGGTGTTCATCAAAGAGAGTTGGAAAAGGATGTAAATCCTGATATAATTTTGGCTAATACTTATCATTTGTATTTAAGGCCATCTTCAAAAGTTTTAGAGCAATCAGGCGGTATACATAAGTTCATGAATTGGAGTAAGCCAATTTTGACTGATTCAGGAGGGTATCAAGTATATTCCCTTTCTTCAAAAACAAAAATTAAAGAAGAAGGTGTAATATTTAAATCACACATTGACGGTTCATCTCACTTTTTTTCACCGGAATCAGCTATATCTATTCAAAGAAGAATTGGTGCAGATATAATTATGGCATTCGATGAATGCACACCATATCCGTGCGATTTTAAATATGCTGAAAAATCAATGGAAAGAACACATAGGTGGTTAAACAGATGTATTGATCAAAACAACAAAGAAGAATTTTATTATTCTAATCCACAGATCCTTTTTCCTATTATTCAAGGAAGTGTTTACAAAGATTTGAGGGAAAAATCGACAGAATTTATTTTAAAAAAAAATATGTTTGGTAATGCTATTGGAGGTCTCTCAGTTGGTGAACCTGCAGAAGAAATGTATAAAATGTCTGAGGCTGTAACATCAATTCTTCCTTCAGATAAGCCCCGCTATTTGATGGGTGTAGGTACCCCTATAAATTTATTAGAAAATATCTCTCTGGGAATTGATATGTTTGATTGTGTTATGCCCACTCGAAATGCAAGAAATGGAATGATTTTTACAGAAAATGGGACTATAAATATTAAAAATAAAAAGTGGGAGTTTGATTTTACAGAGTTGGATTCTAATAACTATTGTTTCGTTGATACCAACTACTCAAAGGCATATGTCAGGCATTTATTCAAATCAAATGAAATGCTTGGTAAACAAATTTGTACTATTCATAATCTTGCTTTTTATATGTGGTTGGTTCGAGAATCAAGAAAACATATATTAGCAGGAGATTTTATTTCTTGGAAAGAAAAGATGATTAAAAGATTGGGTGAACGCATTTAATATGAAACTAATTGACTGGTATATAATCAAAAGATATTTAGGAACTTTTTCTATAATGATCATACTTTTTATTCCAATTGGGATAATGATTGATATTGCTGAAAAAATAGATAAGTTTAAAGAAAACGAGGTTCCTCTTGATGCCTTGATTGATTATTATATAGATTTTACTTGGTATTTTTCAAATTTACTTTTTCCAATTTTTCTTTTTTTATCAGTTATATGGTTTACATCCAAGCTTGCAAACAACACAGAGATAACAGCTATACTAAGTTCTGGAATTTCATTTAATCGATTTATTAGACCATTTATGTATTCAGCCCTTTTTATAGGAATAAGTACTTTTTTGATGGGTATGTTCATTGTGCCAAAATCCAATAAAGGATTTAACGAGTTTTTATTTAAACATATAAAAAAGAAGGGAGAGAGAAATACTAATTATCTTTTTAAACAAATTAATGATAGTGAGTATATATATGTAAGCAGTTATAATCCAGTCAGAAAGAGAGCTAATAATTTTACACTTGAAAAATTTGAAAATCAAGAAATGATTATGAAAATTAGTTCAGAAAGCATTAGATGGATATCTAAGGATTCTGTTTTCAGGCTTACATCATATAAAAAAAGAGTTTTTAAAGGTGATAACGAATATCTATACAAAGCAATATATAAAGACACAGTTTTTGATTTCAAGATTGATGATTTAGCTCCTGTTGAATATAAAGCTGAAACTCTAACATTGTTCGAATTGAATGATTTCATAATTAAAGAAAAAGAAAATGGATCAATTTTGATAAACTCTCATTTACTAACTAGACACAAGAGATATAGCTTGCCTCTTGCATCTTTTATACTAACCTTGATTGCTGTTTCAATGTCATCTTATAAGAGAAGAGGTGGAATGGGTGTTAATTTAGCAATAGGTATATCTTTAGGTTTTTTATTTATTTTTTTTGATAAGATTTTTGGTGTTCTTGTTACCAAATCAAATTTTTCTCCTTTTTTGGGAGCTTGGTTGCCCTTGATTTTTTTTGGAATTATATCTTTATTTTTATTAAGACATGCAAAAAGATAAAAACCGAGACTTATTTCATTTACACTTTTTAGTTTTCTTATGGGGATTTACATCCATTCTCGGATCGGTTATTGATTTGAGTTCACTCGGTATTGTATGGTATCGAATGTTAATAGGATTCATGATAGTTGGATTTTATATAATTTTCAAAGGAAAAAAAAATTTAAATGTTTCAAAAAATAATTTAAAAAGAATAATTTTCGCTGGTGGATTTATTTCTCTTCATTGGGTAGCATTTTTTTATGCGATAAAAATATCTGGTGTTTCGATTACATTATCAATTATGGCTTCTGGGGCATTTATTGCATCAATAATTGAACCTGTTTTTTTTAAAAGAAGGATTTTGATTAGAGAACTATTTTTTGGACTAATAACTCTAGCTGGTTTATTAATAATTTTTAAAGCTGAATTTGATCATTTATTTGGAATGTCAATAGCATTTTTAGCCACTATACTGAGCGTAGTTTTTACCATATTCAATAGTAAACTTGTCAGAAGTGGTATTTCTCCATTAACTATTACATTTTACGAACTCTCTATTGGTTGGTTGTTATTATCAATTTATATGTTTATTGGAACAGACAGTTTTTTAAACATTATCACTATTAATAACGCTTATGATCTAACTCTACTATTGATTCTTGGTTCTATATGTACAGCTTATGCTCATGTAGGATCTGTAAAAGTTATGAGAAATCTATCTCCTTTTTCGTTTATGATAATTATTAACTTGGAACCAATTTATGCAATTATTTTATCAATAATTTTCTTTGGTGAGAATGAACTGATGAGTATTCAGTTTTATTTTGGTTTATCACTCATATTATTATCGGTATTCTTGGATACAATAGATAAAAAAAGGGATAAAATGAGTGGTCTTAAATTGAACTAAATAATTATAAAGGATATATTTGTAAATAATGACTATAAAATGGAATATTTAGATTTTGAAGAACCGATTAAGGATTTGCATCAACAAATTGAAAAATGTAAAGATATTGGAAATGAAAGTTCTGTTGATGTATCTGAGACATGTGACTTACTTGAACTGAAATTGACTAAAACAATGAAGGAAATATATGGAAATCTTAATGCATGGCAGAGAGTTCAACTATCCAGACATCCTTCAAGACCATATACTCTCGATTATATCAATTATCTTACCAATGGAACCTTTTTAGAATTACATGGAGATCGAAATATTGGAGATGATAAAGCGATGGTAGGAGGGTTTGGTAAGATTGATAATCAATCATTTTTACTTGTTGGAACTCAAAAAGGTTACAATACAAAAACAAGACAATATAGAAATTTTGGAATGTCAAATCCTGAGGGTTACAGGAAGGCTCTTAGATTAATGAAGTCAGCTGAAAAATTTAACATACCCATAATATCATTTATCGATACTCCAGGTGCTTTTCCAGGTTTAGAAGCCGAGGAAAGAGGACAAGGTGAGGCAATAGCAAGAAATTTGATTGAAATGATGTCTTTAAAAGTTCCATTAATTGTTATTATAATTGGAGAAGGAGCATCCGGAGGGGCGCTAGGAATAGGAGTAGGGGATAAAATTTTAATGCTTGAAAATACATGGTATTCAGTTATATCACCTGAATCTTGCTCATCAATTTTGTGGAGAAGCTGGGAATTTAAGGAAAAAGCTGCTGAGGCACTAAAATTAACTCCTCAGGATATGCTTAAATCTAAATTAATTGATAAAATAGTCAAAGAACCACTTGGCGGAGCACATTTTGATAGAGAATCTACATTTGAATCTGTAAAAAAAGAAATCATGAATTCATATAATAAATTGAGCAAAATGGAGCCATTAACTCGTATTGAGTACCGAAGGGAAAAGTTTTCCAATATGGGTGTATTTGATGAGGAATAACTTTTATTTTTGATTGTTAACAATAAATTAAAGTTATCAACTTATTTTAGTTCACATTTGATTTTAAAAATCCTCATTAATTAATTTTTTCAAATGTAAATTTGAAAAATGGAAGAAAACAAACCCTTATATAAATCAATAAATTCTGGTTCTTTAATAAACTTAGAGCAGGGAAAGCTTCCACCGCAGGCTATTGATTTAGAGGAAGCTGTTTTAGGAGCCATGTTAATTGATAAAAAGGGCGTCGACGAAGTTATTGATATTCTTCAACCTGAGGTTTTTTACAAAGTTTCTCATCAACATATTTTTCAAGCTATTTTGATTCTTTTTGAGTCAAGTGATCCTATAGACCTTTTAACTGTATCATCTTCTTTGAAAAAAAGTGGAAAATTAGATGCCGTTGGGGGTGATTTTTACTTAGTTCAGTTAACTCAAAAAGTCGCAAGTTCAGCACATATTGAATTCCACGCTAGAATTATACTTCAAAAATATATTCAAAGAAGTCTAATTAAAATTTCAAATGAGATTATCGATAAATCGTACAAAGATTCCACTGATGTTCTTGAACTACTTGATGAAGCAGAGTCAAAACTATATGATGTCACTCAGGGTAATATAAAAAGAACTGCAACATCAGCGCAAACACTCGTTATTGAGGCAAAAAAGAAGATTGAGGATATTGGAAAAAAAGATGGTTTAAGTGGTATAAGTAGTGGATTTGATGAACTAGATAAATTGACGTCGGGATGGCAGCCCAGTGACTTGATAATCATTGCTGCAAGACCCGGTATGGGAAAAACAGCTTTGACCCTTTCTATGTCAAGAAATATCGCTGTTGAAAGAAATATTCCAGTTGCTTTTTTTTCACTCGAGATGTCATCTGTACAATTAATCACTAGGCTAATTTCAGCAGAGACAGGCTTGTCTTCAGAGAAACTAAGGACAGGAAAATTAGCAAGACATGAATGGCAACAATTAAACATAAAGGTAGGCGATCTTGAGAAGGCACCCTTGTTCATAGATGATTCCCCTTCATTATCAATTTTTGAATTAAGAGCAAAGGCGAGAAGATTATCAAGACAACATGGAATAAAATTAATAGTTGTTGATTATTTGCAATTGATGACTGCTGGAACAACTTCAAAGACTGGAAATAGAGAGCAGGAGATATCAACAATATCAAGAAATCTTAAAGCACTTGCTAAGGAATTAAACACCCCTGTTATTGCACTTTCTCAGTTATCCAGGGCGGTAGAGACAAGAGGTGGGACTAAAAGACCACAATTATCAGATTTGAGAGAGTCTGGTGCAATTGAACAAGACGCAGATATAGTTTCATTTATCTATAGACCAGAGTATTATGGTATTGATGAATGGGATGACGAAGATAGAAGTCCCTCTGATGGTCAGGCAGAATTTATTGTAGCTAAACATAGAAATGGTGGACTGGATAATATTAAATTAAAATTCATCGCTCATCTTGGAAAATTTGAGAATATCGCTGATTTTGATTCATCTTCTGAATTTCAGTCCAAAATGAATTCAGCCAATAAAAACAAATTTTCTAATCCCGACGATGCTTTCGGTAATACATCAGACTCGAACGGGGAAAATCTTCCATTTTAAATATTTCAATAGATCATATACATGAACTGGATTAATCTGAAAGCAGGGCCTGCAGTGATTATTACATCTGCATTCATTGGTCCAGGGAGTTTAACAGTTTGTGCATTAGCTGGGGTTGATTTTGGATTTGAATTATTGTGGGCTGTTTTGTTATCCTGTCTAATAACTATTTTTTTTCAGAATATCGTCGCAAATTTAAGCTATCATCATAATTTGGGTCTAATTGAATTGTTAAAAAACAAATTAAATAACAAATCACTTAAAGTATTTTTTAAGTATTACATTTTAATTACAATTTTTTTTGGAAATGCTGCCTATGAAGCAGGAAATATATCCGGAGCCTTATTAGGTTTAAACAATATATCTGAAATAATTTTATTTGAAACTAGTGAATTATTTGAGCCATACTTACTTTTAATAATTACGATTTTTTTGATATTAGTTGTATTGAAAGATAATATTAGATTATTGAAAAATGTATTAGGAATTGCGGTTATGTTGATGAGTTTTTCATTTTTAGTGGCGGCAATAATTACAAAACCTAATCTCATTGATATTTTAGCGGGATTTTTTATTCCTAGATGGAGACCAGAAACTTGGTCAACCATTGTTGCTGTTCTTGGAACTACTATTGTACCATATAATTTATTTTTACACGCATGGCTTGTAAAAAAGGAAAAATCAAATAATATAAGCTTCAAATTATTGAAAAGAGATACAATTATTGCTGTTAGTTTTGGTGGAGTAATCTCTGCCAGTATAATTATTGCTGCATCAGGAGCCAATATATATGAATTAGTTTCGGTTGAAGATCTTGGTACATCATTAAACAACTTATATGGAAATAAATCTCAATTGTTGATTTCTTTTGGTCTCTTTGCAGCTGGTTTAAGTTCAGCTATGACAGCTCCTTTGGCAGCTAGGTATGTTTTTAAAGAATCAATAAATAATTACTCAAATAAATTTAAATTAGAAATAGTTGCTCCAATATTAATTATTTTTATTGGCCTCATATTCACTCATTTTGATACTAATCCGTTTAATCTTATTAAAGTAGCACAGATAGCTAACGGATTAATGCTTCCTGGAATTACTTTGTTTATTTTATATTTATGTTTATCCTTCCAACCAAAAACTTTGAATTATAAAATACGTATTTTGGGCCTTATTATCCTGTTTTTGTTTTTTGCTTTTTTAGCTTTTAAGATATTATTTTTGTAGTAATTTAATGTCCAATTATATGTCATGGATATAAATGTTGATATAGGAGAGGGTGGATCGAATGATGATCTCTTCATGCCCTACATATCTATTTGTAGTATTGCGTGTGGTGGACATTTTGGTTCTTTTAAGACAATAAAAAAAACAATTAAATTAGCATTAAACCATAAAGTTAAGATTGGATCTCACCCTTCATATCCTGATAAGATAAATTTTGGAAGACAAACTGTTTCAATGAATCGATCTGATTTTAAAGAATCAATCAGATCACAATTATTATCTTTCAAAAAAGCAATTAGTTATTTTTCAATACCATGGCATCATTGCAAGGCTCATGGTGCTTTGTATAATGATATGATTAGAGATAATGAATTGGCTAAATGGTATTTTGAAGTTTTAAAAGAGTTTCCTCAAATAAAGTATCTTATTTTACCTGCTGGTATGGACATAGTAAATATGGCAAATTCATACAAATTCCAAGTTATTAGAGAGGTTTTTTCTGATAGGCGCTACAATAATGATTTAACGTTGAAATCAAGAGATAATAAAGACTCAATTATAAATTCTAAGAGTTTATTTTTAGAAAATTTATCTTGTTTGTTAAAAGGAAAAGTTAATTATATTAATAAATCATCAATTGATATAGTTTATGATACGATTTGTTTACATACTGATCATGAAAAATCAATTGATTTCATAAAACTTCTTTCCAAAAAAATTAAAGAAAAAAAATGAAATTAAAAATTTTTGGAGACAATACAGTAATATTAAATTTTCAAGATAAGTCAAAAGAGAAAAATTTTATAATTTGGAAATTTGAAATAGCTAAATCAATAGTTGAGCAATTTCCCAATATTTGTGAAGATTTTATCTTAACTGCCTATGAAATAACGATCATTTTTAAAACTAAAATTGATCTTGATTTAATCAATCATTTAAATAAGTTTATTAGAGTTTATGAGAAAAATAAAAAAAAAATTATTAGAAGTTCTTGGAAGATTCCAGTTTGTTTCGATCCAATTTATTCTGAGGATATATTAATTCATTTCAAAAATAATTTCAATCTATATAATATTTTTTTGAAAAAATTTATAAGATGCACATTTCAGGTAAATCATTATGGTTTTTTACCTGGTTTTTTTTACCTATCTGGGTTGCCTAAAAATTTACATTTGCCAAGAAAATCATCCCCATCTAAAAGCGTAGAAAAGGGTACGCTGGCAATTGGAGAATCAAATGTGGGTGTTTATCCACAAACTAGTCCGGGAGGATGGAATAAAATAGGAAAAACTTATGTGCCATTCTTTGATAAAAAAAACAATCCACCTAATGTTTTAGTCCCAGGGGATAAGATTAATTTTTTTTCAATTAGCATTGATGAACTTGAAAGTAAACTTATAGATTTTTCAGATTCCATGAATAAATTTAAATTGAACTCATTTGAAATCATTTATTAAAGTTATTGATCCTGGATTTTATACCTCTATTCAAGATAAAGGTCGATATGGATATAGACATATTGGTTTTCCAGTTTCGGGTGCTATGGATTTTTATTCTTTTGAAAGATCAAATCTATTAGTTGGAAATATTGAAAACGAAGCTGGATTAGAATGTACCATAAAGGGGCCTTCATTATTATTTTCTGGTCCATCATGGGTGGCTATTAGTGGTGCAAACGCTAAGATTTTATTAAATGAAAAAAAAGTAAATATAGATAAACCATTTTTTTGTGATCTCGGTGACCTATTAAAGCTAGGAAATATTTATAATGGGCAAAGATGTTATATAAGTTTTGGGGGTGGTATATCAACTGAAAGGATATATGGAAGCCGATCTCAATATTACCCTCTTACAGTCAACTCTAAAATTTTAAAATCTGATAAAATCCCAATAAAAGGTAAATTAAAAATAGAAAAAGTAAAATTAAAACTTGTAAGTTCTGTTAAATATAATTGTTCTATTGATGTTTTTAAGGGCCCAGATTGGAACATGATTGATAACGATATACAAAAAAAAATAATTAATAGTTCATTTGAAATAGGATCAAATAACAGAATGGCATATAGAATCTCGGGTTCAGGATTACAAAATAAATTATCAATATCTAGCTCTTCAGTTCTACCAGGAACAGTTCAAATAACTCCTGACGGAGATTTAATTATTGTAATGAGGGACGGTCAAATTACTGGTGGTTATCCAAGAATACTCCAATTGACTGATAAGGCTCAATATAAATTAGCTCAATGTTATTCTGGTCAATTAATAAATTTTCAAATTAATGAGTCTTGTAAACTTCTTTAAATGAAACTCTGAATCTATCACCATAAACGCCTTTATCTGATCTTATTCCGCAGCTGATTATCATGCTTATTTCACAGTTGCTTGGAAGATTTAGAATTTTCTTAACTCTATTGGAGTCAAATCCTTCCATCGGACAGGTATCATATCCAATTCCTGCCATGCTGATCATAAAAGATTGCCCTGCTAAAGCAGCACTTTTATGTGCAATAACCCTAACATCACTTTTGCTTACCTCCCTGTATGTGGGTTTAAACAAACCATAAATTCTGGAAGAAATTTTTTTAAAAAAATTTATAAAACCTAATGAGTCAAAATATACCATTGGTACCAATTTTTCATAGTAATAAAGAGCTCTTTTTTCTTTTTTAGGATCTGTTATTTTTTCCCTAGCGAGGGATTTTTTTATATTTTCTATATTAGACATTTGCCTTTTTCTCCATAGATCTTTTCTAACAGCTATAATGACAAGTTGGTTTGCTGTTTTTGCAGCAGGTTGTGAAAAACATGATTTTGTTATTTCATTTTTTTTTGAGTCACTTTTCACATGATGAAATTCCCAAAGTTGCATATTACTGCTCGATGGGGACAGAGTTGCTTGTAGTATACATTTTTTTACTTTATTTGAATCTATCGGTTTATTTGGATCATAGATTCTAACGGATCTCCTATATTCAATCGCTTGACTAACAGATTTTTCCTTCATTTTGTATTTAAAATAAATTATAATTTTTGCTAATATCACTAATTTTATATTATTATTATCTTTTTGATTTTAATTCACTTTGAATTTTATTAATAATGTGTATTAAATTATTGATAATCAATTTATTATAAAAAATAAATAGTATTTAGACGTAGTAGTAATTTTATTTAATTTTGTCGATTAATTAAAGGTTACATTAAATTTAAACTTAATATTTATGAAAAGTCTAAACAAATATAGTCATAGAGTAACTCAGGATTCGACTCAACCTGCAGCCCAAGCTATGCTTCATGCTATTGGTTTAGATGAAGATGATCTTAAAAAACCTCTTGTAGGAATTGCCAGCACAGGATACGAGGGTAATCCCTGTAATATGCATCTAAATAATTTATCACTTCAAATAAAAAATGAAATTCAATTAAGTAAAAACTTAATTGGATTGATATTTAATACAATTGGTGTTAGTGATGGAATTTCCATGGGGACACCCGGTATGAGATTCTCCCTACCATCTAGAGATATAATTGCAGACTCAATAGAAACGGTAGTTCAGGCAATGTCATATGATGGACTTGTTACTGTAGTAGGTTGTGATAAAAATATGCCAGGTGCACTTATGGCTATGATTAGACTGGATAGACCAAGTATTCTTGTCTATGGTGGAACAATAGCATCAGGGTGTTATAATGGAAAGGAGCTAGATGTTGTTTCAGCTTTTGAGGCTTGGGGTGAAAAAGTGGCTGGCAAAATAGACGATAATGAATATAAAAATATAATTAGAAATGCTTGTCCTGGAGCAGGAGCATGTGGTGGAATGTATACTGCAAATACAATGGCCTCAGCTATCGAAGCACTTGGAATGTCATTACCCTTTAACTCCTCCAATCCTGCAGTAGGAACAGATAAAATCAATGAAAGTAAAATTATCGGAAAGTCAATTTATAATCTCTTAAAAAAAGATATTAAACCATCGGATATCATAACAAAAAAATCCCTTGAAAATGCATTAAGGTTGATTTCTGTTTTGGGTGGATCAACCAATGCGGTACTTCATTTTTTAGCTATTTCTAGAGCAGCTAATATAAATTTATCGATTGATGATTTTCAAAAAATAAGTAACAAAACCCCTTTCCTAGCTGATTTAAAACCAAGTGGTAGATTTTTAATGAAAGATCTTCACACGGTTGGCGGTGTTCCCGGTGTTTTAAAATTCATGTATGAGAATGGAATGATTCATGGAGATTGCCTGACAGTTACTGGTAAAACAATCGCCGAAAATTTAAAAGAGGTGAAGTCACTTGATATAAATCAAAATATAATCCGACCTCTTAATAATCCAATTAAACCTAATGGTCATATCAGAATTCTAAAAGG
The DNA here is from genome assembly GCA_002721275.1 of Flavobacteriaceae bacterium. Classification (GTDB taxonomy): domain Bacteria; phylum Bacteroidota; class Bacteroidia; order Flavobacteriales; family Flavobacteriaceae; genus Marivariicella. Next base: position 16,459 of record PBJZ01000011.1, read on the forward strand.
TAATCTTGCTCCAATGGGATCAGTAGCAAAAATTACTGGAAAAGAGGGACTCATTTTTAAGGGTCCAGCAAAAGTTTTTGATGGTGAATTTGAGGCAAATACCGCAATATCAAAAGGATTGGTTAATAAAGGTGATGTAGTTGTAATTAGGTTTGAGGGACCAAAAGGTGGTCCTGGAATGCCAGAGATGTTAAAACCAACTGCTGCTATCATGGGAGCTGGTCTCGGAAATAGTGTAGCCTTAATTACTGATGGTAGATTTTCAGGTGGGACCCATGGTTTTGTTGTAGGACATATTGTTCCTGAAGCTCAAGAAGGAGGACCTATAGCGCTTATAAAAAATGGAGATTTAATAACAATTGATGCAAAAGTAAATAATATTAGTGTTAATTTGACTGATGAAGAGTTTAAATTGAGAAGAACAAGATGGATTAAGCCTGATTATAAATTTAAAAAAGGTACACTATATAAATATATAAAAAATGTTAGCGATGCATCAAATGGGTGCGTTACGGACGAATTCTAAACTAAATGAAAAAAAATCTAATAAATATTTCAGGAGCTGAAGCAGTTATTAAATCTTTCATAGCTGAAAAGGTTGATTTAATATACGGTTATCCAGGTGGAGCAATAATGCCTGTGTACGACGAATTATTTAAATTTCAAAATAAACTTCATCATGTTTTGGCTCGTCATGAGCAAGGCGCAATTCATTCAGCTCAAGGTTACGCTCGGGCTTCAGGTAGAGTTGGAGTTGTAATTGCAACATCTGGGCCTGGGGCAACAAATTTAGTCACTGGAATAGCTGATGCCCAGATTGATTCAACCCCAATAGTCTGTATTACTGGACAGGTAGCATCTCATTTATTGGGTTCAGATGCTTTTCAAGAAACTGATATTATAGGTATTTCAACTCCTGTCACAAAATGGAATTACCAAATAACAAAAGCCAGTGAAATACCAACAATAATAGCAAAAGCTTTTTACATTGCTCGATCCGGACGTCCAGGACCCGTATTAATTGACATAACTAAAGATGCTCAGTTTGAATTTTTTGATTTTAAATACCAAAATTGTGTAGGAATAAGAAGTTATAAGCCTGAACCTAACGTAGAATTAGAAATATTAAAGAAGGCAGCAAAAGTTATAAATAATGCAAAAAAGCCGATGATTGTTTGGGGTCAAGGAGTAATACTCGGTGGTGCTGAAAGTCTTTTTCTAAAATTTGTTGAACTTTCTGGAATACCTGCCGTTTGGACAATTCTTGGTGCATCGGCGATACCTACTTCTCATCCCCTCAACAAGGGAATGGTTGGAATGCATGGTAATTATGGCCCAAATATTCTAACAAATGAATGTGATGTTCTGATAGCAATTGGTATGCGCTTTGATGATCGAGTTACTGGTGATCTCAATACATATGCTAAGCAAGCAAAAATAATTCATTTTGAAATCGATCCTGCTGAGGTAAATAAAAATGTAAAGGCCGATATACCTGTATTGGGAGATTGTAAAAAAAGTTTAGAACAAATAATCCCTTTTATTTCTAATAAAAATTACTTTAGCTGGATTGAACGTTTTGATTCTTTGATGAAAATTGAGAATAAAAAAGTTATTCAAAAGGATTTGTTCCCATTGAAAAAGGGTTTAACTATGGGGGAGTCAATAAATGCAATAAATAATATCACAAAAGGAAATGCAATCATTGTAACTGATGTTGGGCAGCATCAAATGGTAGCTTGTAGGTACGCCAAATTCTCTAAATCAAAAAGTAACATAACATCTGGTGGTTTAGGCACAATGGGCTTTGCTTTACCAGCCGCAATTGGTGCAAAGATGGGAGCACCTGATCGACATGTGATCGCAGTTATAGGCGATGGTGGGTATCAAATGACAATTCAAGAACTAGGAACCATTTATCAAAATAATTTGCCTGTAAAGATTGTAGTTTTAAATAATGATTTCCTGGGTATGGTTAGGCAATGGCAACAAATGTTTTTTGAAAAACGTTATGCCTCAACTGAAATGGTAAATCCTGACTTTGTTGCCATTGCTAAAGGCTATTATATCAAATCCGAAAGAGTTACATCAAGAGAGGATTTAGATGCTGCAATAAAAAGAATGTTATCGAATGATGAGCCCTATTTTTTAGAGATACGTGTTGAAAAAGAAGATAACGTGTTTCCTATGATTCCAACTGGAGCTTCTGTATCTGACATAAGATTAGAATAAAAATGAAAAAAAAGAAAACATACACTATATCAATTTACTCAGAGGATAATATTGGATTACTTAACCGTATTTCTGCAATTTTTTTAAAAAGGCATATAAATATTGTAAGTTTTTCAACATCCTTGTCTGAAATTGAAGGTGTTTTTAGATTTATAATAGTAGTTAATATCTCTCCAGATCAAATCAAAAAAATTGTTCTTCAAATTGAAAAACAAGTTGACGTAATAAAAGCTTTTTTTCATACTGATAATGAAACAATTTATCAAGAGTCTGCGTTATATAAGGTAAAATCAAGTTCTCTTTTTGAGGAAAGGCACATTCAGAATGTAATTAAGGAAAGTCATGCAAATATTGTAACTGTATCTCCAGATTTTTTTGTTATTGAAAAAACTGGATTTAGACATGAAACAGAAGATTTAAGAATGAAGTTAGTTGAATATGGTCTTTTACAATTTGTCAGATCAGGAAGGATTTCAGTAACTAAATCTAAAATGGGTATTAGTGAAATTCTTAATACTTTTAAAAATAAAAATAAATAAATATTATGGCTAATTATTTTAATGAGTTGACTTTGAGAGAAAAAATTAATCAACTCGGAAAATGTAGATTTATGGAATCATCTGAGTTTTCAGATGGAATAAAGGCAATTGAAGGCCAAAAAATTGTTATAGTTGGGTGCGGTGCGCAAGGACTAAATCAAGGGTTAAATATGAGAGATTCAGGTCTTAATATATCATATGCTTTAAGAGACAGTGCCATCGAACAGAAGAGAGTATCTTATGTTAATGCTACTGAAAATAATTTTAAAGTGGGTAATTATAAAGAAATGATTCCAGATGCTGATATAGTAATAAATCTTACTCCTGACAAGAACCATACATCAGTAATTAATGCAATAATGCCATTAATGAAACAAAATTCAACAATTTCGTATTCGCATGGTTTTAATATCGTTGAGGAGGGGATAAGCATCAGGAAAGATATAACTGTAATAATGGTTGCACCCAAGTGCCCTGGCTCTGAGGTGAGGGAGGAGTATAAAAGAGGATTTGGTGTCCCAACACTTATTGCTGTTCATCCAGATAATGATCCACAAAATATTGGTTTAAATCAAGCGAAAGCATATGCAGTTGCTACAGGTGGTCACAAAGCCGGAGTTTTGGAATCATCTTTTGTTGCTGAGGTAAAGTCTGATTTAATGGGTGAACAAACAATTCTTTGTGGGGTTTTACAAACAGGATCCATTTTATGTTTTAATAAAATGATTTCTGAAGGAATTGATCCTTCATATGCTTCAAAATTAATCCAATATGGATGGGAAACAATTACTGAGGCCCTGAAACATGGTGGCATTACTAACATGATGGATAGACTTTCAAACCCATCAAAACTAAAAGCTTTTGAACTGTCAGAGGAATTAAAACTGATTTTGAAACCACTTTTCATTAAACATATGGATGATATTATGTCAGGAGATTTTTCAAAAACAATGATGGAGGATTGGTCAAATGATGATGAAAATTTATTAAGCTGGAGATCGAAAACATCTGAGACGGATTTTGAGAAGACACAAGCGTCAAAAGAAAATATTGATGAACAAGAATATTTTGATAAGGGTGTTTTAATGGTTGCTTTCGTGAGAGCTGGAGTAGAACTTGCTTTTGAGACTATGGTTGAATCTGGAATAAAGGAGGAATCAGCGTATTATGAATCATTACATGAGACTCCATTAATAGCAAATACAATTGCTAGAAAAAAATTATTTGAAATGAATAGAGTAATTTCTGACACTGCTGAATATGGTTGTTATTTATTCGATCATGCTGCAAAACCTATTTTAGAAGATTTTATGAAGAAAATATCTGCTGATGTCATAGGCAAAGATTTTGGTAAAAATAATTCAGAGGTTGACAATCAGAAACTAATTTTTATTAATGAAGTTATACGTTATCACCCAATCGAATTAATTGGATATGAGCTCAGAGAATCTATGACCGCTATGAAAAAAATTTAATGAATTCTCTTCCAAGTTTAAAAGGAGTTAAAGATGCTGCAACTGTCATAAAAGATATTGTTCAAAACACTCCTTTCCAGCACAATCAAAGAATTTCGAATAAACTCAATTGTAATGTTTATCTGAAAAGAGAGGACCTTCAAAGAGTTAGGTCATTTAAAATAAGAGGAGCGTATAATAAGATAAATTCCATAGTCGAAGATGCAAGAAAAAGAGGTGTGGTATGCGCTAGTGCTGGAAACCATGCACAGGGTTTTGCATTAGCTTGTAGTTCTTTGAAAATAAATGGAACAGTTTATATGCCTACTACAACTCCAAAACAAAAAATAAATCAAGTAAAAACTTTTGGGAAGGATTATATTAATGTTGTATTATTTGGTGATTTCTTTGATGATTGTCAGTCGGTAGCAATCAAAATTGCAAAAAAAAATAAAAATGTTTTTATCCATGCTTTTGATGATGTCAAAGTTATTGAAGGACAAGGGACAGTTGCCCTAGAAATCATAGAACAACTCGATAAAGAATTAGATTATTTGTTTGTTCCAATAGGGGGTGGTGGATTAATTTCTGGAGTTTTGACCGTTTTTAAGAGTTTATCACCTAAAACAAAAATTATCGGTGTCGAACCCGCAGGAGCGCAGGCAATGACCAAGTCATTAAAAGAAGGTAAGGTGATTACTCTTAATGAAATTGATAAATTTGTTGATGGAGCAGCTGTAAAAAGAGTAGGTCAGATAACTATGAATTGTTGTAAAAATTACTTAGATGAAATAATTAGCGTTGATGAAGGTAAAATTTGTCAAACAATTCTTGATTTATACAATAAAGATGGAATAGTTTCAGAGCCTGCTGGTGCCATTGCTATTTCAGGTCTTGAAGTTTATAATAATGAAAAAATAAAGAATAAAAATATTGGTGCTTTTATATGCGGTGGAAACAATGATTTTTTTCGTATTTCTGAAATAAAAGAAAGAGCGCTTCTTTACGCTAAATTAAAACATTATTTTATTCTTAAATTCCCCCAAAGGTCTGGCGCACTTAAGGATTTTTTAATTAATGTATTAGGACCCAATGACGATATTACTTTTTTTGAATATTCAAAAAAGAATAGCCGTAATAATGCGCCTGCGATAATTGGGATTGAATTAAAAAAACAGGAAGATTTTGCACCACTAGTAGAAAAAATGAAAAAATTTAATTTTTTTGGAGAGTATATAAATAATAAACCTAATCTATTTCAAATTTTTTTAGAAAATACTTGATTGTTACATAAAATCTGAATTAAAAACAGCATTTGCTAGTAATCGATTTGTTCCATACCAAAATGCTCTAAACTGAGTATTATCAGTAAATAATAAAACTTTACCATTCCCATTCTTCTTAATTTTAAAAGGTACACTTTCTTTTAATGTTCTAATATTTGGCTCAGAAATATATCCNTTTATCAGAGGTNTTGAAGAGTATTGAATTGGATTTTCAAATGAATTTNTACCATATTTCATAAAAATTGTTGAATTTCTAAATAATGGTAATGTTTTGNTTTTTAAACCAAAATTTATTGGATGNCTTNTATCGAGTTTAGTTTGAAAGATTGCGCCACTTACTAGTTGTGCACCATAAAATTCATCTTTTTGATCAAAACTCACATTTGTGGGTTTAGGTTTGTTTTCTATAAAATCTAAATCAACTATTTTACTTTCATCAAGCCAATTTAATGCTGATCTAAATGCTATCAAATTTCCTCCTCTTTGAACAAAAGATNTTATTTTGTTTGAATCAAGTTTGTCTCCAGAGTAGTCNGGAAGAATTAAGTGAGTATATTCNAATANATCGGNGCTTGTAATATCNTTGACATCAATTTTCGTAATTGGTATTCNATACTTTACATCAAATAAATACCATATTTCTCCTGCATCATAACTTCTAACACCNTCACCNACAATTANGCCTATNTTTGGCTTTTTTATGGGTCTAAACATGTCAGATCCNAAATCTATTCCATTCGTTAAACCTGTATCTGTTCCAAAAATTTCTAAAGAATTNAGTGAGGCAATTTCACTCATTAATTTATAGATTTGATTGCTATTCATAGATTGGTTTTGCGCAGTAACAAAATATGTTCCGTAATCATAAAATTTTNCNNCAAGTGTAAANGGTTTCAATCCAATTTTCACNCTTAGNCCAGCATCTAAAANAGAATAAATGGCTTTGGGCGTAAGATATCCATTACCTTCAAAGAGGTATCCATACTCAACCTGTCTGTCNATTAGCCCNGANGGANATTCTAACTTTTCAATTTTTTTTCCTANTAAATTTTTGGATTNTATATAATTAAAATTAACATTGAATGAATGTTGNAAAGACCATGCNGAAACATCATAAAATAGGCTATCTTCAAACTTTGTTTGTTTATTAAACATTGCTTTTATCAACCTAATTTTTTTTTGGTTTAAAGGAATTGCGATNGAATTTGACTTTGTAAATTTCTTACCATCAATATCAACATCTCTCTTAATTGAATGTATCTGNATATCATGTATTTTCAATGTCTTTGCCANATAATATGTTGTTAGTGGATCATTNGGTGTCTCAAAAANAATGGAATTAAATTTCTCTTTTAAACCTAANNNCCTAGATTGNTTATAAAAATCTTTATAGTAATTTAAAATTTCAATTCTCATTTCGTAAGCTGCTTTCCATGTNGAAAAAATAGNAGTTAGTTGGTTTCTTATTGTAAACGGAAATGTTAAAATTCCATTTTCGCTATTTTGAATATGTCCCCGAGAACTTCCTTGTTCAAACAGTATACCAATNCTCCCATTCACGTCGGGGTATGNAGATCCTTTACCGTAATAAAAATCATCATAATCTTCTTCCGAATAATACAAAGAACCAATTTTGTTTAGTGCGTCAGCATGGTANTAACNTATCTTTTTTGTAATTTTTTGATTCATTTTNGGAGTTAATGGGTTAACTCTGCTTGGTATACCNGGCTGAAAAAAGAATGTGGAGTTTGTCCCCATTTCATGATGATCAGTAAGTATATTTGGNAGCCATTCTGTGAAAGTCTTAATTCTAGCCCTAGATTCGGGAAGTTGTGCAGGGAGCCAATCTCTATTTAAGTCAAACCANTAGTGGTTTGTTCTTCCACCAGGCCAATTTTCGTTATATTCCCTATCTTGGTTATCTGGATTTAAAGAAATATTTCTGTTGCTATTTGCCCATTGAGAAAATCTTTGTAATCCNTCGGGATTGTATGANGGATCAAANAAGATAACAGTATTTTTTAATAAATCTATCGTTTCTTTTGAATTACTNGCAGCAAGATGATANGCAGCAATTAATCCTGCATTAGATCCNCTTGGTTCNTTACCGTGAATTGAAAAACCCTGGTAAATTACTAAAGGCATTTTGTCAATATTCAAATTTTCACCTTCTTTATTTGATAGAGAAATATGATTTTTTTTTATAAGTTCAATTTTTTTGTGATTTTCAGGATCTGTTATNTTTAGAAGGATTAATGGTCTTTCCTCATATGATTTACCTCGATTTTCAATTGTTATTCTGTCAGATTTTTTTGCTAACAATTGCATGTACTGTAATAANTTGTCATGACTTACGTGCCATTCACCAACTTGATAATTNAAAACAGTTTCGGGTTTTGGTATATCAGGATTATAATTTTNCTCTTTTAAATAATAATCCATTGTAACCTGAGCTGTTAAATTAAAATAGCTNACAATNANTAAAAAAAGGGTATATCTTTTCACAAAANATATTGAATAATTNAAATAAACTTNTACTTAAACNTCNTTAAAATCAACATCTGAAAATTCTGAATTTTCATTTTCATCAGATTTCTGAGNGGAATAATCTTTTTGATGTCTNTCACTTATAACTTCATCTCCTTTTTCTGAAATAATGAAGNTNGTCATTTCATCAAAATTACTTTTAAAATCTTTAAAATCTTCTTTGTATAAATAGATTTTATGTTTTTTAAAATGAAAAGTTCCATCTTCATTAGTAAATTTTTTGCTTTCTGTGATTGTTAANTAGTAGTCACCTGCNTTAGTCTCTTTTACATCAAAAAAATAAGTACGCCTACCAGCTCTTTGAATTTTTGAATTAATCTCCTTGTTTTCTCCGTCTTGATACATTATTTATTCTATTATTTTAGCCAAAATTGCAATAAATTATTAAACATTACAAATTATTTTTTTTTTCTCCAACTTGTTTGTCATATATTCCTTTGTAATATCCGTTTAATCTTATTAGCTCTTTATGATTTCCTTCTTCAATTAATAAACCATCTTTAATTACCAATATTTTATCAGCTGATTTTACTGATGATATTCTATGGCTAATTATTAATTTACACTTGTCTAAAAATCCTGTGTTTAAATTATTTAATATACTTTCCTCCGTATCTGTGTCGACAGCGGATAGACAATCATCCAATAGAATTATTTGTGGCCCTTTTATTAAACCTCTTGCAATNGATAATCTTTGAATCTGCCCTCCAGACAGATTTATACCTCTTTCACCTAATATCGTATCNAAACCTAAATTTAATTTTTCAATTTCATTAAAAATTTCAGCGTTTTTACAAGCTTCAATAATTTCATCCATTTTTGCATCAGGTTTTCCAAATTTAATATTATCGGTTATCGATTCTGAAAAAAGAAATGCATTTTGAGGAATGTAACTTATTATTTTTCTTAAACTTTTTAATTTATATGATGAAATTGGTTTATCGTTGATAAAAATTTGTCCTGAGGTAGGGTCATACAATCTTGTTAATAATTCAAATATTGATGTTTTTCCTGAACCAACAGGACCAATTATACCCAGTGTTTCTTTTTTATTTAACTTAAATGATATTTTATCTAATGCTATTATTCCTGTGTCCTTATATCTCAATCCAACATTCTTAAANTCAATTGAATCTAATTTAATTTTGAGTTCNTTTTTACCATCCTTAACNTNTGTTTCTTCTTTCAAAAAATCATTTATTCTCTTTTGAGACACNTCAGCTTGTTGAACAATTGATGTTAGCCACCCGACTACTGTTACTGGCCAAGTTAACATATTAACATAAATTATAAATTCTGCTAATACACCGATTTTAATTTCACCACTCATGTATTGGGTACCACCTANATATATAACAATTAGATTTGATGCTCCAATTAGGAGCAACATCAGGGGGAAAAACCATGCTTGGAGCTTGACGAGATTCATATTTTTTTCTCGACTCNTTTTTGATNTTACGTTAAATTTTAATTGAATTTTTTCAGACAAATTATATGATTTTATAACGGATATTCCAGAAAACATTTCCTGTGTAAATGAGGAAAGTGTTGATAACATCTCTTGAACAATTTTACTTCTGACTTGTATCGCCTTATTTAACTTGTAAATTAAAAAAGAAAGTATAGGTAGAGGCAAAAGTGTATATAAGGTTAATTTTGGNGCTATAGAAACCATATACACTATTACAATAATAAATAATGTTACTATGTTTATACTATACATTATTGCNGGTCCAAAATACATTCTTACCTTTCCAACATCNTCACTTATTCTATTCATTAGATCACCAGTTCTATTTATTTTATAAAAAGTTTGGGATAATTTTTGGTACTGAATAAAAATTTCATTCTTAAGATCAAATTCAATAAATCTTGAAACATTTATTATGGCTTGTCTCATTAAAAAAGTAAAAAAACCTGAAATTAATGCTGTTCCAATAATTATTGATATGTAAAACAAAAGAGTTTTATTAAGAGAATAAATATCAATGCTATTTTTATTTTTAATGAAATCTTCAACAGTATTTAATGACTCCCCAATTAGTCTTGGAGCAATCAATGAGAATATTCTAGCAATAATTGTTATAAAAATTCCAAAAAGCAATTTTGATTTATATTTGAGGAGGTATTTATTTATATATTTTAATTCCTTCATTCAGTTTCTTTAAGCTCTGAAGTTGTTAATTTAACAATTTAAGAACCCCCAAATTAAAACATTGAAATTAATTATTAATTAATTTTAGCACAAAATCAGTGAATATTAAATTTTTAATTAAATTTGCAGGCTCTTCAATTGTTAAAGAGTTAATGAAGACAAAAGAAATTAAAATAACCTCTACCGTTACTTTCAATTTAAACAAACTCTAAGACACGGTATACAAAATACTAATAATGCCAAAAAAAACAACTACTCCGAAACTTGTTGATAACAACAAGTCTACTACTAAAAATACAAATCCGGACAATGACTCTCCTCAAAGTTTTTTAGATAACTTCAATTGGCACAATTACGAAGAAGGAATAGACATAATCGAAGATACTCAACTAAGTGAATTTGAAAATCTTGTAAAAGAAAATTTTGTAGACACAGCCGATGAAGATGTCATAATTGGAAAAGTTGTGCATATGACAGATAGGGAGGCGATAATTGATATTAACGCCAAATCAGAAGGGGTTATTTCCCTGAACGAATTTAGATATAACCCAAACTTAAAAATTGGGGATGATGTTGAAGTTATTGTTGATATAAGAGAGGATAAAACAGGACAGTTAGTCCTTTCGCACAGGAAGGCACGTATAATTAAAGCATGGGACAGGGTCAATAATGCTCACGATTCGGGAGAGGTTGTTAATGGTTTCGTTAAATGCAGAACAAAAGGAGGAATGATTGTTGATGTTTTCGGTATTGAAGCATTCTTACCTGGTTCACAAATAGATGTTAAGCCGATTAGAGATTATGACCAATATGTGAATAAAAATATGGAGTTTAAAGTTGTAAAAATTAACCATGAATTTAAAAATGTTGTCGTATCTCACAAAGCATTGATAGAATCTGATATTGAAGAACAAAAGAAAGAAATAATAGGCCAATTAGAAAAAGGGCAGGTTTTAGAGGGATCTGTAAAAAATATTACTTCATATGGTGTATTTATTGATTTAGGCGGAGTCGATGGCTTAATTCATATTACTGATTTGTCTTGGAGTAGAATTAATCATCCTACAGAAATTTTAGAGTTAGATCAAAAGTTAAATGTTGTTATACTTGATTTTGATGATGATAAGTCGAGAATTCAACTAGGTTTAAAACAGCTCAGCTCACATCCATGGGACAATTTAAACGAATCTGTTCAAGAAGGAGCAAAAGTTAAAGGTAAAGTTGTTGTTATTGCTGATTATGGTGCTTTTATTGAGATTGAGGAAGGAGTTGAGGGTTTAGTTCATGTTTCTGAAATGTCGTGGTCCACTCACTTAAGATCAGCCCAAGATTTTGTTAAAGTGGGTGATGAAGTAGAAGCTGTTGTTTTGAGTCTTGACAGAGATTCAAGAAAAATGTCTTTGGGTATTAAACAAATGTCATCAGATCCATGGACTGATATTACAAATAAGTATCCACTAAACTCAAAACATAAAGGAATTGTGAGGAACTTCACAAACTTTGGGGTTTTTATTGAATTAGAGGAGGGTATAGACGGATTAGTTTACATATCAGATTTATCTTGGACAAAAAAAATTAAACACCCATCTGAAATACTCAACCTTGGAGATTCGATTGATGTTGTTGTTCTGGAACTAGATGTAGAGGGTAGAAAATTAAGTCTTGGTCATAAACAAACTAGAGAAAACCCCTGGGATAAGTACGAAGAACTATTTGCTGAGGAAACTATTCACAATGGAAAAATTAATCAAATTGTTGATAAGGGGGCAACGGTCAGTTTAAATAATGATATCACCGCTTTTATACCTACCAGATATCTCGAGAAGGTTGACGGTTCTTCATTAATTGAAGGAGAAGAAGCTCAATTTAAGATAATTGAATTTAATAAAGAGTTTAGAAAAGTTGTTGCTTCACACACTTCTACATTCAAAAATCAAAAAACAAAAAAACCTAAGTTAAGTAGCAAGACAACCCAAAATGATGGAAATGACAAAACCACACTCGGAGATATTGATGCATTGGCGAACCTTAAAGAAAAAATGAATGATTGAAAATTTTTGTTTTTTTTCAGTATTAAGTTTAAAACCACCTCGATTAATTGAGGTGGTTTTTTTTCTACCATTATTATTTGGTAATTTTGTTTTAATTACTTTTTATTTTGAATAGGGTTTTACTTGACGAATTAAAAATAAAAATTCTACTAAATAGATTGGCTTGTCAATTAATTGAAAATCACGATGATTTTAGTAATTCTGTTTTGATTGGGTTGCAACCTAGAGGAGTTTATTTACTTGAAAGATTAGTAGATATATTAATTAATAAATACGGAATTAATAAAATTATAACAGGTAAATTAGACACAACCTTCTTTAGGGATGATTTTAGAAACACTGACAAAATACTTTCACCAAACACAACTGACATAGACTTTCAGGTTCAAGACCAAAAAGTAGTTTTAATAGATGATGTTTTATTCACAGGAAGAAGCATTCGTTCTGCTCTGACAGCTATTGACTATTTTGGAAGGCCATCTCAGATAGAGCTTTTAGTATTAATTGATAGAAGGTTCTCGAGAGATTTACCAATTCAACCAGATTATTTAGGTACTCAAATAGATTCAATTGAAGGTGACAGAGTAAGGGTTGAATGGAAAAACAAATCTAGAAAGGATTGTGTCTTTATTGAAAATGAAGTAAAATGAATAGATTAAGTGTTGACCATCTTCTTGGAATTAAAGGCTTAAATAATAATGATCTAGAACTTATTTTTGATACTGCGAAAAAATTCAAGGAGGTTATAAATAGACCAATTAAAAAAGTTCCGAGTTTAAGAGATATTACTATTGCCAATTTATTTTTTGAAAATAGTACTAGAACAAAATTATCATTTGAATTAGCTGAAAAAAGGTTGAGTGCAGATGTTTTAAATTTTTCAGCCTCTGGTTCATCAATTAATAAGGGCGAAACACTTGAGGATACAGTAAATAATATACTTTCCATGAAAGTAGACATAATTGTAATAAGACATCCAAATTCAGGAGCTCCTTTCTTTCTATCAAAAAAAATAAAATCTAAAATCATTAATGCAGGAGACGGAGTTCATGAACATCCAACCCAAGCCTTGTTAGATTGCTTTTCTTTAATTGAAAAAATTGGTGACCTTAAGGGTAAAAATGTAGCTTTAGTTGGTGATATTTTACATAGTAGAGTGGCACTTTCTAACATCTATGCCTTAAATTTACTAGGCGCCAAAGTCATGGTTTGTGGCCCCAAATCCCTAATTCCAAAACACATCGAGTCATTAGGAGTAGTGGTTGAAAAAGATTTAATTAAGGCCTTAAGATGGAGTGATGCAGTAAATATGTTGAGAGTGCAGAATGAACGCATGAATTTTAATTATTTCCCTACAGCAAGGGAATATTCTCAGCTTTATAGGCTAGATAGAAATAAGTTAAACTTAATTAATAAGCAAGTCACTGTATTACACCCTGGACCAATTAATAGAGGTGTAGAAATTTCATCGGAAATCGCTGACTCTAAAAATGCTATTATTTTAGATCAAGTTGAAAATGGTGTTGCAGTTAGGATGGCAATAATCTATTTACTTGCTTCAAATATGAATAATGATTTAGAATAATGATAATCGAAAATAATAAATCAGTTTTAAAATTAAAACTTTCAAATTTTAATAATGTTAAACTTTTCTTCAAAAATCAACTATTTAAATATCCAAACAAAGATGTGATTTTGGTTGTTGATTTTGATCTTGATATGAAATTGATAAATTATTTGAATAAATGGAAGACTTTATTAGGTGCTAGCGGAAATATTTTAGTAGTGGTTTCTAAGATATTTATTTCAGCACAATCCCCAAATAATGAATTATTTATAATACCAACCATTGAGGAAGCCAACGACTTTATCGAGTTAGAAAATATTAAAAGAGATTTAGAGAATCCGTAAAATGGAATTAACAATATTAGGATGTCATTCAGCAACACCAAGAGAAAATTTTCACACATCATCTCAATTGTTAAAATTTAAGAATCATTTATTTTTATTGGATTGTGGAGAGGGAACCCAGATAAGGCTCAGAGAGCAAAAGACAAACTTTAAAAGAATTAAACACATATTTATATCACACTTACACGGTGATCATTTTTTCGGTTTAATTGGCTTAATCAATACGTTTAGATTGTTAGGAAGAAATATAGACTTGAATATTTATGGACCTAAAGGAATAGAACAAGTAATATTACTTCAATTAGAATTATCTAAATCAATAACCAAATTTAAATTGATTTTTAAAGAATTAGAAAATGATCATTCTGAAATAATTTTTGAAGATGAAAGAGTTAAGGTTTCAACAATCCCATTAAGACACAGAGTTTATACTAATGGTTTCTTGTTTGAAGATAAGTCCAAAATAAAAAAAATTAATTTTGACAAGTTAAATGCATTTAATATTCCACCTACATTTCACAGTAAATTAATGGAAGGATTTGATTATGTTGATAAAGATGGCAATCTAATTGAGAATTTTAAATTTACTCACAAATCTAAAAATTCATTTAAATATGCATATTGTAGTGATACATGCTTTTTTTCCTCAATCATTAATCAAATTAAAAATGTTGATATTCTTTATCACGAATCTACTTTTTTAAATCAAGATCAGATTTTAGCCAAGAAAACTATGCATAGTACTGCTCAAGAGGCTGGTAAAATTGCATCTAAAGCAGGTGTTAGCCAATTAATTTTAGGACATTTTTCGACTAGATATAGAGATAAATCAAGATTTATTTCAGAGGCTAGAAAAGAATTTAAAAATGTTATTTTAGCAGAAGAAGGAAAAACATACTATTATTAGCTTAATTAATTGGTGTCTAATTATGAAATATGATCTAGGAGATTTAAGAAAGTCATACGATAAGGGTTATTTAACTTTATCTGGATCTGAAAAAAATCCATTTATTTTTTTCAAAAAATGGTTTGATGAAGCAAATTCATGCCCTCAAATTGATGAGGCAAATGCATTTACACTCTCAACAATGGGTTTAGATAGTTATCCAAGAGGTAGAGTTGTCTTGTTGAAATCATATAATTCTGATGGCTTCATTTTTTACACAAACTATGATAGTCCCAAAGGGAATGATATAAATGCCAATCCTAACGTTTCTATGTCTTTTTTTTGGTCTAGTCTTGAGAGACAAATAATCATAAAAGGAGTTGCCTCTAGAGTTGATCCATCAGTCTCTGATAAATATTTTAAATCACGCCCAATTGATAGTAGACTCGGGGCAATAGTTTCGGATCAGAGCAAAAAAATCTTAGACAGAAAAATTTTAGAAATTAAGCTTTCAAAGCTTAAGAAATATTACACCAGAAAAAATCCAAAAAGACCTAAAAATTGGGGTGGTTTTCTGATTTCTCCTGTCTCGTTTGAATTTTGGCAGGGTAGACCAAATAGATTACACGACAGGATTTTATATGATAAAGATAGTAATAATTGGATCAAAAGTAGATTATCTCCATAAATATGAAAAATCTAATTCTGTTAAGGCACGCAAAATCCTCATGGGATTATTCTGTTGATGATATTGACAGGCCCTTGACCATCAATGGTATTGAAAGGATAAAAAAAATGGTTAATAATAATCTTAGTATTTTCTCTAATCTAGATCAAATTTACTCAAGTTCAGCTAGTAGAGCCTCTCATACAGCCTTAATACTAAAAAGAATTATTAATTTTCCACCTCATAAAATTATATTCGATGAAAAACTTTATACTTTTTCATTACAAGAATTAGAAAATTTTATTTCATTAATACCTAATAAATATAAATTTGTGACAATTGTCGGGCATAACCCAGGAATTACTGATCTAATTAATAAATTATCTGATAAAAAAATAAATAATTTACCTACGTCATGTTGGGTTAAGTTAAACCTTAAAATAGATAGTTGGGACAAATTAAAACCTGGTACTGGACTTCTTGGTTTAAAAGATAAATTAAAGTGAAATAATGATTGAAAGATTTGTAAACAGAGAACATAGCTGGTTAGATTTTAATGAGAGAGTGCTGCAAGAAGCTGAAAATGATTCTGTGCCGATAATTGAAAGATTGAGATTTATTGGAATATTTTCAAATAATCTTGATGAGTTTTTTAAAGTAAGGTTCGCGACAATCAAAAGAATTGCTCAATCTAGTAAAACTGGAAAAAAAGTTTTAGGAGGAACAGAAGCAAGTAAACTACTGGAAGAAATAACAGAACGTGTAATTAAGATTCAATCTAAAAGTAATAAAATTTTAGATTCAATTGAGTTAGGTTTACAAAGACAAAATATTCACTTCATCAACGAAAAACAGGTATTATCTGAACATATTGACTTTTTAAATGAATATTTTATTTCCAAAATTAGTCCTGCACTGGTGACTATAATTTTAAACAAAAAAATACAGCAGGATTTTACTGATAATTCAGCTTTTCTTATTGTTAAAATGGAATTAGCAGGTAATGGTGAAAATGATAAAAATGAATATGCTCTTATTGAAATATTAAATAATTTGGAGAGATTTATTGTTTTGCCAAAAGTTAGTGATATTCAGTATGTAATGCTTATTGATGATTTGATTAGATACAATTTCGGTAAAATATTTAGTTTTTTTAATTATAAAACTATAGAAGCGCATATGATTAAAATAACTCGCGATGCAGAATTAGACCTAGAAGGTGACGCCTCAAAGAGCTATATCGAAAAAATTACAGAAAGTGTTGAGGATAGACTTTTTAATGATCCAGTGAGAATGGTTTATGATGCTTCTATTGCAAATGATACTCTTGAGTTCATGATAAATAAACTCGACTTAAATAAAAATGGTAGTATAATTCCGGGAGGGAGGTACCATCACAGAAGAGATTATATGAAGTTTCCTAGTCTTGATAGAAATGACTTGTTATATGCAAAACTTGAGCCTTTAAGCATTCCTGGTTTAAATTTGTCTTCAAATATTTTAGAAGCTATTTCTAAAAAAGATTATATGATAAATACTCCATTTCATACTTTCTCATATTTGATCAAATTTTTAAGAGAAGCAGCATTAGATCCAAAAGTAAAAAGAATAAAAATCACGATATACAGATTATCAAAATCCTCCCAAATAGTCAGTTCACTTATCAATGCTGCAAAAAATGGAAAAAATGTTCTAGTTCAGATTGAATTGCAAGCTCGTTTTGATGAGGAAAACAATATTGAATCAGCCACGAAATTAGAGAAGGGAGGAGTTAATGTAGTTTTCGGAGTTCCCGGGTTGAAAGTTCACTCAAAAATTTGTGTCATAGAAAGAGAGGAAAACAATAGGATAAAAAGATATGGATTTATTAGTACAGGAAATTTCAATGAGGATACTGCAAAAGTTTATACAGACCACACTTTATTTACTTCTGACAATAAAATATTAAAGGAAATCAATAAAGTTTTTAATTTTATTCAAGTCAACTATAAATTAAAAAAATATAACCATTTAATAGTCTCTCCACATTACACTAATAGTTCAATATTTAGGCTAATTGACAACGAGATTTTTAATAGTCGAAATGGAAAAAAAGCAGGTATTAATCTAAAGCTTAATAGTATCAGTGATTTTAAAATGATTGATAAGTTGTATGAAGCAAGTCAAAACGGTGTAAAGATTAAGCTTATTGTTAGAGGTGTATGTTGTCTTATTCCGGGAATTAAAGGTTTCAGTGATAACATAGAGGTTATAAGTATTATAGATAGATTTTTAGAGCACTCAAGAATTATGATTTTCGAAAATAACCATGATCCAAAAGTATATATTACCTCTGGAGATCTAATGACCAGAAATATTCATGAGAGGGTTGAGGTTGCATGTCCAATTTATGATTTTGAGATAAAAAAAGAAATAATTGAAACTTTCTCAATTACATGGAAAGATAATGTAAAATCAAGATTAATTAATTCAGGAGTAAATAATGAATTTAGAAAAAATTCGCACCCCACTTTGAGATCTCAAATTGCTGTTTATGAATACTTTAAATCTAGATTGCAATTAAATGAAAATTGAAAAATTTGCTGCAATTGATATTGGTTCAAATGCATTAAGAGTTCTCGTCGCAAATGTGTTTACTGATAAAAATGGACATGTTGATTTTTATAAAAATTCATTGATAAGGGTTCCTGTCAGACTAGGTCAGGATACTTTTACTTTAGGTGAAATAACAAATGGAAATATTCGTAGAATTATCAAGGCAATCAATATTTTCAAAAATATTATTAGAATACATAAAGTAACTAAATATAAAGCTTATGCCACTTCAGCACTTAGAGAAGCTAGAAATTGTGATGTGATTGTTGAACTGATTAAAAATAAGACAGGAATTATGGTTGAATTAATTGATGGAGTAAAGGAAGCCTCATTGATTTCATCTGTTAGATTTTTTGAAAATATTGATAAAAAACTAAATTTTCTTTATGTTGATGTGGGTGGAGGAAGTACAGAATTGTCAATAATTAGCAATGGAATTAAAATTCAAGAAAAGTCGTTTAAAATTGGTTCCGTTAGACTTTTAAATAATTATGTAGATTCTGATATTTGGGATGAAATAAAAGATTGGATAAAAGAGAACACAAATGGCATTGATGATTTATTTCTTATTGGCACGGGTGGAAACATAAACAAAATTTATAAGATAACATCGTCAAAAAATGATAATATAATCACATTAAATGAGTTAAAAAACTTTAAAAATATTATATATCAATTAAGCTACAGTGAAAGAATTATTAAATATCAATTAAACCCTGACAGAGCAGATGTAATTTTACCTGCATTAAAAATTTATTTAAATGTACTAAAATGGAGTGGGGCATCAAAAATTCTTGTTCCAAGAATTGGTTTGTCAGACGGTATTATCCAGGAACTTATAATTAAAAAACTTCAAAACTAGACTACAAATCTAGATTAAAGGTTTTTTTTAATAAAGTGATATCTGGGTTTATTGAAATCATTTTTTTATATTTTTGATCGGGTGTGTAGAAGTTTTTTTTCTTGTATTTTGGATTGATTATTATATTAAATGTTATCTGTTGATTTTTCAATTTGTCTTTTAAGTATGGAAGTATCAAATCTAATTCATTTGACAATTCTATTTTATTAATTGAGTTTTCAACCTCAAATTCGACTTCAAAATTCTTTTTTAATTTGGGAATATCCATTTTCAAAATAGATAGTATGTTTTGTTTTCCCTCAAGATCAATTTGTTTTAAGTAATAATTCCAGTATTTAAGCAAATCATCTATTTTGAAGGGCTTATTATTATCAATATTTTCAATTTTCCTATTTTCTACAATTTGTTTTTTGAATTCAATACTTTTGATCGATAACCCTGAGATTTTATTTTCCTTATTGATTGATTGAACACTAGCGTCTGGTTTTCTATATTTTGTTTTTAACTCACTGTGTTTTTCCTCACCTAATTGAATCTGAATTTTACTATCAGATTTTATTGTGGATTTACTTGGTAGTATTTTATTTAATTTTTTTTTTCTCCATTTATTTGGAGCGAAGCAAGTTGCATTAAGCAAAGTTCCGAATTTAGTCTTTTATTGACCGATGCTTTATGGTTTATCTCTGCTATTTTTATTATGTTAAGAGCTTCAATTAACCAATTTATTTCGAAAATTTTTGATTGAATTAAATATGATTTTTTTGTTTCATTATTTAATTCAATCAAATTAACTGATTTGGGATCTTTGCATAAAATCAGTTCTCTTATATGATTAGCAAAACCATCTAGAAAGTATTTTGTGTCATAACCCTTATTAACTAACTTATCAAATTCTATCAAAATTTGTGCTATGTTATTTTCATTTATCAAAGAAGTAATTAAAAAATAAGTTTCTGTATCTAAAATATTTAAATTTTTACTTACTTTATCTCTTGTAATTTTTCCCTCAGTAAAACTTATTATTTTATCTAAAATTGATAGGGCATCACGCATTGCACCCCCTGCATTTTTTGCAATTATAATTAATGCATCTTCTTCGTATTCGATATCTTTTTTATTGCATATAATTTTGAGATACTCTTTAATTTTTTCAGTAGAGATAAGTTTGAAATCATATATTTGACATCTAGACAAAATAGTAGGAATTATTTTATTTTTTTCTGTCGTTGCTAAAATAAAAATAGCGTGTTTTGGTGGTTCTTCAAGAGTTTTAAGAAAAGCATTGAATGCTGATGTAGATAGCATATGAGCTTCATCTATTATATAGACCTTAAAATTTCCAATTCTAGGTGGCACCCTAACTTGCTCATTTAATCTTTTAATTTCCTCAACACCATTATTTGAAGCAGCATCTAATTCAAAAATATTGTAGGAATAATCATCATTTGAGGGGTTGTTGTCGTTATCATTTATCTCTCTAGCTAAAATTCTAGCACAAGATGTTTTACCTACTCCCCTTGGTCCACAAAATAGAAGTGCCTGAGCAAGTTGATTTGATTTTATAGAATTTATCAGGGTTGATGTAATTATTTCTTGTCCAATTACTTGATCAAATCTTTTTGGTCTGTATTTAAGGGCAGATACTGTAAAATGATCCATAGTTATTGTATATATATCAAAGATATAAATTGACTTTTTTTTCAATTTATTTTTCGTTATTAATTATTAACAATGTTTACATTTGTATAAAGCAGGCTATCTTATTGCTATACGCAATGTATAGAGGAAAGTCCGGACACCATAGAGCAGCATAACGGGTAACACCCGTCCTTTTATTTTATAAAAGCGGACAAGTGCAACAGAAAGCAAGTACAGCTCGGCTGTAGTGAAATCGGTAAACTCTATGTGGTGAAACGCCAAGTAAATCTACGTTTTTGGGTTGCTCGCTCAATGTAGAAGGGTAGGCGGATAGAGCTGATTAGCAATAATCAGTCAAGATAAATAATAAGACTAGACAGAATCCGGCTTATAGGCCTGCTTTTTTCTAAACATAGAAAAACAGTTATTTCCATATTTTCTTGAATCAAAAAAGCCAATCAAATTATCAAGTTTAATTTTTTTTGAGTGCTCAACAATCATTATTCCATCATCGATTAGTTTATTTTTTAAAATAATTGCAATCATATTATCATATTCTTCATTTGAGTAAGAATACGGTGGATCTGAGAAAACAAGATCAAATTTATCAGTGTTGTTGTTTAAATAACTAATCACATTTTTATAGACAACGTTTATTGGAAAATCAAATTCTCTGGCTTTTGTTTTAATAAATTTAAATGCTTTATAATTATTTTCAACTGCTATAATTTTTAACGCACCCCGTGAAGCAAATTCAAAGCTTATATTTCCAGTTCCTGAAAATAAGTCAAGAACACTTAATTTTTCAAATTCAATAAAGTTATTTAAAGTATTGAATAATCCTTCTTTTGATTTACTTGTTGTGGGACGAATATTTATATTTTTTGGGGCAATTATTTTTCTACCCTTATGACTTCCGGATATTATTTTCATAAATTTCAATGATAAAAGGATTAATTTCATACTTATTTTTATAATCTTTTAAAGAAATAAATTCTACATTTTCAGTGAATTTCAATGTATCCTCATAAAATTTATGATAAAAATCATACTTGCCTAAAAAACTAATTGTAAAATCATTTTTTAATAATTTCATTTTTTCAATAATATAAAATATATAATATAAAAAACTTTCTCTGCCTTCATTAGAATAACTATTTGCTAGCTGAAGTTCTTGACCGAAAAACAGAAAAACATTAAAAAATTCTAATCCAATATTTACATATAATTTATTTTTAAAATTACCTCTATTGTATAATGCTAGGAAATTGTATACGAAAGTATTAATGTGTTTTATTTTGGTTTCATTTTTAAGTTTATTTAAAAATAATTCGATTTCATTTGAAATTTTATAAATTACTTCAATCAGATGATTTTTTGTAGTATCCGATATTAATTTATCCCCATCTTCTATTTTATCATTTTTTTCGTAATAATGTTCCTTAAAATTATCATCATAGAGTCTTTTGGGCACAAATAAACTGCTGTTATTAGCTATTATAATTTCAATCTTATTGTTCGTTATTAAAGTACTATCTATCCAATTATTAACTTTTTCATTAATTGATAAAGGGAGCATATCAATTGAAATGTATTCAGAATTAAAATTATCTAGATAATTAAAGCCTTCCTTTCCAATTAAGATTAAGGAGCTGTCATGATGATTCTTTTTATTTTCCCGAGGCATCAAAAATCGTTGGCCAGTTACCATTTACACTAACGTTTGACATTGACCCTAAAATAATTTCAGATCCATTTACACCATCTACCGAAATTGTTTCATTTTCTTGCTTCAGTAGATCCTTATTTTGATCAAATAAAACAATATCCTTGGAAACTTTAACTTCAAAAACTGGAACATTATAGTTAACTGTTCCGCTATTTTTGACAATAACATCAGCATTTATAACAAATTCTGCGTCGATACCTTCAATAGGGACTTTGAACATATTATAATATTCATCGTCTTCTTTAAATAACGAATCTTTGACACTTACAAAGCCAAGGGTATCAATCACAACGACCTCTTTAAGCATATCTATTCTATAGGTTCTGTCGTATTCAAGATATGATGAATCTCTCTTTTCAACAAGAGTAAAGATACCTTCATCAATGAATTTTATGAGACTATCAAAGTTGTTTGAGTAAACTCCTTTAACATCTTTATGAGCGATTTGAGCTTTTCGAATTAACTTCAATCTGTTTATCACTTTTGAATATCGTATATCTCTTGTTTTGTTAAATTCTATAGGACCCATTACCGAATTATATATCTGGAAACTGAAGAATATCGATAAAATCCATAAAAATACTTGAAGTGCTATTTTCATATTATTTAGAATTTGACAAAAAACAAAACTACAATTTTTTTTTATTCATAAAAATATTGAATGTTAATTATAATATGTAGATTTCGAGGATGATTAAATCAAACCACTTAAATCAATTAAAAAACAGCTTCCCTTTTACTCCAACAAGTGATCAATTTTTATGGTTTGAATTAATTTCAGAATTTTTAAATTTAGCTACAAAAGATGATATTTTTATATTAAAAGGTTATGCTGGTACAGGTAAATCTACATTAATTTCACATTTAGTTAATAATCTCAAAATATTTGATTTTAAAGGTGTTTTGCTTGCTCCAACTGGAAGAGCAGCAAAAGTAATCTCAGGTTACTCTAAAAAAAGCTCTTTTACAATTCATAAACAAATTTACTTTACCAAAAATCAAAATGAAGTTGGTATCAAATTTTCTTTGAAAAATAACAAATTTAAAAATACCATTTTCATAGTAGATGAGGCTTCAATGATATCCAATAGTAATAATCAATCAGGTCTGTTTGAAAATGACTCTTTACTTCAAGATCTAATTAAGTATGTTTATAATGGTAATTCATGCTTTCTAGTTTTTGTTGGGGATACGGCTCAATTACCACCAATTGGTCTTCAAATAAGTCCAGCTTTAGATGATCATGTCTTAGAAAGAAAATTTAATATGAAAGTTTCCACACTTACATTAAAAAGTGTAGTAAGGCAAGATTTAGACTCAGGAATCTTAAAAAATGCAACTACTTTAAGAACTTTTATTTCAAATGGAATTTTTAATGAATTTAAATTTGACATAAAAACATTTGATGATATTATTAAGGTAAATGATGGTGATGAATTGTTGACATATTTAGATACTTCTTTGAGTGATTATGGTACTGATGATGTAGTATTTGTAGTAAGATCGAATAAAAGGGCTAATACTTACAATCAGGGTATAAGACGAAGAATATTATCTCTTCACTCATCTTTGTCGACAGGCGATAAATTGATGGTTGTTAAAAATAATTATTTCTGGTTAAATTCAGATTCCCAAGCGGATTTTATTGCCAATGGTGACATAATCGTAATTGAAAAAATCAATAAAATAATAGAAATATACGACTTAAGATTTGCTGAAATTACTGCAAGACTCACAGATTATCCTCAGATGTTACCATTTGAAACTGTAATTATATTAGATACACTATCTACCAACTTTCCATCAATGAGCCAAAAAGAAACTCAAGCTTTTTATAATTTAGTAAAACAAGACTATGAGAGTGAAAAATCAAACTTTAAGAAATATTTAAAGATTAAGAACAATAAATTTTTCAATGCGTTGCAAGTTAAATATTCTTATTGTATCACTTGCCATAAATCCCAAGGAGGTCAATGGGACAATGTTTTTGTTGAATTTCCATACCTACCTGAAGGTCCTGATAAAGATTTCTTTAGATGGTTGTATACTGCAATTACAAGAGCAAGAAAGAGACTTTATTTAGTTGGTTTCCCTAAAGAGTATTTTTAATTAATTTGATTTATTAATTTTGAATTTTAAAGTAAATACTAAGTAATGAAAATTATTGCAGCAATTCCCGCGAGATATAATTCAACAAGATTTCCAGGTAAACTTTTGAAAAGGTTAGGCAAAAGAACAGTAATCGAGCAAACATATTTAAATACTTATAAAACTGACCTTTTTGATGAAGTTTATGTTATAACTGATAATGTTAAAATTAAATCCACGATCAGCTCAATTGGAGGAAAAGTAATTATGAGTAAAAGTGAATTTCAATGTGGTACTGACAGGATTTCCTCAGCAATTTCTGGATTGGAGGCAGACATAATAGTTAATGTTCAAGGTGATGAGCCATTTATTGACAAGGAATCACTTTCATCTTTGATAAATTGCTTAAAAAATGATAAAAATAGTGACTTTTCAGTTACCTCATTAATGACAAAAATAACCGACACAAAACAAATTCTAGATCCAAATACTGTCAAGGTGATTACTGATAATGATGATTACGCGATATATTTTTCAAGATCTGCAATCCCTTTTAAAAGAGATAATATAAAAAAATTTGATCATTATAAACATATTGGCATCTATGGATTTAGATATAAAACTTTAAAACAGTTTTCTTTGTGGAAGTTAGGGCCACTTGAAAAATCTGAACAAATCGAGGGTATTAGATTTATAGAGAATCAAAAAAAAATAAAGATGATTACAACTGATTTTTTGGGCGTTTCGATAGATACTCTCGATGATTTGTTATATGCAAACTCAATATGGCCTTCAAATGAGTAGTTTTTTTAAATGGATTTATTTCAGAGTTCTAGGTTGGGAACTCGTTGGTGAAATGCCAAAAATTAAAAAAATGATTTTACCGGTTATACCCCATACGCATTGGAATGATTTTTTGATGGGAATAATAATTCGAAACGTTATTGATGAAAAAATAAATTTTATTGGTAAAAAAGAAATATTTGGACCTTTAACTGGTTGGTTTTTTAGAATCATGGGAGGCACATCTGTTCAAAGAAATAGCAAATCTAATACTGTAAATGTAATTGCTGAATTGTTTCAAAAAAAGGAAATTTTTAGATTAGCTTTATCACCTGAAGGAACAAGAAAAAAAGTTAAGGATTGGAAAACGGGATTTTATCATATTGCAAAAGTTGCAAAAGTTCCCATTTGTCTTGTATCATTTGACTATGGTAAAAAACAAATAGTATTTCATAAATTATTTTATCCAACTGATAATATAAAGGAGGATATGAAATTTTTAAAGAGTCAATTCGTTGGTGTAGTTGGAAGAATTCCGGAACGCTCATGGGTTTACATGGAAAGAACCAATTAAACTTTCATTGAATGAAATACATTCTGAACATCTTCGTCTTGCTCAATTTTTTTAATTAGTTCTTCTACAATATTTCGTTTATCTTCATCTAATTCTTTTGGAGATAGCGCTATTCTTTCAAAAGAGAACGATAATATTTCAATATTTCTTTTTTCTAATTCTTTTTGTATGATCCCAAAATTTTCAAACGATCCACAAATAACAATTTCATCCTCATCGTAAAATACTTCTTCAACACCGAAATCAATAAAATCAAGCTCAATTTGTTCTTTATTATTTACTCTTTTATCTATTCGAAATATACATATTCGCTCAAACATAAAATCTACTGAACCAGAGGTTCCTAAATTTCCATTTGCCTTACTAAAGTAGCTTCGAATATTAGCAACACTTCTGTTATTATTGTCACTTGTGACCTCAATTATTAACGCTACCCCGTAAGGTGCATATCCTTCAAAAATCATTTCTTTGTAATTTTCCGTACTTTTTTCAGAAGCTTTTTTTATTGCCCTTTCTATATTTTCTTTGGGCATATTTGCGTTTTTTGCATTTTGAATTACAGCACGTAGTTTTGAGTTATTTAATGGATCTGGACCACCATCTTTTACTGCCATTACAATATCTTTTCCTATCCTTGTGAATATTTTGGCCATTGATGACCAACGTTTCATTTTTCTTGCTTTTCGAAATTCAAATGCCCTTCCCATAAACTTATCTTAATCGTAAATATAAATGTATCAAACTTTTTTAGATATAGGCTCAAGATCCTTAATTGCATCATCAATTGAATAATTTAGATGTTTTGGTAATTTATTTTTTTTGCTTAACAATGCTAGATATCTGATTTCATTAGATGTGTATATTCTTTTGTATACTACTTTTGTCATAAACCTTGAATATGCAATCTTTTCTATTAATTCTGAATGTGTTATTAAGTTATTTGTACCTAGGTGAAATATACCGCTTAACATTTGATTTATTATAAAGTGAATTTGTTGGGTCAATCGATTTAAACTCGAGAAGTTTATGATTAAGTTTGGAAAAACCTCTAAGGGTATTTTATTTTCAATTAAATAATCTATATCCATTATCCTTTTTGATTTACGACCAAAAACAATTGCTGTTCTGATAATAACTTTTTTACTATATCTTAATTTTATCATAGCATTTTCCATTTTTATTTGAAGTTTTCCGTACTTACTTTCAGATAATGTTTTATCATATTCGTATGATGGATAGTTATGAAATGCGTCAAATACATTTGCTCCTGATATATGCATTAGTCTACAATTATTATTAATACAATAATCAACTAATAAGTTTTGGATATTAATCAACTTATTTGGTTCCCCTCTAAGTGAATTAATAATTAATTTTGGTTGAGTAAACTTTAAAATACTAACTAAACTTGATATTGATAAATCAAAAAAAATTTTTTTTTTATTAATTGTATTTTTTTTTGTAAAGTAGGTGATATAGCTATTGTAATATGGTGAAAGTTCTTTGTACAAGGCATTACCTATAGTTCCACTTCCTCCAAGTATTAATATATTTTTCACAATTGATTTTTTACAAATGGTAATTTGGATATTTTTGCTTTTAATTTTTTGTTTCTTACTTCAATATATACATCTGTTCCAACGTCACAACTATCAGTGTTTACATATCCTAAACCAATTCCAATTTCAAGACTAGGTGAGTGAGTCCCTGAACTTATATGGCCTATTTCAACCCCAAATTTATCATAAATTTTATATCCTGATCTAGGAATTCCCTTATCAACCAATTGTAGACCAATCAACTTTTTATTTGTACCATTTAATTTTTCAAATTTTAATTGTTCGATATTTACAGAATTCTTATTTGTATTTGTAATCCAGCTGAGTCCAGCAGATATAGGAGATGTTTTCTCATTTATTTCATTTCCGTAAAGACAATATCCCATTTCAATTCTAAGTGTATTTCGTGCCGCCAAACCAACTGGAATTACATTTAAAAAATTTCCAGCATCGAAAATAGATGTCCATATTTCAATTGCGTTATTTTTATTACAATATATTTCTACACCGCCTGAGCCAGTATATCCAGTTGACGATATAAGAGTATTTGGTATACCTGCAAAATCTGTGGTTGTGTGTCTGTAATATTTTAGGTCCTTTATATCTGCTAATTTATTTACAATTTTCATTGAATTTGGCCCTTGAATTGCTATTAAACAAGTTTCTTCAGAAATATTATCAATTTTTGCATTAAACTTTAAGTTCCATTTATTAATCCACCTCCAATTTTTTTCAATATTTGAAGCATTAACCACTAATAAATATTCTTCTTTTTTTGTTCTGTATATTATTAAGTCGTCAATAACACCCCCACTTTCATTAGGAAAATAATTATATTGAGCTTGACCAACTTCGATTTTCTTTATATTATTACTACAAATTTTTTGTAACAAGTTTATCGCATTTAAACCACTAATTAAAAACTCCCCCATATGTGAAACATCAAATATTCCGACATTACTCCTAACACTCAGATGCTCATTTTTCACACCGGAGTATTGAATTGGCATTTCATATCCAGCAAAAGGTCCCATTTTTGCTCCCAATTTTTTGTGAATACTGTGCAAAACCGTTTTTTTCATATTAATCAATTTTGTAGTAAAAAAGACTTTAGGTCATCATAATTTGACATTAGTTTAGAGCTAACTGTTTGTTTCGAAAAATCAATACTTTTGGGAATCTCGACTTTAATTTTTAGTTTTTTTTCTATTGTCTCAGCAAATTTTATGGGATGAGCAGTTTCTAAAAAAATACCTGTTGATTTTGTGTGAGATTTAAAATATTTCTTCAAACCCATGTAGCCTATAGCACCGTGAGGGTCAAGTATGTAATTAAACTCAGCATAAACTTTTTTAATTATTTTTCTTGTTTGGTTATCATTAAATCTATAACCTAAAATATCTTTTTTCAATTTATTGATATCGTTATTGTAGATCTTTTGAATTCTGGGAAAATTACTAGGATTACCTACATCCATTGCATTTGAAATTGTTGGAATTGTTTTTTTTGGATCAAAAATTCCTGAATCCAAATATCTTGGAAAAGAATCATTTAAATTGGTACATGCTATAAACTTATCTATTGGTAGACCAATCCTCTTTGCCATTAATCCAGCACATAAATTGCCAAAGTTCCCACTAGGGACTGAAAAAACGATAGGATAATTATATTTATGAATGTTTTTGTAAGCGAAAAAATAATAAAACATTTGAGGCAACCATCTTGCAACATTAATCGAGTTTGCGGATGTTAGTTTGCAATTGCTTTTTATTTGTTCATCTAAAAAAGCATTTTTGACAAACTTTTGACAATCATCAAAGTCTCCATCTACTTCAATTGTAGTTATATTTTTCCCATAAGATGTCATCTGTACCTTTTGTATTTCACTGACTTTACCCTTAGGGTACAAAATAATCACCCTAATTCCGGGAACATCATAAAAGCCATCAGCAACAGCACCTCCAGTGTCACCAGAAGTTGCGACCAAAACTGTTAATACACTATTTGAATTTCTATTAAAATACTCTAAACTTCTCGCCATAAATCTAGCGCCAACATCTTTAAAGGCTAACGTAGGCCCATGAAATAGTTCTAATGAATAAATGTCATCCCCAACATCAACAAGCGGAAATTCGAAGTCGATTGTTTTATCAATTATTGTAATTAAATTTTTTTTAGGAATACTTTTACCGATAAAGTTTTTTATTGAGTGATAGGCTATTTCATTAGTGCTTAAATTTTTTATTTCGCTTATAATTTTTTTTGGAAGGATTCTTATTTCAGAGGGAAAGTATAATCCCCTGTCAGAGGCAATACCATTTAAAACTGCGCTCTCAAAATCAACAGGTCTAGAAGAGTGATTTAAACTTTGATAGATCATTCTTGAATAACTTTTACTCCATGACTATTTATTTTAGAAATAAATGTGTTGAAATTGAAAGGCTTTCCTGTAAAAATCTTTTCAAAACTCTCTTTGATTTTCAATGCTGTTTCCTTTCCTCTAGATATCGAAAATACTGATGGCCCTGATCCAGAGATTCCAAACCCTAGTGAACCGTTTTCTAAGGCGGATTCTTTTAGAGTATGAAAAAAGGGAATCTGCGGTGCTCTGACCTCCTCAATTATTTCATCTACCAAGCACCTTGATATTAGTTCGTAATCGCATGTGTAAAGCCCACTAATCAAACCTCCCAGGTTAGCTGTTTGTTTAACTACTTTTTTCATTGAAACCTTTTTATTTAATACCTCTCTAGAAACAGATGTTTTTATTTCAATTGAAGGATGAAAAATTGTTACAAACAAATCTTTTGGAAATGGAAGTTTTAGAATATCAAATTTTTTTATATCTCGAATATATGTAAATCCACCAAGCATTGCAGGAGCAACGTTGTCAGCGTGGGCTTCACCACTAGCAAAAGCCTCACCATCAACTGCATATTTAATTAAATCAATTTTGCTTACTTTATTTTGAAGTAAATAATTTATTCCAAATACAGCACCTACTGCACTGGAGGCGCTACTTCCTAAGCCACTTCCAACAGCAACTTTTTTTATAATTTCTATTTCTATTCCAAAATCGGACGGATAGTTTTTAAGGTATGATTTGGCAGCTATACCTGCTACATTTTGATCGACTGATTTGGAAAGATTAGCTCCACTTATTTTTGTAATTCTTAATCCAGGTATTTTGGATTCTCTGAATATCATTTCATCTCCTGTATGGTCCAAGCAAATTCCTAGTATATCGAATCCACAGGATAAATTTGCCACACTGGAGGGAGAAATTACTTTTATAGATTTCATAATTATCTTTTACCTATTCTAATTATATCTGCAAATATTCCAGCAGCAGTGACATCTCCACCAGCACCAGCTCCTTTTACAATTAGGGGTTGATCAAAATATCTATTAGTGTAGAATAGAATTATGTTATCACTTCCTTCTAAGTTATAGAAATCATGATCTTTACTGATATTTTTTAAACCCACACTTGCTTTTCCATTTTGGAGTTCA
Organism: Flavobacteriaceae bacterium; assembly: GCA_002721275.1. Taxonomy (GTDB): domain Bacteria; phylum Bacteroidota; class Bacteroidia; order Flavobacteriales; family Flavobacteriaceae; genus Marivariicella. Next base: position 47,528 of record PBJZ01000011.1, read on the forward strand.
GCAACATATTTTAGTTTACAATTTTGTTCAGAAGCTATGTTTAAAATTTTATTAAAATGATTCGAGTGATCTTTTAATATTTTATAGAATTCTTTTTTTGATTTTGCCTTATTTGAATTTTTAGGTAGAAATGAATCATTTTTGATATCATTTAATTCAAGATTGTATCCAGACTCTCTAGCTAAAATTAATATTTTTCTGGCTACATCTATTCCGCTTAGGTCAATGCTAGGATCAGGTTCAGTATAGCCTAATTTTTCTGCCATCTTCACTACATCTAAAAAAGATTTTTTTTCATTAAAATTATTAAAAATATAATTTAAACTCCCTGACAGTATAGCTTGAATTTTAATTATTCTATCGCCTGATGCTATTAAATTATTTAAGGTATCAATTATTGGTAAACCTGCTCCTACATTTGTTTCGAATAAAAAAGGACTATTAAATTTCCTAGATATATTCTTCAATATTCTGTAGTTTTTTAATTCATCAGCACAAGCTATTTTATTACAAGTAACAACAGCTATACTATTTTTTAAATACTTGCCATACTCTTTGGATATTTCTTCACTAGCGGTATTATCTATAAAAATTGTATTTCTTAAATTTTGTGATTTTATATGTTCAAAGAAATTAGCTCTATTTGCACTTTCACCATTATTTAATAATTTTTCCCATTCTGATAACTTAATTGGTTGTTCTTTTAAAATCATTTTTCTGGAATTCGATAATCCCATAACATTAATTTTAAGGTGAAGATTATTTAATAGATATTTTTTTTGTTGACTGATTTGATCAATTAATTTTTTACCAACATTTCCAACACCAGTAATGAAGAGATTTAGTTCTTTGATTTGGGCTTCGAAAAAACTCTCATGTAATGTATTTAGCGCCTTATTTACATTTATTTTATCAATCATAATCGATATGTTTCTTTCCGATGCTCCTTGAGCAATTGCTCTAATGTTTATATTATTTGAGCCTAAACTACTGAATAGTTTTCCGCTTATTCCTTGATGATCTTTCATCTTATCACCAACGATAGCAATGTTCACCATATCTTTTTCAATCTTGGCCGGGTAAACCTTTCCTAAACTTATTTCAAATTCAAATTCATCATCAATAGATTTTTTAGCTTTATCTGATTCTAGAGTTTGCACTGCAACACATATTGAGTATTCAGATGATGCTTGAGTAATCATAATTATATTTATCTCAGATTTATTTAATGATTCAAATAATCTGCTTGAAAAACCAGGAATTCCAATCATTCCGTTTCCTTCAAGCGTTACTAGTGAAATATCATCAATGTGACTTATACCTTTAACAATCTGACCATTCATTTTATTTGACTTAGCTATTATAGTTCCATTTTCCTCGGGTCTAAAAGTATTTTTAATTACAACAGGAATCTCTTTTTTCATTAACGGTTGTAGTGTCGGAGGATAAATTACTTTGGCTCCAAAGTGAGATAATTCCATAGCCTCGAAATAAGATAAATTTGGAATTGGTTGTGCTTGACTAACAATTTTAGGATTAGCAGTATACATTCCACTAACATCAGTCCATATTTCTAAAACTTCAGTATCTAGTATACTTGAAAAAATAGCTGCTGAGTAATCAGAACCACCCCTGCCTAGAGTAGTAGTTTCACCATTTAAATCAGAGGCAATGTAACCAGGTAATATGGTTATGTTAGCATTTTCAGAATTAAAAAAAGTAATGGTTTTTCTTTTTGTAATTTCAAAATCAACTATTTGGCGATTATTTTGAAACTTAGTGATAATTAATTGTCTTGAATCTTTTAGAACAATATTTAATTTTTTTTGTTTTAAAACTTCAAATATTATTGTACTTGACAAAACTTCGCCATAGCTCATAATCTTGGACGAACTTTTTTTGGTTGTTTCTGCGAGTGATTCTATTGATGATAATAAATCTTTAATCTCATCAATTTTTAAGTTTAAAAAACTGATTATTTTTTTTTGAAATTTGTTACTTATATTTTCATTAATTATTTTAATGTGTCTTTTCTTTATGTTGTCTAGTTTTTTTAAATATAATTTGTTTCCATTAGAGGCAAGATCAATTGAGGAGCTCAATAAATCAGTTATTTGAGCAAAAGCAGATACAACAACTATTAGTCTACTTTTATTATTCTTAATGATATTATATACATGTTTAATTGCCTCTGAATTCGCAATTGATGTTCCTCCAAATTTTATTACTTTGATCATAAAGATTTATTAAGTATGTTTAGTAAGAAAATTTGTTTTAAACAATTTGATTAACTTAAAACTTTACTTTAAAATTAAATATAAAAGTAAAGTAAAATGTTATTATTTACTTAATAAATGATTAAAATTAAATTGTATTTAGTATGATATTGTTAGGACTTCTTCTTTTTTATTATGATCAATTTTTAAAGAATCTCCCTCAGTAATTAGGTTATTTACTATTTGTTCTGCAATTAAGTCTTCGACATATTTTTGTAATGCTCTCTTTAAGGGTCTGGCTCCAAACTTATGGTCATATCCTTTTTCAACAATAAAATTTTTGGCACTATCAGTCAAATTTACTGAGTATCCTAATTTTTCTATTCTAGCTGTAAGTTTAACGAGTTCGATGTCAACTATTTTACTAATGTCCTTTTTTGTTAATGAGTTAAAAATTACAAAATCATCAATTCTATTTAAGAATTCAGGTGCAAATGTTTTTTTTAATGCGTTTTCTATAACACCTTTTTTTATTGCTTCTGTTTGTGATTTCTGAGATGAAGTCTCAAAACCAACTCCAGTACCAAAATCCTTAACTTGTCTTGCTCCTATATTTGAAGTCATTATTATGATTGTATTTTGGAAATTAACTTTTCTTCCTAAGCTATCAGTTAAGAATCCATCATCAAGAACCTGTAATAGCATGTTGAATACATCCGGATGGGCTTTTTCAACTTCGTCCATCAGTATAACTGAGTATGGACGTCTTCTAACCTTTTCACTCAATTGACCACCTTCTTCATATCCAACATAACCTGGGGGTGCTCCGATTAACCTTGAGATAGCAAATTTTTCCATATACTCACTCATATCAATTCTAATCAAATTTTCATCTGAATCAAAAATTTCATCTGCAAGTATTTTTGCGAGTTGGGTTTTCCCAACCCCTGTTTGGCCAAGAAAAATGAAGGAACCTATAGGCTTATCTGGAGCTTTAAGACCTGATCTGTTTCTTTGAATTGCCTTCACAACCTTTTCTACAGCTTCATTTTGGCCAATTAGTTTTTTTGAAATAAGTGATGTTAATTTGGAAAGTTTATTTTTTTCAGAACCAACGATCTTGTTTACTGGAATATTAGTTATCATTGATACTACATCGGCAATTTGATTTTCATCAACTTGAACTCTATTCTTTTTCGAGGCTTCATTCCACTCATCTTGTGCATCTAAGAGATTTTTTTCAATCTTTTTTTCATCATCTCGAAGCCTTGCAGCTTCTTCATACTTTTGTTTTTTTACAACGGTATTTTTTTGTTTTCTTATTTGGTCGAGTTCTTCCTCAAGTTTAATAACTTCCTTTGGCACACTAACATTCATTATGTGAACTCTGGATCCAGCTTCATCCATTGCGTCAATTGCTTTGTCAGGTAAAAATCTGTCAGATATATATCTTGTGCTTAAATCAACACATGCTTCTAAAGCTTTGTCGGTGTAAAATACATTGTGATGGTTCTCATATTTATCCTTAATATTTTTTAAAATCTCAAGTGTTTCTTCAGGAGAAGTTTCTTCAACTAAAATTTTCTGAAATCTTCTTTCCAATGCACCATCTTTTTCAATATTTTGCCTGTACTCATCAAGTGTTGTAGCGCCTATACATTGAATTTCTCCTCTTGCTAAAGCTGGTTTGAACATATTTGATGCATCTAAGCTGCCAGTGGCTCCACCTGCTCCAACAATTGTGTGGATTTCATCAATAAACAGAATTATATTATTATTTTTTTCTAGTTCATTCATTACAGCTTTCATTCTTTCTTCAAATTGTCCCCTGTACTTAGTTCCAGCTACTAAACTAGCCAGGTCAAGGGTAACAAGTCTTTTATTATATAACACTCTAGAAACTCTTTTCTGGATTATTCTGAGAGCTAACCCTTCTGCTATCGCTGATTTACCAACTCCAGGCTCCCCAATGAGAAGGGGATTATTTTTTTTTCTACGACTTAATATCTGGGATAATCTTTCAATTTCTTTTTCTCTTCCAACTACTGGATCTAATTTATCTTTTGATGCCAAATCAGTCAAATCTCTACCAAAATTATCGAGCACTGGTGTTTTTGACTTTACGTTTTTCTTTGATTGTGATGATGAAACAAAAAGATTCTCTTTACTTACACCTTCTTCACCCTCATTATCTTTTTCATCAGGGTAAGATGATTCGTCAGAGATTTTTTCATAATCGTTTGGTTCTTTAGAAATAATTAATTTGAACTTTTCTTTTACAGATTCGTAATCAATGCTTAAGTTGAATAATAGCTTGGTAGTTGGATCATTCTCATTGCGAAGAATACACAATAGAAGATGAACAGTATTGATTGAGTCGCTTTGGAAAAGTTTTGCTTCTAAAAAAGTTGTTTTTAGGGCTCTCTCAGCTTGTCTTGTTAGATGAAGATTTTTTTTATCATTAATGTTGTTGTTTGCTTCTATTATGGCTGGGGTTAATATTTCAACCTTTTTTCTTAACAACTCAAGATCTACATTTAATGAATTTAAAATTGATATAGCCTTGCCAGAACCATCTCTTAAAATACCGAGCATTAAGTGTTCAGTACCAATGAAACTGTGCCCAAGCCTTAATGCTTCTTCTTTGCTGTATGCAATTACGTCTTTAACTCTGGGTGAAAAATTATCGTCCATCTATTATAAATCTTTTACAATATTATAACTATTTCAAAAAATGTTCCATTTTGAATAGTCTTGGATAAAATGACAAAAAAAAATCGATTTATCAAAACTCAATTAACTAAAAATTTATAACAATTATGATTTATTAAATGTTAATAAAATTTCTATAAAACCAATACTGATTACTAGTAGTTTGTTTATATATGGTTATTTTCGTTTAAATGTTAAATTTTGAATAATGTCTACAGAAGAAAAACTTATACCGATCAATATCGAAGAAGAAATGAAGTCTTCATACATAGATTATTCAATGTCTGTCATAGTGTCACGTGCTCTGCCAGATGTTCGTGATGGATTGAAGCCAGTTCACAGAAGGGTCTTGTATGGAATGCATGATATGGGTATAAGATCAACAACAGCTTACAGAAAATCTGCAAGAATTGTTGGTGATGTTCTTGGTAAATATCATCCTCACGGTGATACTTCAGTTTATGATACAATGGTTCGAATGGCCCAGGACTGGAGTTTAAGATACTTATTAGTTGATGGTCAGGGAAATTTTGGTTCAGTAGATGGTGATAGTCCAGCAGCAATGAGGTATACCGAAGCTAGAATGAGGAAAATATCAGAAGATATGTTGGCTGATATTGAGAAAGACACAGTTGACCATCAACTAAATTTTGACGATACATTGAAAGAACCTACCGTTCTTCCAACAAAAATCCCCAATTTACTAGTAAATGGTGCCTCAGGTATAGCTGTTGGGATGGCGACGAATATGCCACCACATAATTTAAGTGAAATTATTGATGGTACAGTTGCATACATAAGTAAAAACTCCATTGAAGTCGAAGAGCTAATGCAATTTATAAAAGCACCTGATTTTCCAACTGGAGGTATAATCTATGGATATGATGGAGTAAAAGATGCCTTTGAAACTGGAAGAGGAAGAGTAGTTATAAGAGGCAAGGCAATTATTCAAGAGGTAGATGGTAGAGAATCTATAGTTGTCTCGGAGATACCTTATCAGGTTAATAAAGCTGAGATGATAAGGAAAACAGCAGAATTAATTAATGATAAAAAAATTGAGGGAATTTCTAATATAAGAGATGAATCAGACAGAAAGGGCATGCGCATTGTCTACATACTTAAGCGTGATGCAATTCCAAATATTGTTTTAAATAAATTATTCAAATACACATCCCTTCAGTCATCGTTTAGTGTTAATAACATTGCGTTAGTTAATGGAAAACCCCAAATGCTAAATTTAAAGGATATGATTTCGCATTTTGTAGATCACCGTCATGAAGTGGTTGTGAGAAGAACAAAATTCGAGCTTAAAAAGGCTGAGGATAGATCTCATATACTTGAGGGTTTAATCATTGCCTCTGATAATATCGATAAGGTAATAAAAATCATTAGAGCATCTAAAAGTCCTGATGAAGCTAAAGATAATTTGATTCAGGAATTTAAGTTGTCTGATGTTCAGTCTAAGGCTATAGTTGAAATGAGGTTAAGACAATTAACTGGTCTTGAACAAAATAAATTACGTTCTGAATTTGAATTACTTCAGAAAACTATTTCAGATTTAAAAAATATTCTTGACAAAAAAGATTTGAGAATGGAGATTATAAAAAATGAGCTCCTTGAGGTAAAAGATAAATATGGAGATCAAAGAAGATCTGAAATTGAGTATGCGGGAGGAAGTTTTAGTATTGAAGACATCATACCAGATGAAAAGGTTGTCATCACAATCTCTCATGCAGGATATATCAAGAGAACTTCATTATCTGAATATAAGACACAAAATAGAGGAGGAGTTGGTCAAAAAGCATCCACAACCAGAAATGAAGATTTTTTGGAAGATCTTTTTGTAGGTACTAACCATCAATATATGTTATTTTTCACACAAAAAGGAAAGTGCTTTTGGATGAGAGTTTATGAAATTCCAGAAGGATCAAAAACGGCTAAAGGAAGAGCAATTCAAAACTTAATCAATATTGAGCAGGATGATAAGGTCAAGGCGTTTATCTGTACACAGGATCTAAAGGATCAAGAATACATAAATAACCATTTTGTGATTATGGTTACAAAAAAAGGACAGGTTAAAAAAACAGCCTTAGAAAAATATTCAAGACCAAGATCAAATGGAATTAATGCTATCACAATAAGAGAAGAAGATGAGTTACTTGAAGCTAAGTTGACTAATGGAAGTAGTCATATAATTTTAGCAGTGAAATCTGGTAAAGCTATAAGATTTGAGGAAAGTAAAACAAGGCCAATGGGTAGGGGTGCGTCAGGTGTAAGAGGTATTAGATTAAAAAGCGATTCTGATGAGGTAATAGGTATGGTGTCTGCAAATGATATGGATGCTAATATTTTAGTTGTTTCAGAAAATGGATATGGTAAAAGGTCAAGTTTATCTGATTACAGGATAACAAATAGAGGAGGTAAAGGAGTAAAAACAATATCAGTTACTGAAAAAACAGGTGAATTGGTTTCAATAAAAAGTGTCTCAGATGCTGACGACTTAATGATAATAAATAAATCAGGTATTGCGATTAGAATCGAAGTCGCAAATCTTCGGGTGATGGGACGTGCTACTCAGGGAGTGAAGTTAATTAATCTAAAGGAGACAGATCAAATAGCTGCCGTGGCAAAGGTCATGAAAGATGACGATACTTTTGATGATATAGATGAAATTGAAGTTAATTAATTTTTATACATACAACTAAATCAATTACATTTAACTTAAATATTTTGAGATGAAAAAAATAACATTGGTAATACTAGCTTTTATTTCTGCGCAAGTTGTAGCCCAGAAAAAGGAACTAAAGCAAGCCCAAAGAGCCTTTTCTAAAGGTGATTTGCTGCTTTCAGAATCAATCCTTACTCAAAACGAAGCTATCTTTAAAAACTCTGATAGTAAAATTAAAAATCAAGTTTTATTACTTGATGCAAAAATCAATTATGCTAATGAAAATTATGAATCTGCATATGAATCTTATATTTTATTAAAATCAATTACTGAAATGCAAAGTCAAATTACTGAGAGTTTAAATCAATTTTATGAGACTCTTATAGACAAAGGTATTTTTGAAAGCCAAGAGAAAAAATTCCTAGATTCATCAAGAAAACTTTACATGGCTTATAGTCTTAAACCAGATACAAGTAAAGACTATTTGTATTATGCGGCATCAAATGCTGTTAATGGAAAAGACTATAGTCTTGCATTAGAATATTATCTAAAACTTAAAGATTTAAAATATGAAGGAATAAAAATCAGATACTTTGTTACAGACGTTAAGTCAGAAAAAGAATCGGAAGTTTCTGAGGCAGAATTTAATATTTTTCAAAAATCTAAAAGTTATTCTAACCCGAGAACCGAAGAAACTGAGTCACTTTACCCTGAAATCGTCAAGAACATTGCATTAATATTTGCTCAACAACTTGACAAGCCTCAAAAAGCTTTAGATGCCGTTAGGGAGGCAAGAATTGATAATCCCGATGATGTTGGATTAATTTTAACTGCTGCTGAGATATATATCAAGCTGGATGAAAAAGAAAAATTTGTTGATTTGGTCACTCAAGCAATCGAAAAAGATCCTACCAATGCAGTTTTATATTTCAACTTAGGGGTAGTTAATAAGGATTTAGGAGATTTTAATGCCTCACGAAAATTTTATACTAAAGCAATTGAGATAGACCCAAATTATGAAGCAGCTTATTTTAACTTAACTTCTTTAATTTTGGATGGAGAGTCTTCAATTTTGGATGAGATGAATTCTTTAGGGACATCAAGAGCAGACAATGCTAGATATGATTTATTAAAAGAAAAAAGGGAATTACTTTACCAAGAGTGTGTCCCTATTTTAAAAAGACTTGTCGAAATTAGTAATAACCCAGAAGCTATTAAAACCCTGATGAATATATACGGTACTTTAGGTGATAATCAGGGATATCTAAAGATGAAAGCGATGTTGCAGTAACTTCAAATTTACAGGTTAGTTTCTTGATAGGCTATCATCAATATTGAAAATTAAAACGAATCAATTTTGAAAAATCTTTGGTTGAATTTTATAAACAAACAGGCCTCATTGTATAAAATTTTCCTTTTTGTTTTCTGTACTTTTTTTGTAGTATATATGTTTCCCAAAGATGGTCAATTTGAATTTGAATTTCAGAAAGGTAAATTATGGCAGCACCAGACTCTCTATGCTCCTTTTGATTTTACCATTCAAAAATCTAAGAAGGAATTAGATATTGAGAAAAGTAAAATAAGACAAGAGCAACCGAAGTACTATAGGTTCAATACCTCAGTTTTTGAAAAAGTCAAGTTATCCTATATTAAGAGATTTAATGAAGTATTCATAAATGAAAATAAAACAGAAATCTTGTATGCTTTTGGCATAGAAATTCTTAACGAAATTTATCAAAATGGAGTTTTGAGTTTAAATTTTGAATCAGATATAAAAGATCTTTACTTAATTATTGATACAGAAGAACGATTTTTAAGCTTTGATCAATTATTCAGATTGAAGAATTTAGATAAATATTTATCAAAAAAAACAAATGAATTTGGATTTAAAAAATATAAAAATTTATACTATTCAGTATTCTTTGAAATTATTGAACCAAATATTTTAATCGATGAGAAATTTACAAACCAATCAATAGAACAAGCACTAAAACAAGTCTCCCCAAATAGAGATTTTATAAAAGAGGGAAAAATAATAATTGCTCAAGGTGAAGTTGTAAGTGAAGAAAACTATCTTCAACTTCAATCTCTAAAAAATGAATACTTATCAATGGATACTACCGAGAATCAAAAAATAATAATAATTATTGGGTATTCAATCTTGGTTTCAATTGTTTTCCTAATGCTTATGTTATTTATTAAAAACTATCGCATCAATATATATGAAAACAATAAAGAATTAACCTTTATTTTTATTAACGTCATAACGATGATTGCTTTTTTAACATTTACTTTAAAATTTAAAAACAATTATTTTTATGCAGTACCTTTATGTATACTTCCACTTACTTTAAAAACTTTTTTTGACGCTAGGTTAGGTTTATTCACTCATGTACTTTCTGTTCTTCTTATGGGCTTTATTGTTCCTAATGGCTTTGAATTTATTTTTATTCAAATTATTGCGGGCATAGTTATAATTCAAACTAATACAGATTTACATAAACGAGCTAGTATTTTTATTTCAGTTACTCAAATTGTGATTATATATATTTTGTGTTATTTTTCTTTTTCTATAGCATATCTTGGAAATATTGAATCTTTGCAATTTGACGTAGTTAGTTTTTTTTTAATTAATGGCATGCTTACACTTTTTGTTCAACCACTGATTTATGTTTTTGAAAAAATATTTGGTTTGGTCTCAGATATAACATTACTTGAGTTTTCTGATACAAATTCTAGGTTATTAAAAGAGCTTTCTGAAAAAGCACCTGGCACTTTTAATCATTCCCTTCAGGTCGCAAATTTAGCTGAGGCAGCCGCGAATGAGATCGGAGCAAATAGCCTTTTGGCAAGAGTTGGAAGTCTTTATCATGATATAGGTAAGATGTTATCTCCTTCATTTTATTCTGAAAATCAAAAATCAAATGTTTCTCCACATGATGATTTAACTCCTGAACAAAGTGCAGAGATTATTATAAATCATGTTCATGATGGAATTTCAATTGCAAAAAGAAATAAACTTCCAGATAGAGTAATTGACTTTATTAGAACACATCATGGAACAACTTTTGTTTATTATTTTTTGAAGAAAGAAATTGAGTTAAAAGGAGAAAATAATGTTGATAAGCAAAGTTTTGTATATCCAGGTCCATTACCTTTTTCTAAAGAAACAGCAATTCTAATGATGGCAGATTCTGTTGAAGCTGCTTCCAAAAGTTTAAGAACTCCCAACCTTGAAAAAATAGAAGAGTTTGTTAATCAACTTGTTAATAAGCAAATGATATCTGGTCAGTTTCAATTTTCGAACATAACACTTATGGAGATTGAGTCAGTAAAAAAAATTCTAATAAAAAAACTAGTCAATATATATCACTTAAGGGTTGAATATCCAGAATAATTTTACTAAATAATATTTGTAGTTACATCCTTAAATTTTAGATTTGCAAAATTAATATCATGATACGGAGGGGTGCCAGAGTGGTAATGGAGCAGATTGCTAATCTGTCAACGGGTAACCGTTGCCCGGGTTCGAATCCCGGTCCCTCCGCAATAATGGTCGCGTAGCTCAGCTGGATAGAGCATCTGCCTTCTAAGCAGACGGTCACAGGTTCGAATCCTGTCGCGATCACATTTTATCCCCAACTTTTAGTTGGGGTTTTCTTCTAGGATTTAATTGTCTAGATATATTTATTAATTTTTTCCTTTATATCGTATATATATTTCTCCAATGAAAGTATTAAAGTTTTTTTGTTTATTGGAAATTAAATAGAGATTAGTTTTTTTAATTACCATCAATTAATTTGACTATAAATATAAAATGTGATGCAGCTCCCAACAAAACAAATATGTGCCAGATTACATGGTTAAAATTCAATCTCTCCCATTTATAAAAGATCGTTCCAGAAGAATAACAAATTCCTCCTAGAATCAAATAAGTAAATAATTCTTTTGAGAGTAATGAATAAACATTTTCAAAATCAAATATTATTAGCCAACCCATAAAAAGATATAAAAAAAGTGAAAAGTTTACGAATTTGTTTATAAAAAAAAGCTTGTAGACTATACCAATAACTACTAATACCCAAATTATCAGTAAAATAATTAATCCAGAGGTTTCATATAACACTGTTAAGCAAACAGGAGTATATGTTCCTGCAATGAGGAAATATATTCCAATGTGATCAATTTTTTGCCATTTAACCCTATTTTCTCCAATTTGTGAGTGGTATATACTTGAGGTAGTAAATAAAAAAACTAGTGAAAATCCATAAATAAATAAAGAAATTAAAGTTGTTTGTGAATCTATATCAGAGTTTGTAATAAAATAAGTAATACTAATGAAACTTGCTATTGCACCAAAAGTGTGAGTATACACATTCCAACTTTCCTCCTTAGAGATTTTTTTTAACATTTTAGTCTTAAATCAGAAAATAAATTTGATTATTATTAAAATATAAATATCTAAATTTATGACAGATTTTGTTGAAATCTCTGATAAAAAATTGCATATTTTTATATCAAATTTTTTTTTATGAAAATTGGAATACCAAAAGAAATTAAACCACAAGAATCAAGAGTTGGAATAACCCCATCTGGAGCCGAGGCCCTTATTTCTGAAGGTAATAAGGTATTTGTTGAAAAAAATGCAGGTAACAAAAGTGGTTTCAGTGACAGCGATTATGAAAGTGTTGGGTGTTCGATTTTGAGAACTTCTGAAAAGATATACAACGTATCTGATCTGATTGTCAAAGTTAAGGAGCCATTGAAATCGGAGTATGCTCTAATAAAATCAAATCAAATAATTTTCACTTTTTTTCATTTTGCATCAAGTAAATCCTTAACAATGGCCATGATTAATTCAGGAGCTGTATGTATTGCTTATGAGACTGTTGAAAAAAATGGTAGTCTTCCACTTTTAGTTCCTATGTCTGAGATTGCTGGAAGAATGGCAACTCAACAAGGAGCAAAGTTTTTAGAGAGTCCACAAGGAGGCCTCGGAATATTGCTAGGCGGAGTTCCAGGAGTTAAACCTGCGAATGTTTTAATTTTAGGTGCTGGTGTGGCTGGAACTGAGGCTGCTAGGATGGCTGCAGGTCTAGGTTCGAATGTTATTTTATTGGATAATAATATTGATAGATTGAGAAAATTAAGTGATATTTTACCATCAAACGTAACTCTACTATTTTCTGACTTTCATACAATTTCTGATCAGATTAAAAAGTCCCACTTAATTATAGGTACAGTTCTTATTCCAGGAGCTAAGGCTCCAAAATTGATTTCAAAGGAAATGCTCAAAAAAATGCAAACCGGAACTGTCTTAATTGATGTTGCTATTGATCAAGGTGGATGTTTTGAGACGAGTATTCCTACAACACATGAAAACCCAATAAACACAATTGATGGTATTGTTCACTATGCTGTTACAAATATGCCAGGCGCTGTTCCAAATACTTCAACAAGAGCACTGACAAACGCAACAATCGCTTATACTCGAGAATTAGCTTCAAAGGGTTGGAAGAAAGCTTGCACTGAAAACCCACACTTGGCGAAGGGTCTTAATATAATTAATGGAGAGGTTGTATGTAATGAGGTGGCAGAAGCTTTTTCTATTTCCCCAAAAAAAATTGAAAATTTTTTGGTATAAATTTAATTTAATATGAATGTTACTCCATCTCGTTTTAATATGTTTATGTTTTTTAAACTTCCATCAGCATGGTGGTCTGGAGTCAGGTTACAAACCATTTCAGAGAGTGAATGTGTTGTAACAGTCAAACATATGTGGATTAATCAAAATCCATTTAGATCAATGTTTTGGGCTGTACAAGGGATGGCAGCAGAGATGACCACTGGTGCATTCGTTACTCGTGAAATTAACCTCAGTGGAGAAAACATTTCTATGTTAGTTTCAAGAAATACTGCTAATTTTACAAAAAAAGCAACTGGCACAATTCGTTTTATTTGTAACGATGGACAAAAAGTAAAAAAACTAATTAAAAAAGCCGTTGATACCGGCAAATCTCAAACAATGTGGATTGAATCGAAAGGATATAACGAGGATAATATAATTGTTTCTCATTTTTCTTTTGAGTGGTCCGTAAAAAAAAGAACTTTATGAAACCAAATTTTTTTAATGATCTATCTATACCTGTAATAGCCGCTCCTATGTTTCTAATTTCCGGACCGGAATTGGTTATTTCTTGTTGTAAAAATGGAATTGTTGGCACTTTTCCAGCTCTTAATAATAGAACCACTGAAGGTTTTGAAAACTGGGTTATCCAAATAAAAAAAGAACTAAAAGATTTTGAGCATACAACTGGAAAAAAAGCTGCACCATTTGGAGTAAACTTAATTGTTCACCCTACTAATATGCGAGTTCAAGCTGATTTAGCTATTTGTATTAAACATGAGGTACCTATAATTATCACATCTCTCGGAGCAGTTCCTGAATTAGTTGAAAGCATTCACTCATATGGTGGTTTAGTTTATCATGATGTCATAAAACAAAGACATGCAGAAAAGGCTTCAGAGGCAGGAGTTGACGGTTTGATTCTAGTTGCTGCTGGCGCCGGAGGACATGCTGGAACATTACACCCTATTCCTCTAATTAACCAAATTCGTACTTTTTTTGATAAAACAATTTTATTGTCAGGTTGTTTGAGCTCTGGAAGGGATATTGCAAGTGCACTGCAAATGGGTGCGGATTTTGCGTATATGGGTACCAGATTTATAAACGTAAATGAAAGCAATGCAAGTGATGATTACAAAGAAATGATCATTACTAGCTCAGCTGAGGATATTGTCTATACAGCAGCAGTTTCTGGTGTTCATGGTAGTTTTTTAAGACCTAGTCTTGAAGCAATGGGTATAACTGAAGAGCAGTGGTCTAAATCAAAAAAAGTTGATTTTGGAAGTGAATTAGATGCAGCTAAGGCAGAAGCTCAAGCATGGAAAACTATTTGGTCTGCTGGTCAAGGAGTTACTTCCATTAACGACGTACAAAGTTGTGAGTCTTTGGTAAAACATCTAAAGACAGAATTTAATGAGGCAATTGAAAGCCAAGGTAAGTTTTTGGAAATTTTTAATTAGTATTAATTAGTCTATAAATAAAAATTGCAGTTCTAATAATAATATCCTCCATTGTGTTTAGATTAATTGTTTCTTGAAGGGTATGTCCTCCGTCTCCCATTGCACCCAGACCATCTATTCCATCTAAATACTCAGCTACAAATGAAATATCAGCGGCCCCCCTTTTAAGAGGGTCATATGCATTTACTTCACCTTGACCGAGAGAAATACTTACATCATTAAAAACTTTCAATAGTTTAATATTTCCTTCTGAGGGACCCATGGCTGGATAACTATCTTCAAATTTTATATTTGATTCTGTGTTGGGTAGACTTTTCTCAACTATTTTTTTCATTTTTTCTCTAGCTCTGTTTTTTTGATTTTCAGATATAAATCTGAGCCCTCCGTCTACTCTTGCAGTCTGAGCAACAACATTTGTTTTTCCAAATACATTCCCTTCACTTTTTGATTTATCAAAATCTGCAAAGGTCCCACCAATAATAATCCCTGGGTTAAAAGTCAATAATTCCTCACCTTTTACTTCTTCGTAAAATTTGTTTAAAATTCTACTTATTTCAAAAATAGCACCTGCTCCAACCTCATCACTAAAAATTTCAGAAGAATGATGTCTTTTTCCTGTTGAGGAAACACTCCAATTTGATGAACCTCTTCTTGCAATTGTTGCATCATTGTAACCTGTTGAATTTTCAAATCCAATAGCAATATCACTATCTTTTGCAGCTTCTATTAAATCTTTACGAGATATGGTTAGAGGTTTCCCAGTACTTTCCTCATCACCAGTAAAAGCAACAGTTATAGTTGCATTTTTCAATAAGTTTAATTCATATAAGCTCTTTAAAGCATAAAGGGCAACTACGTTTCCACCTTTCATATCATTGCCTCCAGGAGCAAGGGCAATTGAATCTTTTCTTTCAAAAGTTTGGAAAGGACTATTTTCCTCAAAAACAGTATCAAGGTGCCCAATTAATAGTAGTTTTTTACCTTTTGAACCTTTTTTGTATGCAAACATATGACCAGCTCTATTCATTTCCTTGGGCATTTCGATCCATTTTGTTTGAAATCCTATTTTGTCAAATTCAGACTTAAATTCAAAACCAACCTTTTTTACCCCAATTTTGTTTAAAGTTCCACTATTAATATTCACAACTTTTTCTAAAAAATTTATTGCCTCTTCTTTCTTTGATTTAACTTTTTTGATAATTTTTTTTTCAATTTTATTTAGTCTAGTTTGACTGAAAACATTCAATTGAAAAAGGATTAAAAAAAATGTTATTGGAATAATATTTAATTTATTCATGTTATATATTTTTAGTTAAAAATTCAACAAATTTATTTTTTTCAAAAAAAACCTTGAGCATAACTCTTAGGGCTGTATATGTTGGGATTGCGAAGATTAAACCTACAGTACCAAAAAGAGTTCCAGCTACAATAATTACTATAAAAATTTCTAGCGGATGTGATTTAACACTTTTAGAAAAAATGTAGGGTTGGCTTATGAAGTTATCAATAAATTGACCAAAAATAAAACCGGAGACCGCATAAATTGTTTTTGGCAATACAACAGCAGAAAATGAACTATCAATAAAACTTGTCATTGTCAAAAAACTAATCAAAAAGAAACCAATTATTGGACCCAAATAAGGTATTAAATTTAATAACGCACACAAGAATGCAATTATAAATGGGTTGGGGACGCCAATAATTCTTAACGTTGAGTAATAAATTATCAATAAAACTATAATCTGAACAACAAGACCAATGAAATATCTAGAAAGTAAATTTTTAATTTTTTCAATGGCAATTTTAAATTTATTTATATATCCTTCTTTCACAAAAACTAAAAGAAAGGTTTCTATAATTTTACTGTCTTTTAAGAAGAAAAAAAGAGCGAAGATTACTGAAAATAAACCAATGGTAAAATTACTTAATAATCCTACAAAACCATTTAATATTTGCGGGATTGCTTCTAATCCATAATTAAAAAAAGAATTATTGGATATATTTTTTTCATCAATTGATGGAAAGTTCCAACCGGTGAAATCTGATATTTGTTTTATGAAAAATTTATATTTGTTTTGAATATCATCTACGTTTAATAAAGATAAATTCTCGCCTTGAGTTGTCAATAGTGGGATAAATAAAGACAATAAGCCCATTAATATTATTAAAAATACTATTAGGGTTATTGATGCGGATGAGAAGGCTGATAATTTTAATTTATTTTGAAGTAACAAAACTAAAGGTCTCCCAATCAATGCTAGAATTGAAGATATACATAAATAAATAATGAGCTCCTTTACATTGAAAATTAAATAAATTAATAGAGATAAAAATAATAGTTTTATAACTGCATTTACAATCCCATCTGTTACTAATTTTGAGTTCATGCCTTAAAGATATAAAACAAACATTAAATTATTTTTATATTGTTAGTAATGTATGTACTGTTTGAATTGCGACCAAAGCAGCAGTTTCTGTTCTTAGTCTATTTTTACCAAGGCCTACAGGATTAAAACCATTTAATGTTGCAAAATCGACTTCTTTTCTTGTAAAGTCACCCTCAGGACCTATCATTATGGTACAAGGATTATTATTAATTAAATTTTTGGCTAAATCTGTTTTGTGGGTATTTTGGCAATGAGCAATAAATTTTTGGGTGTTATTATTTAAAATAATAAAATCATTAAACGAAATTATATCATAAATTATAGGCTTGTGAAACTGTTTTGATTGCTTCATGGAACTTATTATAATTTTTTCTAGCCTTTCTTTATTGATTTTTTTTCGTATGCTATTTTTCGTTTGAATAAAATGTATTTTTTTTATTCCTATTTCAGTCGATTTTTCCAAAAACCATTCAATTCTGTCAATTTTTTTTGTTGGTGCAATTGCTATTTCAATTTTTGAAATCATATCATTGTGAACTTTAGAAGATATTTTATTCGCAATAGGGTTATTTTTATTTATGGTCTCTAACTCACCGATCCATTCAAGACCTTTTCCGTTTGTGACTGTTACAAGTTCTTTTGATTTCATCCTAAAAGACTTAATGTGCTTACTTTCCTCAAATGAAAAATTAACTGTTTTAGTATTTTTGTTTATGGAGTGGTCAAAAAATAAATTCATTTTAAAATTCCATTTTAGATTTTACCACATGATTAAGATTACTAAAATAATTTTTTTTATATTTTAAATACCCTACCAACCCAATCATTGCAGCATTATCAGTGGTATAATTCATTGGTGGAACAAATACTTTCCATTTTTCCTTTTTCTCCTTTTCAAATAAGAAACCCCTTAGATACGAATTTCCAGATACGCCACCACCTAGAGCGACAGATTTAATTTTTGTTTTTTCCACTGCTAACTCAATTTTGTTTGTTATATTTTTTATTAAGCTAAACTGAATGCTACTGCATATATCATTCAAATTTTTTGATATAAATTTTGAGTCATTGTCTTTTTCTTTTTTTATAAAATTCACAAATGATGTTTTCATTCCACTATAGCTTAGATTTATTCCATCTACATTTGGAATTGGAAATTTAAATTTTTTTGGATTACCGTGTTTTGATAAATTGTCAATTATTGGTCCACAGGGGTAAGTTAGACCAATAGTTTTTCCACACTTGTCAAAAGCTTCTCCTATGGCGTCATCAAGAGTTTTACCAATTATTTCCAGATCAAAATAGTCTTTAACTATTATTATTTGCGTGTGGCCACCAGATACATTTACTCCAATGAATGGAAAACTTGGTAATTTAATATTTTTATCGTCGATAAAATGGACAAGTAGGTGTGCATGCATGTGGTTTACAGTAATTAGTGGAATTTTTAAACCCATTGATAGTGATTTAGCAAAGCTATTGCCAACAAGTAATGATCCCAATAAACCTGGACCTTGAGTACATGCAATCGCATCTATTTGTTTAATATTTATTTTAGCTTCATCTAATGCATGCTTTACAACAGGAATTATGTTTATTTGGTGGGCTCTAGACGCAAGTTCTGGTACCACACCACCATATTGCTGATGAATTTCTTGGTTTGTTATGCAATTTGATAGAACTTTGTTATGATTCAATATTGATGCTGCAGTTTCATCACACGAAGATTCAATTCCAAGAATGTAGCATGGTTTTTGTTTCATAAACTAGAGAGTACATCAACAAAAATAATGTTTTAGTATCAAAAATAAATATAAAATATTGATCAGTGTTACGGCCGCATTACTAATGGCTATTGCTGTTATAATATATTTATTTAACCAAGGAAAAATTCAAGATCAATTAGTTAGAAGTATTACCCAAACATTAAAAAAAGAATACGATCTAGATATGAGTATTAATAGTTCGAAATATACAATAAAAGATGGTATAGAGTTGAATGATATTTTAATTCTAGATCATAAAAAAGATACCTTAATCTTTTTAAAAAAATTGGAAACAAATTTAAATTCATATCCAAAACTAATTGACAATGAATATCAATTTTCAAAAATATTTCTTGATGGTTTATTTTTAAACATAAAAAAATACGAAGGAAAGGAAAGGACTAATCTGCAGTATTTCATTGATTCTATGGGTTTTAGTAAAAATTCAACTCTAGACAATACACTAATTAATATTTCTAATTTCGAATTATCTGATTCAAAAATTTCATATATGGGATCTGAGGAGTTTTTTGATGTATTAAGTTTAAAGTCAAGTAATCTTGAAATTTTTAAGAATAAGATTAATGTCTCAAATATTTCTAGCAAATTAAAATATGATAGCCAAGAGATCTTATTTGAATCTGATACATTTATAATGGCTAATTCAAATTTATTCATAGATAATTATTTGATATCATCTGATTTTGGGAATTCATCTGGTTCTTTAGCATATAAAGATTCAATTGGTTTAAAGAGTAAAATAATTAAATCCGATTTAAAAATTGATAATTTTAATTTAAATAAATTGAAATTCAAAACCAATTTAAATTCATTATCTAATTTTTCATCTGAAGTAAGTATATCTGGAAGTTTAGATTCATTAAATGTTAAAGCAATAATCACTAATTCTTCGAACTCAAAGCTATATAGTGACTTTACACTTTTTAATTTTTTTTCCAAAGATGATTTTTATTCTAAAGGATCGATCAAATCAAATCAGTTTAAAATCTCAAGTATTATCAGTATGATCAATAAATCCTCAAACCTTTTAAATGAAGTCCAGGATAATGATATTAGTTTTGATTTGAGTACCGATCTTAAAGGCAAAAAGTGGAATATTTTTGGAATAGTATCAACGCAATTTGGTGATTTTAAAATTAATTTCTTTGATAATACTCAAAATACTCACAATACTTTAGTTGTAGATAAATTTGATCCATCATTACTTAATCACTCATTGCCATCTGGATATTTTTCTGGAGATTTAAAATATAAATTTGAAAAAGATAGTTATGAGTGGTATATAACAAGTGCCCATTATGATATACCAAATTTTTCAAAAATTAATATTAATGCTAAAGGAAAAGATAATTTAAAAAAAGGAAATATTAGTTTTAATTTAAGTGATGGGTTAGATGTTTACGATAGCAGTTTGGAATATGATTTTTCATCAGAAGTAAAATTACTCAGTTCAATTATTAATTTAAAGTCATTTAACTTATCATCAATAAATCCAAATTTAGGGGGTGGAAAAGCTATTTTAAGTGGAGTTTTTAAAGCTAAAATTGAAGGGAATTCCATAGATAACTCTTCCATTATAATGACTGTTCAAGATATAAAATTAGATCACAAAAATGGAACTCTTAATTCCTCTGATTTTTATGTGAATAGTAAATTAAGTCAAGGGAATAGAATTTTTTCGATTATAAATTCTCCTTGGTTTTTTGGTGAGGCAACAGGTAATTTTGCCATATCTGAACTTAGTGCTTTAATTAATAACGCATTCTCCGAGACCTTTCCCCTAATATCAAAAAAACCAATCACCTCTACTCAGGAATTAAATTTTGATTTTACACTATCAAAAGATTTGGTTAACGTATTAAATAGTGAAATTCTAAGTACTGAAAATTTAAATTTATTGGGACACCTTAGTAGTAAGGAATTTAAATCTTATTTAGATATTGAAATACCTTTCTTTCAGTACCAAGATTTTTTTGCACAAGGACTTAGAATAAACATAAATAATAAGTCATTAGATAAAGATTCAAAACTAGAAGTTGACAAACTTGTATATAAAAAGGATGCTATAGGGAAATTTATTTTCGGCAGTAAAAGAATGGATAATAAACTTTTAGTAAAAACAAAATTAGAGTCACTTACCGATACAGGTAATTCGTTTGACCTCAATTTTCTTGTTAATAGAACATCTAATTATGAAGGAGAAATTAATTTAAAGCAGTCAAATATCAGAATAAATAATAATGATTGGAATTTGGATGTTAAAAATGTAAAGCCTTTATTTTATAATTCTCTTAAAAGTGTTCTTAGTGTGCCTGAGGTTGGATTTGAATCAAATAATTCAAAAATCAAAATGTCTGGTTTTTATGATGATTCCAAAAATTTCAAACTGGATCTAATTCTTAAATATGTAAACTTTAATCAACTAATTAAACAAAAAAACACTTTCAGTACTGATGGTTATTTCGATATGCATTTCAATATGAAACGATCAGTAAATGAAAATAAACTTAATTGTGAACTAATATCCGAACAAATTCAAATTAATAATAAAATTATTGGTAATCTAGAATTATTTATAAATGGTAATACGCAGACAAATTCGTATTCTATAAATTCTGAATTATTTAATAAAGAAAAGAATATTGTAGCAGATGGAAATTTAATATATAATAAAGATGAAACAAAATTAGACTTAACTCTTTTATTTAATAATTTTGATATTTCTTTCTTATCCCCTTTAGGAAAAAAATCAATATCAAATATAAGAGGTCTGGCAAACGGTGAAGTTAATATATGGGGAGATCTTAATAATTTGAATAATACTGGGGTTTTGAAATTGAATAAGTCTGGATTTACCCTTCCATATTTAAATACCGATTATAATCTTGTTGACAATACTATTTTAAATTTATCCAGTACAAACTTCAATATTTTGCCAACCAGTTTATTTGATAGTACTTATAAAACAAGTACATCATTATCAGGCAAGTTTTCTCACACAAGTTTTAAGGAATGGAATATGGATTTATATTTTGAACCTAAAGGATTATTATTGCTCAATAAAAAAGAAACTCCTGAGGTTTTGTTTTTTGGTAAAGGATTTTTTTCAGGTGATATTAAAATGGAAGGACCAACAAAAAATCCAAAGCTATTTCTCACTGGGGTTACTGCCTCGGGTACTTCAATTAAAATTCCATGGAAAGACACGAAGGAAATTACGGATACTTCTTTCATAACATTTGTAGATAAAGATTCAGATTCGAATTCAAACATATATCTTAATAATAATAGAAATTTTGAAAATGAAATTAGAGGTCTGGAGATTTTCTTTGAATTAGATATAAATAATGATGCTGAAGTTGAAATAGTAATAGATCAATCCTCTGGCAGCTTCATTAATGGGAGAGGTAATGGTAAATTATTGATGGAAACTAACACAAATGGTAAATTTGACATGTGGGGAGATTTTACTACTACTAACGGTATTTATAATTTCAAAAATATAGGTCTGTTGGATAAAAAATTTAACCTTGAACAGGGAGGGACAATTGTTTGGGAGGGTGACCCATTGGGTGCAAATATGGATTTAAAAGCTACCTACGAAGTCCCTGGTGGTGCTAATCCAGCTATTTTATTAGATAATCCTAGTTTTAATAAAAAAATACCTACAGAAGTGGGAATTCATTTACAAGGAAATCTATTAAAACCTGATAATCCAACATTCGAAATTTTATTTCCAAATACCAGTGGAACAGTAATTTCAGAGATTAATTATAGATTATCTGATCCTCAAAGAAGTCAACTACAAGCTATTTCATTATTATCTCAAGGAATATTTATAAATGATGTTAGTCTATCGATGCAGGGAATCACAAATAATTTATATGAAAAAGCCTCTGACATATTCTCATCTATTCTAGGAAATGATGATGAAAAATTAAAAGTTGGAATTAACTACCTGCAAGGTGATAAAAATAGTGAACTAGATATTTTTACAGAGGATAGACTGGGATTAACACTTTCTACACAAGTAAGCGACAAAATTTTAATTAATGGTAAGATTGGAGTTCCAGTTGGGGGAGTTAACGAAACACTTATAGTTGGTGACGTTCAAATTGATTTTATTTTAAATAACGATGGGACACTCAGAGCAAAAGTATTTAATAGAGAAAATGAATTCAGATATATAGGTGATGAACTTGGTTATACACAGGGCATGGGTCTTTCCTATAATGTAGATTTTGATAGTTTTAAGGAATTAATTAATAAAATTATCACTGATGCAAGATAATTATGGACTAATATTTAAAATGAAGTTTTTGTAAGAAACTTAGAATAGTTAAATTTGAGTCTTGTTGAGAAATTAATGGGAGATATAAAAAAAATCGGAGTCCTAACGTCTGGTGGCGATGCACCAGGAATGAATGCTGCAGTTAGATCTGTGGTAAGATCAAGTGTTTATAATGAAATAGAATGTTTTGGCATATACAAGGGGTACCATGGATTAATCAATGGAATAATAAAAAAATTAGACGCAAGAAGTGTAAATAATATTATTAATAAAGGAGGAACAATATTAAAAACAGCAAGATGTAAAGATTTCAGAGAAAAAAGTGGAAGAGAGAAGGCTTATAATAATATTAAATCACATGGTATTGATTGTTTAGTTGTTATAGGGGGTGATGGCTCATTCACAGGAGCCATGATCTTTAGTAACGAATATGATATACCAGTTATAGGAATACCTGGCACTATAGATAATGATATTTTAGGAACTAAATATACGATCGGATACGACACTGCTTTGAATACTGTAGTTGAATCAATAGATAAAATAAGGGATACTGCAATCTCTCATAACAGATTATTTTTTGTTGAAGTTATGGGGCGAGATGCTGGTCATATCGCCTTAAATGCTGGTATTGGAGCAGGTGCAGAGGAGATATTAATTCCTGAGGAGAATATGGGATTAGATAGGTTGCTTGAATCATTAAAAAACAGTCAAAAGAGTGGTAAATCCTCCAGTATTGTGGTTGTTGCTGAAGGAGATAAAACAGGTAAAAATGTTTTTGAAATAGCCTCTTATGTTGAAAATAATATGCCTGAATATGAGGTAAGGGTATCAGTGCTAGGGCATATGCAAAGAGGAGGTGCTCCATCTTGTTTTGATAGAGTTTTAGCCTCAAGAATGGGAGTTTATGCTGTTGAAAATCTTTTAAAAGGTAAAAATAATGTTATGGTTGGAATTGAAAATGATAAATTGATTTTGTCACCCCTTGAACAAGCAGTAAAGGGTCAAACTGAAGTAAATAAAAACCTAATTAGAGTTTCTGAAATATTATCAATATAATTAAATATACATATGTCACTAAAAATTGGAATTAATGGTTTTGGTAGAATTGGAAGGATGGTCTTTAGATTAGCCATTCAACAAGATGACCTTGAAATAGTTGGAATTAACGATTTATTGGATATAAATCACTTAGCATATCTTTTGAAGTATGATTCGGTACATGGTAATTTTAATGGAGATATATCTGTTAGGTCTAATAACTTGATTGTAAATGATAAAAAAATTAGAATAACTGCTGAAAGAAATCCTAGTGAAATAAAGTGGGGAGAAATGAATGTTGATGTTGTTGCTGAGTGTACTGGTTTATTTACTTCTATAGAAAAAGCTAATCTTCATCTTTTAGGTGGTGCAAAAAAAGTAGTCATATCTGCTCCATCACCTGATGCTCCGATGTTCGTAATGGGAGTAAATCATAAGAGTATAATCTCAACTGATAAAATTGTCTCAAATGCATCATGTACTACTAATTGTTTAGCTCCAATAGCCAAAGTTCTTAATGATAGGTATAAAATTAGTGAAGGGTTAATGACAACCGTTCATGCTGCTACAGCTACTCAGTTTGTTGTGGATGGCCCTTCAAAAAAAGATTTTAGAGCTGGAAGAAGTTCTTTAATAAATATTATACCTGCATCAACAGGGGCGGCAAAAGCTGTTACAAAGGTTATACCTGAATTAGAAGGTAAATTAACAGGAATGGCATTTAGAGTTCCAACTGCTAATGTTTCTGTTGTTGATTTAACGGTTAAGCTCAAAAAAGAAACTTCTTACGATGAAATAAATAAGTCTATGTTGGATGCATCTAATAACGAACTTAAGGGTATTTTAGGCTATACTGATGATTTTGTTGCATCTCAAGATTTTATTGGTGATATTAGAACATCTATTTTTGATTCAAAAGCAGGAATGGAACTCAACAGTAGCTTTTTTAAAATTATTTCTTGGTATGATAATGAGTGTGGTTACTCAAGTAAATTAATTGATTTAGCTAAATACATAAATCAAATCTAAACTATATGATTTTAGTTGTTGATAGTGGTTCAACAAAAACTGATTGGATTGGAATTGATGATTCGGGTTCAATTCTTTTTTCAACTCAAACACTTGGATTGAATCCACAGGTTCTTTCTTCTGCAATTATTAATGAAAGGATAATAAATAACTATGATTTATATCAAAATAGAAAAAAGATATCTAAGTTATTTTTTTATGGAGCAGGTTGTGGTGTAGCATCATCAATTAACAGAATAAAAAAAATTTTTAATGAAATATTCGAGAACGCTCATACAGATATTAAAGAAGATACTTATGCAGCTGTATATTCAGTCTCAAAAATAAATAAACCATCTATTGTATGTATTCTTGGAACAGGATCGAACTGCACATATTTTGATGGCTTGAATATTATACAGAGGGTAACTTCATTGGGTTACATACTCATGGATGAAGCTAGTGGTAATTTTTATGGAAAACAATTATTGAGAAGTTATTACTTTAATGAAATGCCTAAAAATTATGCTAAAGAGTTTGAGAAAGAATTTAAATTGGATCCAGATACTATTAAAGAAAATCTTTACAGGAAAGAAAACCCAAATACATATTTAGCTACTTTCGCAAAATTTATAATTGATAGAAAAGATCATCCTTTAATGCAAGAAATAATAGTCAGTGGACTCGATAGATTTATTAAACACCAAATATTACAATTCGATAATTGCAAGGAAATCCCGATACATTTTGTTGGATCAATTGCTTATTATATTAAAAATGAGATAAAAAATACTCTTTTAGCTCATGGATTAACTATGGGAAATGTAATTCAACGTCCAATAGATGGTCTTTTAATTTATCATAAGTCATTATTAAATAAAGTTTAATAAGTTTAGCTAATTATTTTTCATAAGCAACCACACTTATTTCAACCCTAGCATTCTTTGGTAAAGATTTAACAGCTATCGTTTCCCTTGCTGGCTCTTCCCCTTTTTTAAAATATTTAGCATATTCTTCATTAATAGTCTGAAAATTATCCATATCATCTATAAAAATTGAGCTTTTAACTACATTACTAAAGTTCATGTTTGCTGCAATTAAAATTTCTTTTAAGTTCATCATTACCTGATTAACTTCATCTTTTAGATCATTTTGAACTAATTCCATTGATTGATTCATAGGGATTTGACCTGATATAAATAAAGTTTTATCAATTTTTATGGCTTGATTATATGGGCCAATTGGTGCTGGTGCTTTTTTTGTAAAAATAATTTTTCTTTTCATATGTATTTAATTTAATCTTCTGTCTGGTTCTCTATTTTTCTCATATTTAATATCTCTTAAAAGAGATGATTTGATTCCAATAAAGAAATTCCATGATGCTCTGTTTGAAAATGGCACCCAACTGAAGTTCATTATCCAACTTCTTAGATCTCTATCAAAACCAAAAGTAGTGTAAGTGAATCCTTTTCTTTTAAAATCGTATCCTGACGACACACTAATTCTCCACTTTGGAGTAAGCTCTACATTTGAGCTAAACATCAATGAATTGTTGGAAATATCTTTTTGATTTTTATTGTTTGCATATGTCAGTGAGTGCGCCAATTTTAAATCCCATGGAATTTTAGTTTGGTAAAAGGGATATTTACTTACTTCTTTATCATTGTTTTTATACAAATCATTATCTCTGTAATTCACAGCTCTTCCAAATAACCCATCATTTCTACCCCCACTTGATGCAGTTTCGTTGTCATTATCTCTGTCATCAGTATCCTCTTTGTTATCTTTATTTGATTTTTTTTTCTCAAACATTTTACTTGAAATGCTATAATTCATATTCATATTTGCACTTGTCATCCGGAACAGACCCTTACCATTCTTAATGTTAAACTCATTAATTCTGATATTATTTTCATCAAGTGCATAAGGATCAAATGTTGCAGCTAAATTGACTGAAAGTTTACTGTTTAGTGCGCTAATTCCTGTGGATAGTCGAACTGGTGACCATTTAAATTTTTCAGCTTGGATATTGTAATTTGTAGTGATATTTAGCTGGTTTAGTAATTTGATTTTTTTTGGTTCAATCTTAGTGGTATCCTTGTCTTTTACTTTTGCCTCAAAACTATTATTTATATTAATTCCGATACTACTTGATGACCCCATTCCTGGGGTTCCAAAAAGGCCACCTTCAAATCTAGTGTATGATTCTGTATTACCATTTGCATCAATTATGTAAGTATCATAATATTCTTTTTCAAAACTTGGTGAGTAGCCATAAGAAATAGCTGGTCTTATCGTGTGGCGTATAGATTGAATTTTTTTATCATCTCCGAAGTTAAAAGTACCATAAATAGTTGTACCAAGACTTGCATTAAAATTGTATGTTCTGAAAGCGTCAAATTTTCTAATCGTATCCTTAGTTGCTGACTGAATTGAATCATCATAATTTCTATATCTTATTGTTTGTTGTGTCCATACCTCCTGATAATTTGAGCCAACGGTCATACTCAAGTGTTTGAGTACTTTAAAATTTGTACTTATAGGTATAGTATGAATCATTCCTGATCTGGCGTCTCTGAACATTTCCGCTTTAAATAAATTTTCTTCATTAGTGATCACTCTATTTTCAAGTCTTGAAGTATATTGGAAATTAATGTTTTGAAAAATACCCTTTTTGCTTCCTTCTTTTGGCGCGAAAGGAAATACTCTTTCCATATTTGTTTGAAGTGTTGGAAGTGTTAAGTTTACATTTTTGGTTTGAGAGTTTTGAGACATCGCTGATGTTAAAGAAACATTTACCCTAGGTGAACCTGGAAAGGTTTTTGAGTAAGATATTGATGAACTTAAAGTGTTATTAAGAAAATTTGGGTTGTTTAGCTGGTTTACGGATTGTTGATAATAATCGCTGCTACCAAGATTAACAGAGGCGGAAAACGTAGAATATGGGCTTGCTTTTGTATCTTTAGTATGTGACCACCTAAAATTAAATACAGTTGATTTAGAATAACCATCTAATCCTCTTTCTCCAGATACTAGATTCTCATACCTAAAACTTAACCCTCCATTATAATTGTATTTTTTCCTGTATTGAGTGTCGCCTCTAAAGCCATAACTTCCGTTTGTATAATAATCTCCAAGAAGAGCAAAATTAAAATAATCTGATAAATTGAAGTAATATCCTCCATTTTGAATTGCATAGCCTCTATTATTATTTTCACCTATAGACGGAAAAATAAAGCCAGATTCTAAATTTTGACTAGTCGGAAAATATGCAAAAGGGAGCATTAATGGGGTAGGGACATCAGCAATATACATATTAGTAAAACCAGTGACAATTTTCCCTCCAGGAATCAACTTTCCTTTTCTTACGCGAAAATAGTAATCAGAATCCTCTAGAGCTCCATCTGTTGTTACTTTGGCGTCTTTAAGATAATATACTGAATCATTTTCTTTTTTTGTGTAACCCGCATATACGTTCATACCTCCTTGGTCACTTTTTGAATTCCATATCAATGCCTTTTGACTATCAAAATTATATCTTATGGAATCAGGATTGATTTCGTTATTTCCTTGTTTAAAGTATGGATATTGAATCAAAATACCGCTTGAATCTTTTATTCTACCTGCGTAAACCTCCTTTTTTTTATAATCAAGAATAATTAACCCAGATTTAAGTGTTATGTCACCATAATATAGTTCTGCCTCATCATAAAGATAAAGTTTGTTTTCTTTTCTATTTATTCTTACAAATTCTTTGGCATTATATTTAACTATATTTAATAGTAATGGCTCTTTGTTTTTGGATTTAGTGGTATCTGTAATTATCTCGGTTTTATCATTGATTTTTTCTTGATTCAATGAATCAACTTGCCCAAGGAGAATAGAGCTCCAAAAACATATGAACAATGATAATGTATAACTTAACTTTGAACCCAAGATTAAACCTCTTAAATTTGTTATGAAGCTTGTTTTATGTCAAAATTAAGGATTATTTGGTGTTCTATTCATAAATTAAAGTTAATCAAATGAAATTCACCAAGTTTAGCATAACAACACTGATTATACTATGCTTTTTTTTAATCGATTTACACTCGCAAAAATCAAGTAGTAATTTTGTTGTTGTTCTAGATGCAGGTCATGGTGGTAAGGACCCAGGTAATCGTGGTAATGGCTACTACGAAAAAAATATTGCATTAAATATCGTTCTCGCAATAGGTAAAAAATTAGAGTCACAAAGCGACATAAAAACAATTTATACAAGAAAAACAGATATTTTTGTTGACTTATTTCAAAGAGCTAATATTGCAAACTCTGCAGATGCTGATTTATTCATTTCTATTCATTGTGATGCTCATAATTCAAATGCTTATGGTGCTGGTACTTTTGTTTTAGGTCTGCATGCCAATCAAAGAAACTTTGAAATAGCAAAAAAAGAAAATTCAGTTATTTTTTTAGAAGATAATTATGAAGTCAATTATGATGGATTTGACCCAAATAATCCTGAATCAGTAATTGGTTTGATTTTAATGCAAGAAGAATATTTAGATCAAAGTATAACAGCTGCTTCATCAATACAAAAAAGATTTGTTGGGGAGCTAGGAAGAAAAAATAGAAGAGTAAAGCAAGCTGGTTTCATAGTTCTCAAATACACTTATATGCCAAGTGTATTGGTTGAAACAGGTTTTTTGACAAATAAAAATGAGGGTTCCTTTTTAAACTCAACCAGAGGTCAAAAACTAATGGCAAACTCAATTTATAAGGCCATATTGGACTACAAAAAGAATCTTGAAAATTCATTAAATAAATTGTCATTGAATGAAAAAAATAAAAAGGAAGATATAATAGTAAGTTCAAAAAAATATGATATTGCTTATAAAATTCAAATTGCCGCAAGTAGACGAAAACTTGAATTAAAATCATATAATTTTAAGGGCCTTGAGCCAATTTCAATTTTATTGGAAGATAATATGTATAAATATTATTATGGTTCTTTCTTAAAACATAAGACAGTAGTTAAAGAACTAAAAAAAATTAAAAAAAAGAGCTACAAAGAGGCATTTATAGTACCTTTTCTAGGTAAAACTAAAATTTCTTTGAAAACTGCGATGGAAATAGAAAAAAAAATTAAATCATAATTTAATTAATTTAACTAATTTTACTATATGATTAATATGTCAAAAGAATTAAAAACATTTTTATTTATTGTAGTAGGCATTTGTTTTTTTGTATTTGGTTATAATTTTTTAAAAGGCAGATCATTTTTGCAAAAACAAATAATTTTATACGCTACTTATCCTCAAATTGAAGGACTAATTCCTGGTGCTAAAGTTTCTTTAAATGGATTAACAATTGGTTCAGTCACACGAGCAGACTTCGTATCTGAGGGAACGGATATAATAATTACAATGAACATAAGAAACGATATTAATTTCAATAAAAACAGTAGTGCAGTTCTATACGAGACAGGCCTAATAGGAGGTAAAGCAATCTCAATCGAGCCAAATTTTGATGGTAATGATTTGGTAAAAACAGGGGATACCCTTGTGTCCAAAATAAAACCGGGTTTCACCGAATTGGTTAATAGGCAAATTGCCCCTCTTCAAGAAAAAATAGTCAGTACTCTTACAAGTGTTGATTCACTTTTTAATGGTGTTAGTAATGTTTTAAACAAAGACACACAAAATAATCTTAAAAACACTCTAGAAAACCTACGTATATCATTAGAGAACATTAATAACGCATCTTTAGTCTTATCAGATTTATTAATATCAAATCAAGAAAATTTTTCTAATACAATGGATAATTTATCAACAACTTCAAATAATTTAACTAAAATCACTGATAGTATTTCATCTATAAGATTTGTTAATACAATTCAACAATATGAAAAAGTTGCAGTTAATATTAACGACATTTTAATTGCCTTAAAGTCTGGATCTGGATCAGCAGGGAAATTAATAACAGATGACACACTCTATTATCGACTGACAAATGCCTCCAAAGCAATGGAATTATTACTTGATGATTTAAAAACCAATCCAAAAAGATATGTTCACTTTTCCATTTTTGGAAAAAAAGATAAATCAAAAAAAAATAATTGATTATTCAATTTATGTCAATCTTACCCAAAATTCTATTCTTATTAATTCTTTCCATTGGAATAGGTTTTTTTATCAGAAATGTAAGATTGATAATTAAAAATATTAAACTTGGAAAGAGTATTGATAGAAGTGATAGGCCACTTGAAAGATGGAAAAATATGACTCTTTTAGCTCTTGGACAATCAAAAATGATAGATAAACCTGTATCAGGAATACTTCACGTGATAGTTTATATTGGTTTTATTATAATTAACATTGAATTATTAGAGATAGTCATAGATGGTTTAATTGGTAGCCACAGAATTTTTGCACCTTATATGGGAAGCTTTTATGATTTTTTGATAGGTTCATTTGAGGTACTAGCTTTTTTAGTTTTTTTATCCGTAATAATTTTTTGGCTGAGGAGAAATGTTATCAAGATCAAAAGATTTTTAAATCCAGAGATGAAAGGCTGGCCAAAAAAAGATGCTGACAATATACTCTACTTTGAAATAATATTAATGTTTTTATTTCTCTCTATGAATGCTGTTGATAGTCTATTGCAAGACCTAAATACACCCAATTATATAAAAGCGGGTTTTTATCCCATTTCTTATTTTCTTCAGCCACTTTACAACGATTTTTCTCAATCTACACTCATTCTTTTAGAAAGAGCATTCTGGTGGGCGCATATTATTGGAATTTTAATTTTTTTAAATTATTTATATTATTCAAAACACTTACATATTTTGTTAGCTTTTCCAAATACATATTATGCAAATATGAATTCTAAGGGAAAATTTAAAAATAACTCTATCGTTACAAATGAGGTAAAAAATATGATGGATCCTAACATTGATCCCTACTCGAACGAAGTATCCCAGCCTGTTCCAGAAAAGTTTGGTGTATCAGATGTAACTGATATGAATTGGGTTCAATTAATGAATGCTTATACTTGTACAGAATGTGGAAGATGCACTAGTGTATGTCCTGCGAATCAGACTGGGAAAAAACTTTCACCAAGAAAGATAATGATGGACACACGTGATAGATTGGTTGAAGTTGGTTTTAACTTTAGAAAAAATGGAGAAAAAATTATTCCTGATGGTAAAGAATTGTTGAACGATTATATATCCTACGAAGAGATATGGGCCTGCACTTCTTGTAATGCATGTGTAGAATCCTGTCCTATTGGAATCGATCCACTATCAATCATTATGGATATGCGACAATATCTTGTAATGGAGAAATCTTCCGCTCCTGGAGATTTAAACAACATGATGGGGAATATTGAAAATAACGGTGCTCCTTGGCCTTTTAACAATCAAGATAGGTTATTGTGGGCAAATGAAAATTAAATACTAATTAAGCTATAAAATGAAAAAAGAAGAAGCAAATAGTTACCTACATAAAAAAATTGAAGATGGTGAGCAAGTTAGTCCAGTTCTTCCCGAAGGTGTTAAAAATTATTTAATAGACATAGATGGAACGATTTGTGATGATATTCCCAATGAGGAGCCAGAGAGGATGTCAACTGCTAAGGTTTATCCTGATGCATTAAAAACCTTAAATAAGTGGTATGATCAAGGTCATTTAATTTGTTTTTTTACGTCCCGTGTTGAAGAACACAGAGAAGTTACTTCAAAATGGTTAAACAAAAATGGTTTTAAGTATCATAGTTTACTTATGGGAAAACCAAGAGGTGGAAATTACCACTGGGTTGATAACCATTTGGTTAAAGCTACTCGTTACAATGGGAAATTTACAGATTTAGTTGAAAAAGAGATTACAATTGAGGTTTTTGACGATGACAAAAAATAAACCCAAATATTGATGATTAAAGTTCTTACATTGGCATCAATGAATGCTGAAGGAAATAAACCGGATGTTCTATTTTGGGTAGGATGTTCTGGAAGTTTTGATGAGCGTGCAAAAAAAATAACTAAAGCTTTTGTCAAAATATTAAATCATATAAATATTTCATTTGCAGTTCTTGGAAAAGAAGAAAGCTGTACTGGAGATCCAGCAAAAAGATCTGGAAATGAATTTTTGTTTCAAATGCAAGCCATGACAAATATTCAAATAATGAATGGCTATGGGGTCACAAGAATTGTTACAACTTGCCCACATTGTTTTAATACTATTAAAAATGAATATCCTGAACTTGGAGGTTCATATGACGTTCAACATCATACTCAATTTCTCAGAGATTTAATGAATGAGGGAAAGTTATCCATAAAAGGAGGATCTTATAAAGGAAAAAGAATTACTTTTCATGACCCCTGTTATTTGGGAAGAGCCAATCAAGTCTATGAGGCTCCGCGTGAATTGATTAAAAAGTTGGATGCTGAACTTGTTGAAATGAAAAACTGCAAGTCCAATGGCTTGTGTTGTGGTGCTGGTGGTGCTCAGATGTTTAAGGAACCTGAGAAAGGAAATAAAGACATAAATATTGAAAGAACTGAGCAGGCTATTGAAGTAAAACCTGATTTGATAGCAGCTGGTTGTCCATTTTGTAATACAATGATGACTGATGGAGTTAAGAATAAGGAAAAAGAAAGTGAATTACCTGTTAAAGATATTGCCGAATTAATTGCCGAAGCAGAAGACCTATAGAATGAAAATTTGTTTTGATAAACTTTCTGATAAAGCTAGAGTTTGGATTTATCCATCAAGCAGAAAATTATCTGATCTAGAAGTCAAAGAAATTTTACATTTGTTTGACAACTTTTTAAATCAATGGACTACTCATAATAATAAACTCTTGGCTTCAGTTGAGATTCCTTATAATAGATTCATTGTTATTGGTTTAGATATTAATTTTCAAAGTCCATCTGGTTGTTCGATTGACTCATCAGTTCGCTTTATTCAACAACTTGAAAAAGTATACGATATAATTCTGCTAGATAAAATGAATGTTACCTTCAAGCAAGGAGAGTTTTTAGTATATAAAACACTCATTGACTTTAAAAAAATGATTAAGCAAGGATCTGTAAATAAAAATACCATCGTATTTAATAATTTAGTAAATGATGTTAAAGANTATAGAACCNTATGGGAAACTNCAATTAACAAGAGTTGGCACTCACGTTTTTTAAAATAAATGAAAAATAAGTANAAATTAATCTTTCTATTTATTAGTACGATCTNTTCATATTCTCAGTCAAATGACCCTTTNGTCACTTCTGATTCAGTNGCTCAAAATCAATGGGTTGATAACATATATGAAAAATTGACTTTAGATGAAAAAATAGGTCAGTTATTTGTCCCTTTAGTNTTTTCTAATAAGGACTCAATTCATTTTTATAAAACAATGGAATTAGTTGAGAGGTATGGTGTAGGAGGATTGATTTTTTCAAAAGGTTCTACCAAATCTCATATTGAATGGACTAATAATTTTCAAGCTAAATCCAAAGTCCCACTACTAGTAAGTATGGATGCTGAATGGGGACTTGCCATGAGNTTGAGTGATGTTNTNGCGTACCCGT
This sequence comes from Flavobacteriaceae bacterium, assembly GCA_002721275.1. GTDB lineage: Bacteria > Bacteroidota > Bacteroidia > Flavobacteriales > Flavobacteriaceae > Marivariicella. The sequence goes on from PBJZ01000011.1 coordinate 82,292, forward strand.
GGAATATGACACTTGGCGCTATACAAGATCAAAATTTAATTTTCCAGATTGGAAAAAGAATAGGTNAAAATTCTAAAAGAATGGGTTTAAGTATGAATTATGCTCCAGTTCTAGATATAAANACTAACCCCAATAACCCAATAATCGGTAATAGNTCATTTGGTGAAACAGAAAAAATTGTTTCNAAAATGGCAATATCTTTTATGAAAGGNATTCACTCATCTGGAATTTTAACTTCTGGGAAACACTTCCCAGGCCATGGTGAGACAGATAAAGANTCTCACAAAACTCTTCCAACAATAAATTTGAGTAAAAAAAGAATAAAACAAACTGAATTAGTTCCATATAAAAAATTGATAAATGAGGGCATTACATCAATAATGGTTGCTCATCTTAATATTCCGAGTATTGAAAAAAGAAATATTCCATCCTCTTTATCAAAGAAGGTTGTAAATGATTTATTAAAAAAGGAGTTAAAATTCAAAGGTTTGATTTTTACCGATGCTCTGAATATGAATGGTGTTAAGCTTGGAAATANGATTGGAAATATCGATCTAGCNGCATTCAAGGCGGGAAATGATGTNATATTGGTTTCAGATAATGTTCCAGATGGAATTAAATCCATTAAAAATGCTTATTTGAGTGGAAAAATAAGGGACTCAAGACTTGAGTATTCAGTTAAAAAAATTCTTAAAGCAAAATATAAATCTAATTTGAATAATTATAAGCCAATTATACCTCTAGAGAGNCCTCTNAGTAATTCAAAAGATTCTTCTTTGGTATCGTTAGCATTCCAAAAATCATTAACAGTATTAAAGAATAAGAATAANATATTACCACTCAAAGTAAATAAAGCATATGGCTATATTTCTATTGGAGATGGNTCTGGGGACGTTTATAGAAATAAATTAGCTAAATATTCAAATATTATTGACTTGAATAAACTTGATTTTAATGGAATAATTAAAAGTTTTCAAGAAAATAAGCTTGAAGCAGTAATTGTTGGATGGCATCCAAAAGGNGAAAAAAGTCCTTATACTACCCCTAAATTAAATAAAAATGAAGTTAAATTATTAAAACAAATTAGTTCAAAANTCCCTGTTGTTATTGATATTTTTACTAATCCCTATTCTCTGAATCACATTAAGCNNGTGCTTAATAAACTTAATGGTATAGTTATAANTTATCAAAATAACTCAATATCACAAAAAGCTAGTGCTGATGGAATTTTTGGAATAAATAAAATTGAAGGGANATTACCTGTTTCATTCGAAAAAATATACAAAGTTGGAGATGGAATTCAAATAGAATCAAAAAAGATATTAGGTTTTTCNAATCCTCAACTTGAGGGGTTCAATTTGGACAAATTGAATAAAATTGATGAATTGGCTAGAGTTGCGATAGANTCATTAATGACACCTGGAATGCAAATATTAATCGCAAGAAGAGGAAAAATTGTTTATCAAAAGAATTTTGGTCATCATACATACGAAAAATTGATTGAGGTANCTGATAGTTCNATTTATGATCTNGCTTCATTGACAAAAATCTTAGCAACTCTTCCAATTATAATGAAAAATGTTTCTGATAATAAAATTAGTTTAGAAACAAAAATTAGCNAAATTTTNCCTGGATGGAAAAATTCTAATAAGGCNGATTTATCAATCAAAATGATACTCTCTCATTATGCAAGATTAAAACCTTGGATTCCCTTTTACAGGGAGACATTAAATAAAAAAGGGTTTCCGAGAAGAGCACTTTACAAAAAACGACAATCCAAATCAAATGGNCTCAAAGTTTCAGAAAATTTATATTTAAAGTCTAGGTATAAAGAAAAAATAATGGATGAAATAAAAAATAGTGATCTTATTGACATTAATTTAAGAGAACAATATGAATGGAGAAATAATTANTCTGACTTAGGTTATTATCTCTTGAAAGAATATTTGGAGAATGATTTTAAAGATAATTTAGATAATATTGCAAATACATACATATACGATCCTTTAAAATTGAAACAAACAAGNTTNAATCCAAAATCAAAATTTTCAAATCAACAAATCGTCCCTTCAGAAATAGANAACTATTTTAGATACAGTACACTGAGAGGTTTTGTTCATGATATGGGAGCTGCAATGTTAGGTGGGGTTGGTGGACATGCCGGTCTTTTTTCAAACGCATATGATGTAGGAGTCATTATGCAAATGTACTTACAAAAAGGTGTCTATAACAAAAAGAGATTTTTTTCTGAAAATACATTCGATTTATTCAACAAATGTTATTATTGTGATAAAGGTAATAGGTTAGGAGTTGGATTCGATAAACCTCAGATTGAGGGTCGTGGCTCTACTTGTGGTTGTTTATCCAAAAGTAGTTTTGGACACTCTGGTTTTACAGGTACTTATGCTTGGGCTGACCCTGACAAAGAAATAGTATTTGTATTTTTATCNAATAGAACATATCCAACAATGGATAATGGACTCTTGGTAAAAAATAATATTAGAACAAGAATACAGCAATTAATTTATGATGCAATTGAAGAATAATTAGTATGAAAATCGCAATAGTTTGTTATCCTACATACGGCGGTAGTGGAGTNGTGGCAACTGAACTTGGCCATGCTTTGTCTGTNATAGGTCATGAGATTCATTTTATAACTTATAGACAACCTGTTAGGTTAGATACTTTAAATGAAAATATTTTTTTTCATGAAGTTTTTGTTCCTGATTACGATCTTTTTCATTATCAACCATATGAACTAGCACTTTCCAGCAGAATTGTTGACGTAGTCAAATCTTACAACATTGATNTGTTACATGTCCATTATGCTATACCNCACGCCTATGCCGCATATACTGCAAAGATGATGTTAAAAGATGANGGTTTTAAATTACCTATTGTTACNACACTTCATGGAACCGATATAACTTTGGTCGGTAGTCATCCTTTTTANAAAACAGCTGTAACTTTTAGCATAAACAACTCAGACTTTGTTACATCAGTCTCAAATAGTTTAAAATCAGATACTGAGAGTCTTTTTAANATCAACAAACCCATNCAGGTAATTCCAAATTTTATTGACGTTGAAAAGAATGCTCACCTTGAAAAACCNTGTCATAGAGATTCAATTGCTAATGAGAAGGAAAAAGTTTTAATTCACATCTCAAATTTTAGACCACTTAAAAGAGTTGTTGATGTTGTAAAAATTTTTGAAAGAGTCCAGAAAAAGCTACCTTCAAAACTATTAATGGTAGGTGAGGGCCCAGAGAGAATAAAGGTTCAAAGATATGTTAAGAAAAATGGTCTAAGAAAAAAGGTCTTGTTTTTTGGTAAAAGCAATGAAATAAATGAACTTCTTTGTTATAGTGATATATTTCTATTACCATCTGAAAAAGAGAGTTTTGGGCTTGTTGCTTTGGAGGCCATGATACATAAAGTTCCTGTGATATCAACAAATGCTGGAGGATTATCTGAGGTTAATATTGATGGTGTTTCTGGTTTTTTATCTGAGATTGGTGACTTGAAAAGTATGGCCAAAAATACAATTAAGATTTTGTCTGATAAAAACATGCATAAAAATTTTCAGGAAGGAGCATTTAAACAAGCCAAGAAATTTGATATTTCAAAGGTAATTCCCCTTTATGAAAGTGTATATAAAAAAGTTTTAAATAATTTTACTTAGGACTATATATTCTGATTGCATTAAGTAAAACTTGATTTTTATCTAAGGTCATCTTTTTTGTTTTAAACGAAGCATATTCATCCATTTGATCATCAAAATGAATACTTTCTGGGTCATCTGAACTTCCGTAAGAAATTATTGATTCAATTTCAGGTCCTTCATCGGTAAATTTTACTAATTCTATATACGATTCGCCTGCAGTCACCCTGCTTAAACCTTTTCCATAAGGAACTGAAGCCATTGCTGTTAAGACATCTCTNAGTCCAAATATTGGTATTTCTTTATCCCCTCTTACTAATTTTTGAAAATCTCCAAGTGTTACCTTTTCAGTTCCAAAATATTTATTCATGTGTTTTTTCACATCTCTTAAAGCACTTATTAAATGTGTTTTNGGAAAAATTTTAGGTTCAGGTAATTTTCGATAATATTTACCTAGTTTGAAATATAAAATTGCATATGCTCCAGCTCCATATGAGTTTACATCAGCTTTTCTATTCCAATTTTGTATTTCANTTAGAATATTGCTNATGTCTGGGTAGATGCTTGGATCAATTTCAAATAGTGNATTTATATCCATCCATGAATATGCTAATGGTGTTGGTAACTTATTATCGTATTTAATTTCTTTGAACTTTTTNTAATCAATTTTTTTATTTTGATCAATCAGCATTTTTAATCTGGTTGACCTGTTATTGTTGTATGTTTCAAATCCCATATTTGTTGAAAATCTTTCCATTNCNGGATTTTCTTTTTTAGATGTAGATAAAAATGGAGAATGATTAGTGTTGTATATGTAGCCTGATTTTGGTTGTATAACTTGTGGAAGTTCTTCAATATTGTNGGTTGAAGTCCATAATGTTTCCTTGGTNTTTCCTGGAACAACATTTTTCCAATCATATCCTTCTTTTCGTTTTGGTATAAGCCCATTTGAAATATAAAAAATGGTATCATTTTTATCGGCGTATCCTATATTATATCCAGGAACAGCCTTCATTTTCAAATTTGAGTAAAATTCAGTAAAATTTCTTGATTTTCCCATTCTCCACCATTGCTCTAAAGCTCGTATTTCATACAAAGATGGTGTTCTGACTGAGAAATAGCCAGATTTATTTTTTAAAGTNGGACCATAAATACTTCTGAAGTAAGATTTTTTNATTTTTAAGGGCATGCCTAAAAATNTTATTGTTAGCTCTGCTTTAAANTTTTCAAGTTTGTATTTTTTTCCGTCTACTATGTATGTGTATTTATTTTTTGGATCCATTTCAAGGGCAAAAACATCNGTCTTGTCGGGTCTGTTAACTGTATGACACCAGGCTAAGTTTTCATTTGTNCCAATTAATACATTNGGGCTTCCTGCAAATAATCCGCCTAAAATATTTGTTCCTTCCTCACTTTTTAAATGAGCTTCGTACCAAGACACTGGACCATCTAGAGGTTGATGGGTNTTTATGGCTAAATATGTTTTTCCATCCTTTGTTTTGTTACTATTAAACGCAAAAGTATTTGAGCCTTTTTGAGGATTTGAGTACAACTCGTTTGACTGATCTATGACAACATACTTTATATCATTATTAACTATTTTACTTACCCAGTAGTCACCTTCCGAAGAAATAAATAATTGTAATTGTGCGTATTTCAACATTTTTTTTGGAGTTACAGGAAATAATTCAGGATTTAAAACCTTATCCGGATTTAGCCTTGCGTAAGTATTTATTCCTTGTGAATATGCTTCCAAAATTTTTTTGTATTCTGGGCTAATTTTTTTCTCATAATCCCTTTCAACAATTTCATCTGATCTAATTATTTGNGAGAGAAAATCCGCGCCTGAACCCTTAATTCCGATGTATTTGGTTAGTATGGCGTTTCCNGCAAGATATGCTTGTTGAATGGTTTTAAAATCATCTTCAGAGTGGGCCCAAGCCAAGCCATATGCCAACTCAGCGTCTGTTTTACNGAATATATGGGGAACCCCAAAACTATCCCTTGCGATAGTAATATTATTTGGATTTATTTGACCAAAAATTACATTGTGAAAAGTAAATATTATAGAAGTTGNTANAAGAAAAANATATTTAAAANTATGCATAGGNATAAAATTGTTGTCAAATATANCTTGAATTTTAATAATTATAATAGTTTGAATTTTCATGTCATTTGATTAATTTCGNGTTTAATTTATTTATCATGAAAAACCCAAGAGACNTAACAAAAGTAAGAATGCATGACTCAATATGCGGTATTCTTTATTTAACCAGTTCAATTTTAGCAATTAACTTTTCAATTACATGGATTTATTTAGCAGTCGGTGTAGGTTTATTACAATTGATTAGTCCATTCACTAAATTCTGTCCAGTTTATTTCGTTTTAAACAAAATGATGCCAGATACTCATCCAATTCAAAATGGTAAGTAATTTTATTTNTAAAAANATTGCTAAAGAGAGGTTAAAGAGCCTCTCTTTTTTTATTTTTTTTATNNCTCTTTTTATGAATTCTCAATATGAAACTCAGTATTTTGATTTAATTAAAAGATTAGATAACGGTATAGAAATTAGATATTATCCCCCTTCAACAATGATTAAGTATACCAGTAATAGTAATAATGGTTTTAGGTATTTGTTTAATTATATTTCTGGGAAAAATAGTTTAAATCAAAAAATATCAATGACAACCCCAGTGCATATGGAAAAAATTAACGACGNTCAATCTTCAATGGAGTTCGTTCTTCCCTCAAAAATTAATATAGATTCAGCTCCTATTCCGACTAATTCTAATGTTAAGCTTTATCAAAGTATTGGTCAACATTATGCTGTGATTAGTTATGGGGGATATACAAGTTTAGAAAAAGAAAAGCAATTTTTAGGNGAGTTAAAAGAATATCTAAAAAAAAATAAAATTGATATATCAGGTAACTCAAAAGTTTTGGTTTATAATAGTCCATATAAATTTTTTAATAGAAAAAATGAGATTATATTACCNATNGTTTATTGAAAAAATACTTAAAACAAATCAGAATGAAAAAATATTTAATAAAAAGAGAAATGCCAGGAATTTCACTTGAATCTCAAGAAAAATTGCAAGAGGCTGGAAAAAATTCAGAGTCTGTGTTAGTTAAAATGCGTTCTGAAGGGAAGAANATAAATCAGGTTCAAAGTTATNTTGCTGGTGATTGTATATTCTGCGTTTACAGAGCCGAATCTACCGAATTAATTCGTGAACACGGAGAGAGGTCACATTTTCCAGTATCTGAAATATCAGAAATTTCTGACGTTGTCGAGCACGANACATCCGACAATTAGTTTTTACTCAGTTTTAAGTAGCTCAGGATTTTCGAGATCTTTTAAAATTTTTTCAAAAGATTTAATATTATTTTCTGTAAGAAATAAAAAACCAACTTGGTTTCTTCTTCTATCATANAGTAATTTTAGAAGTTCAAAATCTTTGTACTTATCAAAAAGTTTTTCTTGATTTAAATTTTTCTCTCTTAGTATAAGTTTGTCAAACCAATCATAGATATCATTNCTATTGTAGCTTCCAACACTTTGATTATTATCAATTGTCTTATAAACCTGCTCAAGATTTTCTCGTAGNTTGATNTTTTTAATTTCTAATATTAAGCCTGAGTAAATCATTGAGTTGAAATATAAATTTTTGGGTTTGTAGCTTGGTCTTGAGCCAAGAATTGTTTTCATGTCGTCTCTTAGTGCGTATTGATTATTATAGTAGAACTCCTTAATTTTGTTAGAATTTATGCTATTCCAATTATATGTAATGGAATCCGTTACATCAACAACTGATTTTAGTGCTGCTCTTGTTTCAATTAGTGAGTAATAGTTTTGTTTTAATTCACTTTTTATATTTAAAATAAGTAGCTCTTTAGACCTCAAATCATTTTTTTTTTGAATATATCTTTCAACACCAAGGGATCCAAGAATTGAGAAGAATATTGCAAAAAAATTAAAAATAGTTTTTCTCATTTTTTTAGCGGGAGATCTAGTTCATGATCAAGATTAATTTTTCTTTGTGAAATTTTCCATATNCCTCTNATTTTTTTGAACTCAAAATCGTAAATGATGGGAGAGATTATAACTGGTTTTTTTCCATAAGATGTNCTCATAAGNGTCATATACTGTTTGACTTTAGCAAAATTTTCAGTTTGTTTTATAAAATGCGTATTATGCATCATGTGCCTTCTTTGCATTAAATTTTCTTTAAAATAGATATGTCTTTTATTAGCAATTTTTATTTCATCACTTTTGTTCATAAATATATCATTTCCATTCTCATCAATTGNAATTCTGATCGCATCCTCTGAAAATAAGTTAAAAAACTCTTTCANATTATTTTCATCCCAATAAACACCATAAGCATTTATAACATCTTNAATAGCAATNCTGTCTGCTATGNTGAAATCAGTATCGCCNGGTGTNCCTGACCATTCTNTATTCTTGTTTTTTTTACTATTNATAACACCTTCAAGTAAGTTTTTGACGTCATCAAGTTTGATATTTTGNGAAAAAATAAAGTTAACTGATAAAAAAAATAGANAAAAAAATTTATTTATATGCATTTTGAGTTTTATTATGAATACATTTTNCAATATAGAAANAGATTTTTAAACATAAATAATTGNTAGTAATTATAAAGTCAAATAATAATTATTAATTTAAATTAAATTTTTAAAAATGAAACAAGTTAAATTAAACTTAATTGAAGCTGAGAAAAAAGCAGCCATCCTCTTTGAAAACATTAGTGCAAAGGGCTTAATTGTTCCTGGTAAATCTGAAAATGAACTCAATTCTGATATTTTTAATTTAGCATTCGATTTATTCGGTATTAACAAATATTGGCATAAGAGAATTGTCAGAGCTGGAAAAAATACTCTTAAGCCTTACAAAGAAAATCCACAAAACCTAATTATTAAAGAAGATGATATTTTATTTATTGATTTTGGTCCAATATTTGATGAATGGGAGGCTGATTATGGAAGAACATATGTTTTGGGTACCGACGAATATAAACATAAGTTAGTAGAAGACATATCAGTCGCTTGGAATGAATGTAAAGTTTTTTTTGAATCCAAAGATAATATAACAGGTTCTGAATTATTTCGATACGCTAATGAGGTTGCGGAAAAATATGGTTGGGAATTTGGTGGAGAAATTGCAGGTCACTTAATCGGGCATTTTCCACATGAAAAACTTGATAATGAAGATAAGACAAATTACGTTCATCCAGAAAATAATGTCGAAATGAGGGCATTAGATAAAAGTGGTAATAAACGAGATTGGATACTTGAAATCCATTTTATTGATAAAGAAAAAGAGATAGGGGGTTTTTATGAACAATTATTAACTTGATACAACTTAATTTAAATGATTCAATCTTATAAAAAAAAATATAGAGCCCTAGATAAATACGATGTTTTGATGATTGGTTCGGGAATGGGTTGTCTCTCAGCTGCATCAATTTTAGCAAAAGAAAATAAAAGGGTTTTGATTCTCGAAAGACATTACACTGCAGGGGGTTTTACTCATATTTTTAAAAGACGAGGATATGAGTGGGATGTTGGTATACATTACATAGGAGAAGTCCAGAGAAAAAATAGTGCAATTAAGATAATTTTTGACTACATAACTGATTGTAATCTAAAATGGGCTGATATGGGTGATGTGTATGATAAAATTATTATTGGTGAAAAAAAATATAATCTTGTTAAAGGGGTTTCAAATTTTAAGAAGCAAATTTTAGAATATTTTCCAAAAGAAGAAATAGCTATTAATAAATACGTCGATTTAGTTTTTGCCTCAAATAGGGCTATGAAAAAATTTTATATGAGTAAAGTTTTTTCGAAAATTTTAGACTTTTTAATTGGAGGCTATTACAAGAAAGATTATTTAAAATATTCAAACAAAACAACCCATGAGGTTTTAAGTGGGATTACCAAAAATAAAAAACTAATAAAGGTTTTGACTGGACAATATGGAGATTATGGTTTGCCCCCGATGCAAAGTAGCTTTGCAATGCATGCTTCAGTAGTAAAGCATTATTTTGATGGTGGTAGTTTTCCAATTGGTGGTTCTTCCAAAATTGTTGAAACAATTGATCCAATAATTGAAAAAAATTCCGGAACTATAATTGTTAATGCAGAAGTAAAAAGTATAATTATTGACAAAGGTCGGGCTGTTGGTGTCAAAATGGTTGATGGAAAATTATTTTATGCAGATAGTATAATTAGTGGAATAGGTATTTTTAACACCTATAAAAAATTAATACCAATTGAAATAGTCCAAAAACATAATCTTTTATCAAGACTAAAAATGATTAAGCCCTCAGTGTCTCATGGATGTTTATATATTGGATTAAAGGGTTCTCCAGAGGATTTAAAATTACCAAAACATAATTTATGGATATATCCTGAAAAAGGAAGTCACGATGATTGTGTAAAAGAATACCTAAATGATATTAACGCTGATTTTCCATTAGTATATATTTCATTCCCATCTTCTAAAGACCCTGATTGGAGTAATAGATATCCAGGAAAAAGTACAATTGATATTATAACTCTTTTGCCCTATGATATCTTTACTTCCTGGCAAAATACTGAATGGATGAATAGAGGAGAGGATTATGATAATTTAAAAGAAGCAATTTCTTCAAGATTGTTAGATATTTTGTTCAAAGAACTTCCTCACCTGCGAGATAAATTAGATCATTACGAACTATCAAGTCCATTAACAACCAAAAAGTTTGTGAACTATGATAGAGGTGAGTTGTATGGTATAGATCATACGCCAGAGAGGTTCAGTCAAAAGTTTTTGAAGCCAGAAACAGAAATTAAAAACTTTTATTTAACAGGACAAGATATTGTGACAGCTGGAGTGGGAGGGGCCCTTTTTTCTGGATTATTGACGGCAATTGCTGTATCTAAAAAAAATTTATTTAAAAAGATTAAAAATAGTGTGTTATGAAAAGACCCCATTTAATCAATGAGGTCTCTAACATGCATTATTAATAATTAATAAATTTTATTTAATTTTTATTAATTTTTTTGGCTGTGTTTGCGCTTCCTTTTTCTTAGGTAAATTTATTGATAATACACCATTAACGTATGATGCGTCAATCTTTGAAAGATCTATACTGTCTGGTAATTTAAAGCTTCTTTTAAATGAATTATAATCAAATTCAAACCTATTAAATTCGATATTTTCATTTTTATTATTATTTACAACCTCAATCGAAAGTATTTTATTTTCATAACTAACTTCTATATTATCTTTATTCAATCCAGGTGCAGCAATATCAAGACAATATTTTTTATCACTTTCCTTAATATTTACTGCTGGATGTGTATTTGAATAATCCATGGAATTGATATTCCAGTCTGTATTTAAAAACTCATCTATTAACGAAGGGAACCACGTATTTTGTTTTCTTATTAAACTCATAATTATTATTTTTAGTTAAACATAAATTTCATTTTATACATTTCAAATTTGGTGCCTCTTAGTTATTTTGACAAAATGACATAAAAATGATAATTTATCATGACTAAATGTCATTATAATTAGTATATTTAATGACATAATCATTAAATTAACCCTTGATCAAGGATTAATGTAATTTTTTTTTGTTTCTTATTTGATTTAAAACTAATGTTGCCTCTGCAACCAGACATATTCCAGAATTAAAAACTGTTAGTGCGATAGTACCGATATAGAACCAATTGTTATTTTTTGTTATTTTATAAATTATTGCCTCTCCCAATAGTGATAATCCAAAACCTATCAATAAGAGTCCACTAATCGAATATATTAACCATTTTATTTTCATTTTTTCTCAGATTATTACTCAATATAATCAAATTATAAAATATTACCTTTACCATAGCTTAGGATTTAATTATCTAAAAACCAGTTAATTGAAAAAGTTATTTCTTTTATTATTCATATTTTTTTTTTCATGTTCAAAGGACACGCCTCCCTCATTTTTAGTAAGTATTATTTCAGGTGTTGGTGGTTCTGTTGACACTACTGGAGGCGAGTATGGAGAGGGAG
>PBJZ01000012.1 GCA_002721275.1 Flavobacteriaceae bacterium
AGATGAGATTTCTTTTAAGGGTCGTAGGAGACGACTACGTTGATAGGTCACAGGTGTAAAGGCAGTAATGTCATAGCCGAGTGATACTAATTACCCGTAAGCCTATCGTAGAACTTTTTCTTTTATTTTAGAATTTATTGTTGAATCTGTATTTTTCAATATGTTAACTTATTATGAAGGCTTATAAGCTTTCAAAAAAATAGGTGGTTATAGCAATGGGGTTCACCTCTAACCTTTCCGAACAGAGAAGTTAAGTCCATTAGCGCAGATGGTACTGCCATTTTGGTGGGAGAGTATGTCGCCGCCTTCTTTTAATAAACCCTTTGTTTTTTAATGAAGGGTTTTTTATTTTAAATCTCCACTATGATTCTTTTTTGGAAGATTAGATACTCCCATAAGATATTCATCTACTTGACAAGCAACCTCTCTTCCTTCTGAGATAGCCCAAACAATCAATGATTGTCCTCTTCTACAGTCACCTGCAACAAAAATATTGGATTTATTTGTTTGGTATTTGTTATTTGATTTAATATTCCCTTTTTCATCCATTTCTAAACCAAATTTCCCAGGTAAAGAATTCTCAGCTCCTGAAAAACCAAGAGCTAGTAGGACAAGCTCACAAGGCCACTCTTTTAGTGAATCTTTATTTTCAATTAACTTAGGTCTATTATTTTTGTCTTTTTGCCATTTAACCTCAACAGTTTTTAATCCAGTTAAATTACCATCAGAGTCACCAACAAACTCTTTTGTTAATATACTCCACTCCCTGTGACTTCCTTCTTCGTGAGATGAGCTAGTTTTGAGTTTAAAAGGCCAATATGGCCACGGATTTTCATCCGATCGTAATTCTGATGGCTTGGGCATAATTTCAAAATTTGTGACACTTTTTGCTCCATGACGATTTGAGGTCCCAATACAATCAGATCCAGTGTCTCCTCCTCCAATAACAATAACATTTTTATTTTTAGCATCAAACCTTTTCTCACGAATATGTTGCTTATCAACCGCTTTATTGTTATGTGGTAAGAAATCCATAGCTTGAACAACTCCTTTCAACTCAATACCATCAATAGGAAGAGACCTTTTGATTGAAGCTCCAACCGCTATAATAATTGAATCAAATTCATCTTCTATTTCTTCAACGTGAATTGTTTTACCAACTTCAATATTACATTTAAACTTAATTCCTTCTTCGATAAGGATCTCTAAACGTCTATCAATTATATTTTTTTCCATTTTAAAATCTGGTATACCATATCTTAATAATCCACCAATTTTGTTATCTCTCTCAAAAACTGTTACTAAATGTCCTGCTCTGTTTAATTGTTGGGCAGCGCTCAATCCAGCAGGGCCAGATCCTATTATCGCAATCTTTTTACCTGTTCTTTTTTCAGGAATATTTGGTTTAACCCACTTTTCAGAAAAACCTCTTTCAACAATATATTTTTCAATTAGCTCAATTGATACTGGAGGATCAACTATACCCAGAACACATGCTTCTTCGCATGGAGCAGGGCATAATCTTCCTGTAAATTCTGGAAAATTATTTGTACTATGAAGGATATTTAAAGCACGTCGCCAATCATTTTCGTATACAGCATCGTTAAAATCGGGAATCATATTTCCAAGAGGGCATCCACTGTGACAAAATGGTACACCGCAGTCCATACATCTTGCACCTTGTTCTTGTAACTTTTTTTCTTTAACCTCAATTGTAAACTCTTTGTAGTTGTTAATCCTTTTCTTTGGATCGACAACAGGTTCTTTAAGTCTATCAAATTCAATAAATCCTCTTATTTTACCCATTTTTTTTATGTGTGATTTTCAGTTTTTTCTAAAGCCATTATCTGTAGTGCTTTTTTGTAATCAGTTGGCATTACCTTAATAAAATTGTATTTACATTTCTCCCAATTATCAAGAATATGTTTAGCTAAACTGCTTTTTGTGTACCTAAAGTGATTTTTAAGCAGGTAAATAATTTGATTAATATCCTCATCAAGAAGACTCTCTAATTCAACCATTTCTAGATTAAATTTCTTTTCATCGAAAAGATTTTTCTCATTAAATAAATATGCAATTCCACCACTCATTCCTGCTGCAAAATTTCTACCAAAACCACCTAGTATCAGAGCTACACCTCCAGTCATGTACTCACAACCATGATCACCAACACCCTCAACAACAGCTTTCGCACCTGAATTTCTTACACAGAAACGTTCACCCGCAATACCATTTATGTATGCTTCTCCATTAGTAGCTCCATAAAGAGACACGTTTCCGATAATTATATTTTCACTAGCTTTAAATGTTGCTTTTTCGGGTACCTTTGCAACTAAGGTAGCACCAGAAAGCCCTTTTCCAAAATAATCATTTGCATTTCCATTAATCCTTAAAAAAAGTCCTGATGTAGAAAAAGCTCCAAAGCTCTGACCGGCTGTTCCATAAAATTCAATGTTTAATGTTTTTTCTTTTAGTCCATTTGCTCCATAAAGTTTTGAGATCTCGTTACTTATTATTGCTCCCACTGATCTGTCTGTATTTTTGATAGTGAAACTTAAGTTTTGTTTCTGTCTGTTATTAATAGCAGGACCTAATTTTTCTAGAATTTGAAAATCTAAAACATTTTGTAAATTATGGTCTTGTTGAATTGTATTTCTTTCCCTGAATTCAGATGGAACTTCTGGTTTAAATAAAATTTTGGAGAGATCTATTCCTTTTGCCTTATAGTGATTAATTGCTTTTTTCATGTTGAGTTTTTGAGATTGCCCAACCATTTCGTCAATGCTTCTAAACCCTAACTCTGACATAATTTCTCTAAGTTCTTGAGCTACATAATACATATAGTTTACAACATGTTCTGGTTTACCTTTAAAGTTTTTTCTTAATTTGGGATCTTGAGTTGCAATTCCGACCGGACATGTGTTCAGGTGGCAAGCTCTCATCATTATACATCCTGAGGCAATCAGTGGAGCTGTGGAAAAGCCAAATTCTTCAGCGCCAAGTAAACATGCAATCGCTACATCTCTTCCTGTTTTCATTTGCCCATCGCATTCAAGAACTATTCTACTTCTTAAATTATTCATAACAAGGGTTTGTTGTGCTTCTGCAATACCTAGCTCCCATGGAAGACCAGCATGTTTTAAAGATGTAAGAGGTGATGCTCCTGTTCCACCATCGTAACCTGAAATTAGTATTACATCAGCTTTAGCTTTTGACACACCAGCTGCAATTGTACCCACACCAACTTCCGAAACAAGTTTAACATTTATTCTTGCTTTCCTATTTGCATTCTTTAAATCATAAATCAATTGAGATAGGTCCTCAATTGAATAAATATCATGATGAGGCGGAGGAGATATGAGTCCAACATATGGGGTTGAGTTTCTTACTGAGGCTATGTATGGATTAACTTTTGGTCCAGGAAGCTGGCCTCCTTCACCTGGCTTTGCTCCTTGAGCCATTTTAATTTGAATTTCACTGGCAGAGCTCAAAAAATGACTGGACACACCAAATCGACCTGATGCAACTTGTTTAATAGCGGAATTCTTTAAATCTCCATTTTCTTCGGGAGTAAATCTTTTTGTGTCTTCACCACCCTCCCCAGAATTACTTTTACCGCCAATTCTATTCATTGCAATAGCAAGATTTTCATGCGCTTCTTGACTGATTGATCCAAGAGACATTGCACCAGTTTTAAATCTTTTAACTATCTCAGTCCATGGCTCAACTTGATCTATAGGAATAGGATCGAAGTTAGAAAACTCGAATAAACCTCTGATAGTCATTAATTTTTCATTCTGGTTGTTAATCATTTCAGCGAAAGCTTTGTAGCTCTCAGGATTTTTCGTTCGAACAGCATTTTGTAGTTTTGCGATTGTTATTGGATTAACAGAATGTGCCTCACCATCTCTTCTCCATCTGTAGTCTCCACCAATTTCAAGAGGAAGACCTGATTCTTTATTGTGATTGAAAGCTTTTGAATGTCTTTTACTAATTTCCTTTTCAATTTCATACAACCCAATCCCTTCTATTCTTGTGGCAGTATTACAAAAATATTTATCAATGAAATTTTGGGATAGACCTAAAGCTTCAAAAATTTGAGAACCCCTATAGGAATTTAAAGTTGATATTCCGATTTTGTTCATTATTTTGACTAAACCCTTTGTGACTGCAACATTAAAGTTATTTATAGCTTCATTGGTTTTAATCTCAATAGTTCCTTTTTGAAAGTGATTCTTTATAATTTCGTTAACTAAAAAAGGGTTTATTGCACTAGCTCCGTATCCAAAAAGTAATGCAAAATGATGGGGTTCCCTTGGTTCGGCAGATTCAATAATAATATCAAAACGTGAACGTTTTTTTAATTTTTTTAAACCATTATGAACATATGCTGTAGCTAATAAAATCGGTATTGGAGCAAGTTTTTTTGAGACACCTCTATCGGAAAGAATAATCAGATTATGATTTTCTTCAATAGCTATTTCAATTGATTCAACTATAGAGTTTAATGCGTTTTCAATTCCATTTAGTCCAAACTCAACCTCATATAGAGTTTTCACAGTAAAGGATTTGAAAGATGGGTGTTTTAAATATTTTATTTTGGATAAGTCATCATTTGAAATTATTGGATTTTGAATTCTTAATTTTTTACAATGTTTTTCAGTTATATCAAATAAATTAAAATCATTGCCAAGCGTTAAGCTAGTATCAGTAATTATTTCCTCTCTTATTCCATCTAATGGTGGATTAGTAACCTGAGCAAAAAGTTGTTTAAAATAATTGAAAATTAATTGTGGTCTATCAGAGAGAACTGCCAATGGTGTATCAGTGCCCATAGACCCTATGGACTCTTTGGCGAGTTTGGCCATTGGAATTATTATAGTTTTTAAATCCTCGTGTGTGTAACCAAAAATTCTCATTCGAGTCTCAAAGTCCTCATTTTCTTCCTTTAAAGTATTTTTATTTAATTGTATTTCTCCTAAATGCAAAATATTTTTCTTGATCCATTGTGAGTATGGATAGATAGAGGTAATAGTTTTTTTGATTTCGTCATCATTAATAATTCGTCCTTCGTCCATGTTAACTAAAAACATTTTTCCAGGTTCAAGTCTTCCGTGTAACTTTATGTTTTCCGGTAAAATATTAAGAACTCCAGCCTCTGACGACATCACAACATACCCATCTTTAGTTACAGTATATCTTGATGGCCTTAATCCATTTCTGTCTAAAAGCGCACCTATATATTTTCCATCTGTAAAAGGAATGGATGCCGGGCCATCCCAAGGTTCCATTATACACGAATTATACTCATAAAATGCTTTTTTCTTCTTATCCATTGATGGATGTTTTTCCCATGCCTCAGGCACCAGCATCATCATCACTTCAGGGAGAGATCTGCCAGTTGCAAGTAATAGTTCTACTACCATATCCATTGAAGCTGAGTCAGATTTACCAGCTAAAATAATAGGCACAATTTTCTTTATTTCAGGTCCAAAAATATCACTTTCTAAAAGCTCTTCCCTTGTTTGCATTCTACTTAAATTTCCTTTGTAAGTATTGATTTCTCCATTGTGACACATATAACGGAATGGTTGAGCTAGATCCCACGTTGGAAAGGTATTTGTTGAGAATCTTTGGTGTACTAATGCAAGCCTTGTAACCACTGAAGGATCAGATAAATCTTGATAGAAATTTTTGATATCTTCAGGAATTAAAAGACCTTTATAAATAATAGTTCTTGGCGATAAACTAGAGAAATAAAAGTACTTAGATTGTGAAATTTCTGAGTTGAAAATAATATTCTCACTTATTTTTCTTGCACAAAAAAGTTTGGTATTAAATGAGTTTTCGTCAACTTTGGGGTTAGGATTTCCAATAAAAACTTGCATTATAAAAGGTTCAGTTTGAGATGCAATATCACCAACAACTCCTTCTTTAGTCGGAACATTTCTCCATCCCAAAATATTCAACCCTTGTTTTTTAATTTCTGATTCAAAAACCCCTATACAATAAGTTTTTTGATTTTCTTTTTGAGGTAAAAAAACCATACCTACGGCATATTTAGTGGGATCGGGAATCTCGAAATCACAATTTTTTTTAAAAAAATCATGAGGTATTTCAATCAAAATTCCAGCACCGTCTCCTGTTTTACCGTCTGAGCTTACTGCGCCTCTGTGCTCAAGAACACAGAGAATATTAAGTGCTTTGTGAATTATATCATTAGTTTTCTCACCTTTCAAGCTGCATATAAACCCAGCGCCACAATTGTCGTGTTCATTTTGGGGGTCATAAAGTCCTTGCTTATCTGGGAGCATGATTTATATTATTAGATTAATTAAGTGAAAAATCAAATTTAATATTTTTGGATATGTTTTTGATTATTTCATGCTGCCAATATTAGGATATATAAGTAATTTCTAAATATTTTGTGAAAAATATATATATTCGATAAAAAAACATATTTATTTTTAAACAATTCACAATTTATGATTAGAAATAAAAAAATATTTAGAGTTATTGGGACAATGTCTGGAACTTCTCTCGATGGGATAGATATTGTTTTTGTTGAGTTCAATATAATCACATGGAAATATAAAATATTGAAAACCACATTTATTCCATATAATGAATACTGGACTAATAAGCTGTCTGAAATTCATAATAAATCAAAAAAAACTCTTCTAAAAATTGATTTATTGTACTCAAACTTTTTGGGAACAAAAATAAATGAATTTATTGTAAAGAATAATCTTAAAAAAATTGATTTGGTTTCCTCTCACGGACACACAGCAATACATAATCCAACAGAAGGAGTAACATATCAGTTAGGAAACCTTACTACTATCAATAACAAATATAAGATAATGACTGTTTGTGATTTTAGGACTCAGGACATAGCTATGGGTGGTCAGGGTGCACCACTTGTTCCAGTTGGTGATTCAATTCTTTTTTCCAAATTCACAGCATGTTTAAATTTAGGTGGTTTTGCAAATATTTCGAGGAAAAAAAATAAAAAGGTTATTGCATATGATATTTGCTCAGTCAACGTAGTTTTAAATTATTTATCGATAAAAAAAAGGATAAAATATGACAAAAATGGGTTGATTGCATCATCAGGAAAAATAATTACCTCTTTATTAAATCAATTAAACTCACTTGAATTTTATAAATTAAATCATCCAAAATCATTAGGGGTCGAATGGGTATCAAATGTTATATTTCCAATATTAGAAAATTTTTTAATTAAGTATCCATTGGAGAGTGTAATGCATACTTACGTTATCCACATAGTTAATGTAATTTCCTTATCATTGAGTCCATCAGATAAAATTCTAGTTACAGGAGGTGGAGCACATAATAAGTATTTAATCAACAAATTAAAATTAAAAACAGAAGCTAGAATTATTCTACCTTCAAATGAAATAATAAACTTTAAAGAAGCAATAATATTTGCACTTTTGGGTCTGTTGAAGGTTTTGAATATTAATAATTGTTTTTCCTCAGTAACAGGAGCCAAAGAAGACCATTCCTCTGGAAAAATAATTGAATGATTTAGTCTATAAAATTAATTTTTATAATTTAGTGATCATAATTTACTTTAGATTGCTTGTTGCGATTTAATATCTAAAATATTATATGGAGATTGTCGTAATAGGTTTATTCTTTGCAGGTTATTTAGCAATTACACTAGAGCATACTTTAAAAATAGACAAACTCATACCAGCACTTGGTATGATGGCATCTTTATGGGCAATTATTTCTTTATTTCATTTAGAAGTTTTCAATGTTAATATTGTGATGAAGAAACTTGAAATATCTCATATTGATGAGGTTTTACTTCATCACTTAGGCAAAACAGCAGAGATCATAATTTTTTTATTAGGAGCTATGACTATAGTTGAAATAATTGATTATTTCAATGGATTTTTTACGATTAAAACTTTTATAAAAACCAAAAATAAAATTAAATTATTGTGGATTTTTTCGAGTTTAGCATTTGTACTTTCTGCAATTATTGATAATTTGACTGCAACTATAGTTTTAATTACTATACTTCAAAAAATAATTCATGATAAAAATTCAAGAGTTTGGTTTGCCGCCTTGATAGTCATTGCAGCAAATGCGGGAGGAGCCTGGTCGCCAATAGGAGATGTTACAACAACCATGCTTTGGATTGGGGATAAAGTCACTACAATGAATTTAATTAGCTATGTGTTCCTTCCGTCATTGGTTTGTTTAATTATTCCTGTTTTCATCGCTTCATTAATGAAACCTTTTCAAGGTTATATTAAGAGCGATGATAATGATGATGACAATTTTGATTCAAAAGGATCAATCATGCTTTATTTAGGCCTTGGTGCGATAGTTTTTGTACCAGTGTTTAAAACACTAACTCATCTTCCGCCCTATGTTGGAATGATGCTCTCTCTTGCAATTGTGGCTACTTTTGCTGAAATATTTAGTAATGCTAAAATAAATATTAGCTCAGTTGACTTTGAGAGTGATTTTCATTCAAATTACAGTCCTGTTCATAGTTCGTTGTCTAAAATTGAATTGCCTAGTATCCTCTTCTTTCTTGGAATTTTATTATCTGTAGCAGCTTTGGAATCATTAGGGGTACTATTTAAATTTGCAGACCAATTAAATACTTTAATACCTAATACAGATCTAGTAGTAATTCTTTTTGGATTTGGTTCAGCAGTTATTGATAATGTGCCTTTGGTAGCTGCCAGTATGGGTATGTTTTCGGAGACCACAGATAATCCACTATGGCACTTTATTGCCTACTCTGCTGGAACTGGTGGGAGTATGTTAATAATTGGCTCTGCAGCAGGGGTTGTTGCTATGGGGATGGAAAGAATCGATTTTTTTTGGTATTTGAAAAATATTTCATGGCTTGCTTTAGTTGGTTTTTTGTCCGGTTCAGTTACTTTTATTTTATTACGTACTTTTATTTTTAAATAATAAATACTTAAGGTTACTATGTTATATTTTCAAGAAGTTAATTCTATCCAAACGGAAAAGACGGTATCAATATTTGAACTAATAGAAAGTTCAGGTATTGGTGGAATTACAATTATAAGTATTCTCTCTATTTTATTAATTATAGCAGTTTATATATATTTTGAACGTTTATTTGAAATAAGATCTGCTTCTAGTATTGATAAGAACTTTATGCCAAAAATTAGATCATATATTTTAAAAGGTAAAATTGATACAGCCAAATCATTTTGTAATTCAATTGATACTCCGGTAGCAAGGTTATTAGAGAGAGGTGTTTCGCGAATTGGACGCCCGCTAGAGGATATAAATTCTGCTCTAGAAAATGCTGGAAGAATTGAAATATATAAATTGGAAAAAAATGTAAGTATTCTTGCTACTATTGCAGGTGTAGCACCAATGATTGGTTTTTTAGGAACTGTTATAGGAATGATTTTATCAATATTTGAAATATCCAATGCTGGAGGAAATATTGATATGCAACTATTATCTAATGGTTTATATACAGCAATGACAACAACTGTTGCTGGTTTAGTAGTTGGTATTATTGGGTATATTGCTCATAATCATTTGGTTGTGAAAACAAATAAAGTGATATATCAAATGGAAGCTACATCACTTGAGTTTTTTGATTTATTAAACGAACCTACTTAAATGAATTTTAAGGGAAGAAATAAAATTAGTCCAGATTTTAACCTGTCCTCAATGACAGACATTGTTTTTTTACTTTTAATATTTTTTATGATTGCTTCTACTCTTTCGCAACAATTAAATACAATTAAAATTAATTTACCAGAGGCAAAGGGTAAGACAGAAAATAGAAAATCTGTTGTTGTATCCTTATTATCCAATGATAGAGTATATGTTGACAATGAGTTAGTTGAAAAAATATATTTAGAGCAAAAAATCCTAAAAAGAATCGATAAAATTCAACCACCATCAATTATTTTGAGAGCCGAAAAAAGTGTTCGTATTGATAATGTGGTATTTGTTATGAATATTGCTAACAAAAATAGTATTAGAGTAGTGTTAGCGGTTGATTCCAATTAAATTATGTTTTTTAAGACTACTTCCCAAAGAAAATCTTTCGCAATCACAACATTATCAATAATTATTTTTTTGTTCTTATTGTCATTTGTTGGATTAAAATATTTAGATCCGCCTATTGAATTCGGTATGGAAGTAAATTTTGGTTTTTCTAGTGAAGGATTTGGAGACGAAGTAAATAATACAAATAAAGATAAATTAAACCCGATAGAGGATTACGAAATATTTAATAGAAATTTAATTGATAAAAATACGTCCGTTTCCATGAATAAGACAATTAATAATTATTCTGATGATTTAAAAATAAATAAAAACCAAAATGATTCTTTAACACAACCAAATGAAAATAATAATAATTTTATAAATAAAACCTTTGAGTCTAAAAATCTCGAGATTAGTGACAATACTAAATCAATACTTTCAAATTTGATAACTCGTCAAATTAGTACTAAAAATCAAGTGCAAGGAGAGGGTGACATGGAAGATTTAGATGATAATGGAAGCAAAAAGGGTGATCTATATTCAACTATTTATTATGGTCAGGAGGGAAGAGGTGGTAACAGTATTGGATATGGTTTAAAAGGAAGAAATCTCCAGTATCAGGGAAAAGAAGTTCCTAAGTGTAATGAGTCAGGAACAGTAGTTGTTCGAATAGTAGTGAATAAAAATGGTGATGTTGTCTCTGCTAAACCCGGAGTTAAGGGGACTACAAATAACCATCCATGTCTTATGAAACCTGCAAAACAAACTGCATTAATGCACAAATGGTTTCCTGATAAAAATGCACCAGAAAGGCAAATTGGATTTGTACTGATTCAATTTAAAATTGTTGAATAACCAATGAAATCATATTCTCAATCTATAGAGTACCTTTATACTAAGCTCCCAAACTATCAAAAATATGGTGCTAAGGATATGAGTTTTGGATTATCAAAAATCAAGTCCTTTTGTGAAGAATTAAATAATCCCCAAAATAAATTCAAAACTATTCACGTAGCCGGAACAAATGGAAAAGGAAGCGTAGCTCACATAGTCGCATCAATTATTCAATCAAAAGGATTAAGAGTGGGAATTTACTCTTCTCCTCATTTAATAGATTTTAGGGAGAGAATTAAAGTTAATGGGATAAATATTTCTAAAAATTTTGTAACAAATTTCGTAAATAAGTATTTTGATTACATAGAGTTTTCTAAACTATCTTTTTTTGAACTTACTGTTGGGTTAGGTTTTGAATATTTTAATTGTAAAGATATCGATTATGCAATAATCGAAGTAGGAATGGGGGGAAGGTTAGATGCGACTAATATTATAAATCCTGAAATTTCTATAATAACTAATATTGGATATGATCATACAGATTTTTTAGGTGATACATACTCAAAAATTGCTTTTGAAAAAGCTGGAATAATAAAAAATAAAGTTCCTGTAGTAATTGGCGAGACTAATGATGAAACATTGCCAGTATTTAAGAATAAAGCAGACATAACTAATTCAAAAATTCTTTTTGTCAAATCATCTGAAAAAAACCATGTTACTGATCTTAACGGAATATACCAACAAAGAAATATTGACACCGCAATATTAGCGGTAAAAAATTTAAAAAATTTCAAAATTTCTGATAAAGAAATACAAGTAGCAATAGCAAATGTTAAAAAAGCAACCAATTTTTTTGGGAGATGGGACATAATTTCAAAAAAGCCCAAGATTATAGTTGATGTGACTCACAATTTAGAAGGCTTCAATTCAATGCTAAAACAATTAAATAATGAAAAATATGATAAACTTCATCTTGTGCTTGGATTCGTTCAAGGAAAGGATGTAAAGTCTATATTTAAAATTTTACCTTCAGAATGCACATATTATTTGTGTTCACCAAAAATCAGTCGATCAATGCCCATAAATAATTTGACGCTTATAGCCAAAAAAATGAAGATAAAATATAAGTCATTTTCTTCCGTAATAAATGCATTTAATTCGGCAAAAATAGAGGCAAAATTAAATGATCTAGTAATTGTTTCAGGCAGTAATTTTGTTGTTGCAGAGGTTTTATAATTTTATATACATACATAATGAATAAAAATTTATATTTGTTCCCACAAAAAATAGTCGAGAAGATTAATAATTCATGACAATTTATTATTGTTTTTGATTGTAATTTTATAATAATATTAGGGCGCTTAGCTCAGTTGGTTCAGAGCATTTGGTTTACACCCAAAGGGTCGGGGGTTCGAATCCCTCAGCGCCCACATTAAAACTTTCAATAAATCTTGAGAGATGACTATTGCAAAAAAAAAATTAACTTTGTTAAATCCGAAATTTTTAAATAGAGTAAAGAGTAAATGATATGAAGACATTAAACATAAATTCAGATTACATAGGAGCTATATCAAGCATTTTATGTTTAATACATTGCATGTTGACCCCAGTATTTTTTTTATTTCAAGCTGATATTTGGTTTCTCAACAATGAATATAATTTTTCTTGGGATTTATTAAACTGCCTTTTTTTGATTGTTTCAATTTTAGCTGTTCATAGATCAATTAGAAACACTTCAAATGATAATATCAAAAGAATTATGTTTATTTTATGTACTTCTCTATCATTGTTAATTTTGAATGAAATTTTCGCGATATTTTTAATTCCAGAGTTTTTCATTTACATCTTGGCTATATCTCTTGCACTTGCTCACATATATAATCTCAACTACTGTAGATGTGACGATGATAATTGTTGTAGTAAAACTATAAGAAACTAAATACCTTAACAAATAATTTTTTTGAGAAATTTGATTTTCCTACTTTTTTTATTCTTTTTAAATTGTGAAGAATTAAAAATTATTTCCTACAACATTAGATATGAAGGTCCAAACGAAACTCTGAACTCTTGGGAGTCAAGGAAGTCATATGTTAGCGAATTTTTAATCAATGAAAACCCTGATTTCGCCGGCTTGCAGGAGGTTACAAATTCTCAGCTAAAATACTTATCAAAATCCCTGACAAATCATAGTTATATAGGAGTTGGACGAGATGATGGTCTTGAAAAAGGTGAATACAGTCCAATATTTTTCAATAAAAAAAAATTTAAAATTTTAATTGAAGACACTTTTTGGTTATCTGATACACCAAATAAAATATCAGTAGGCTGGGATGCATCAATGAAAAGGATATGTACATATGGATTATTTGAGAATTTATTTTCAAAAAAAAGAATTTGGGTGCTAAATACTCATTTTGATCATATAGGTATTAAGGCTAGAAAAAGATCAACAGATTTAATATTAAAAGTGATTAATGAATTAAATTCGAAAAATGAGCATCTGATTTTGATGGGTGATTTTAATTTGGAAGATGATACTTCTTCAATAAAAAAAATCCAAAATCAGTTAGATGATGTTCTCTTTGGTATAAAAAAATCAAAAAAAAATTACTCAACATACAATGGATTCAGTAAAGATGAAATATTTAAGAAAAGAATTGATTATATCTTTACACAAAACTTAAAAAATATAAAATCCCAACACGTTTATATTAAAACTGATTCGTATTTTTGGGTGTCTGATCACAACCCCGTGGTTGCAAGAGTCAAGATGTAAGTATTATAAAGTTATTTAGTTTTTTTGAAAATAGATAACATTTTTTCTCGCTGTTCATATGCTAGAACTTCGTCAACAAGGATTCTTCCACTGTGTTCGTCCATAATAATTTTTTGTCTTGAAGCAATTTCCATTTGTGTTTGTGGGGGTATCGAAAAATAAGATCCACCAGCAGCTCCTCTTTCAACAGGAACAATTGCCAGGCCGTTTTTCACACTATTTCTTATCTTTTGGTAAGTATTAACCAAGTGTTCCTCTATATTTTTAGAATACTCGCTTGATTTTTTTATAAGCAATTTTTCTTCCTTTTCAGTTTCATTCATTATTGAATTTAACTCATCATTTTTAGCATCTAAATGAGTATTCCTTTCATCTAACTTTAAATTTATCTCTTCAATATCAGATGTAGATTGTTCAGACTTTATCTGAAACTCTTTTATTTTCTTTTCTGATAATTCAATTTCTAATTTTTGGAACTCTTGTTCTTTTTGGATCGAATTATATTCCCTATTATTTCTAACATTCTTTAATTTAGCTTCGTACTTTTTTTCCTCCTCTTTAGCTACTTCGATGTTATTTTTTTCGTTAGCAATTTGGTTTTGGAATTCATCAAATTCCATTTGAAAAGTATCTAGTCGTTTTTTTAAGGCCTCAATTTCCACTTCTAAATCCTCAACTTCTAGAGGTAACTCACCTCTAACACTTCTAATTTCATCAATTCGTGAGTCGATTAATTGTAAATCAAATAATGATCGAAGTTTGTCCTCTACTGTAATTTCTTTTTTTGCCATTTTTAAAAATAATTTACCGGATTTGTATTTGTGGTTGCTAAAACGATTGCAAAACTAGGGAATTTTTTGCTAAGATAGTTATGGATTAAATTTTTTGTAAACTGTTCACTCTCAAAGTGACCAATATCAAATAAAACAATTTTATTGTTAGCTTCGAAAAAATTATGATATTTGAGGTCTGCTGTCACATATGCATCTGCATTTTGACTAATTGCTTTATCAATACCAAACGCTCCTGATCCACCCAAAACAGCAATTCTTTTTATTTTTTTTCCAATAAATCTACTGTGCCTTATTAAATTGGTCTTCATTTTATCTTTCAGATAAATTATAAATTCATTTTCATTAAGACATTTTTTTAATTCTCCAATTCTTCCCATACCTATGTACTTATTATTTTCTTTTGGAATAAGTATTTTTGTATTTATAAGCCCAAGTTTTTTTGATATCACATAATTGACTCCTTCAGCGTGATTGTCAAGAGATGTGTGAATAGAGTATATTGAAACTTTATTTTCAATTGCTTTTATTATTGTTTTTTCAACGTAAGAATTACTTGTCAATTTTTTTAAACCCTTGAAAATTATTGGGTGAAAACTTACTATTAGATTACAATTTTTCTCAATAGCTTCATCAATAATTTTTTCTGTTGTATCCAAAGAAACAATTACTCCTGTTATATCATTATCAGAATTACCTATGATTAAACCAACGTTATCAAATTCCTCAGATTGGTTTGTTGGTGTCCAAAGCTCGATGGCATCTATTACTTTTTGAATCTTCATTTTTAGATGTTGATATACAAATATAGTATTATCTTTAAGTGAGATGAAATTGATACGAATTTTACTAAGTCCTTTAGTTATTTTAAATGGTGTTTTTGTTGTTATTCGTAATATTTTGTTTAATCTAAATATCCTTAAGAAAAATCTCACAGATATTTTTTCTATTGGAGTAGGAAATCTATCTATGGGTGGTTCTGGGAAATCCATACTTGTAGACTATCTTATCTCAACAAATTTAAAAAGTAATCAAATTTCTGTAATTAGCAGAGGTTATGGAAGAAAATCAAATGGGTTGATAATAGCTAACCTGAATAGTAGTGCTGATGAAATTGGGGATGAACCATATCAATATTTGACGAAATACCCTAGTGTAAAAGTTATTGTTTCAGAAAAAAGAATTACTGCTCTTGAAAAAATATCAGAACTAGGTCTTAAAACTGATTTGTTAATTTTTGATGATATAATGCAACATAGGTCAATTCTCACAAATCACCTAATAATTACCACAACTTTTAACAATCCCTTTTTTAATGATTATTTATTTCCATATGGAAATTTAAGGGAGTTTAGAGTTGAAAAAAAAAAGAGGAAACACAATACTTGTAACAAAATGTCCCAAAAAATTAAGCTCTGAAGATAAAATAAAGATTGTAAATAGAATGAGAATTGATAAAAATCAAAAAGTTTTTTTTTCGTTTATCAAATATTCCAAATTTTTAAAAAACTCATTTGAAAAAATTAATTTTGATACATTAAAAAATAAAAAAATAACATTGGTTACCGGTATAGCTGACCCTTCAGACTTAGTTTCATTTTTAGATTCAAAAGAAATTAATTTTACTCATTTAAAATTTAAAGACCATTTTAACTTCAATAAAAAAGCTGTTTCAAAAATCATTAATGTAGCAAAAAATTCAATTATTTTGACAACGGAAAAGGATTATGGAAGATTATTTCCTTTTTTGAAATCTAGTAAGCTTTATTTTTTACCAGTAGAGCTTTCTTTTTTTTCTGAAAGTGATGAAATTGATTTTAATAGAAGGATAAAATCTTCATACTCCTCATGAAATCTAATGGTCAGCTAATATGCTTGTGGGCTTTGTATGATGAGCGAACAAGAGGGCCACTCTCAACGTGTTTAAACCCTAGATTTAAAGCATATTTTTCATACTTTTTGAAATCGTCAGGAGTTATAAACGATGAAACTGGTAAATGATTTTTTGTTGGTTGTAAGTATTGTCCCATGGTAACAATATCTACTTTGACTTTATTTAAATCGTTTAATGTTTCATAAACTTCATCCTCTGTCTCACCAAGCCCTAGCATAATTCCAGACTTAGTTCTACTAACTCCTTGTTCTTTTAGATAATTTAAAACCTCAAGACTTCTGTCATATTTGGCTTGTATTCTTACTTCTCGAGTCAGTCTTCTTACTGTCTCTAAGTTGTGTGATATAACCTCTGGCGCAACTTGAATTAGTCTATCAATATTAATTTTATTCCCTTGAAAATCAGGAATAAGAGTTTCGAGAGTTGTGTTTGGATTTAATCTTCTGATAGCATTCACAGACTCTGCCCAAATGATTGAGCCCATATCCTTTAAATCGTCACGATCAACAGATGTAATAACAGCGTGCTTAATTCCCATTTTATGAATTGATTGAGCAACTTTCTCGGGTTCAGCCCAATCGACTGCTGAAGGTCTACCAGTCTTTACTGCACAAAATCCACATGATCTTGTACATATGTTGCCAAGGATCATAAATGTCGCAGTACCTTCAGCCCAACATTCCCCCATATTTGGACAACTTCCAGATGTACATATTGTGTTTAATTTATATTTGTCAACTAAATTTCTAAGATCATTATATTTTTTTCCAATGGGTAATTTAACCCTGATCCATTTAGGTTTGGATACTTTACTTTTTTTAAAGGTTTTTTCTCCTTTTGATCGAATTTCAGGCAGAGAAAGACTGCCAAACTCAGGTTGTTTTTTTTCTAAAATAACTTTATCTAAAACCTCCACTTTTTTTTTTTCAAAGATACAAAACTTCTTTACAAGCTAATCAAATATCCAATTGTAAATGCACTTAAAAATAATAATCCAAACCAGCTAAAAATTATTAATGATTTTTTTGGTTGAAATTCTAGTGGCATGAATTTACTGGAAATTAATTTTAAATTAATCCATGCAAAAAAAGGTGTCGTCATGAATGATAATACAGTTGCAACTTGAACTAAAATTGCCATTTCAGATTGAAAAAATAAAAAAATTGCAATTGTACCTGTTGATAGTGTCAATAAAAAAAAAAGATAATAATTTGTATTTGTTTTGGTTAGAAGTTGGATTGTCTTGGAAAATGCCCTTGGTGATGCATCTAAAGTGGTAATTGTCGTACTGAACATTGTGGTGAAAGCTGCTAATGATATTATTGTAGAGAAGGATTCACCCAAGTTTAATGTATATAAATCTATGAGTTGACTAGCAAAAACTAAGCCTTTATTTGAAAATTCAATTTGAGAATTAAACATAACCAATGCCCCAAGCCCAATAAAACAAAACCCCAGCAATATTGTTGCCAGATAACCTACATTGAAATCATAGATAGTATCCTTCAAACTTATGTTCTTAATTTCTTTTTGTTTTTCTACCGACCAAATTGAATGCCATATTGATATGTCCATTGGAGCGGGCATCCATCCCATAAATGCAATTAGAAATAATAAACCTGTTCCTTTGGGAAGCACTTGAATAAGAGGAGGAAGTTCATTAGAATTATCAAAAGCAATTATCAGAGCCAAAAAAGTACAAAATGTAAGTAACATTATTATAAATTTCATAAGCCTATCAAGTAGCTTGTATTTCCCAACAATTAATAATAATGAACAAATTATAATTATCGATGAACCCCATATTGCAATATCTCCGGTTATTCCAAAAAAATGAGCAGCAAGACCAGCAGTAACAACCGTCACGGCAGCCTGAATAGTAAACATGTTAGCAGTATTCAAAATTGCATAAAACCAAAGATATTTTTTGCCTATTTTACCGTATCCATCTATGAGCGTTTCTCCAGTTGCGACTGCATACCTTGGACCAAATTCAAAAAAAGGGTATTTAAAAATATTAATAATCAAAAACGCCCATATTAAACCCCAACCATAATCAGCTCCAGCTCTAGTTGAGTAAACAAGGTGAGAGACACCTATTGCAGCTCCAGCAAAAAGTAGTCCTGGACCTAGCTTTTTTATTTTATCCATCTTTTAATTTTTCTGCCAATAATTTTTTTGCTCGAAGAATTTTCACTTTGACCGAATTAAGGGGTTGATTCATTATTTTACTTATTGATTTATAGCTTTTATCATCAAAAAAGCGAAGTTGTAATATTTGTCTATATTCTTTTTTCAAGCTTTTTATAGTATGGAAAATTTGATCCAGATTTTGATCAATGATCATTTCTTCCTCAGGGCTAGGGTTTGAATCAATGAATATATTTTTATAATTATCATTAATTATTTCTGAATCAAAAATCTTTATTTTTTCTTTTCTTAATTGATCAAGATGAATATTTTTTGATATAGTGATCAACCATGTTTTGAATTTATATTTGACATCAAACGAACTTAGTTTATCAAAAGCTTTTGCAAATGTTTCAATTGAAAGTTCTTCAGCAATTTGATTGTTACCAACCCTTTTTAACTGAAAATTGTATAAATAGTCCCAATTATTATTGAATAAAACATTAAATGCCTTTTGATCATTTTGCTTGGCCCTATGAATTAAATCTTTTTCATCCATATTAAATATCTAAAAATTAATTAGATTGAGGGTCTACACTAGAACAATTTTGATCTTGAGGTAGTTTTCCACATATTCCACATGGTTCATCCTTTTTATTAAGAAATGGACTTTGGCTTGCACATGTTCCAGCAAACTTTCCATCTTTCTTACTCCATATTTTTATGGCAATTCCGGCAAAACAGAGGCCTAAAAAGAAACACGTTAAGAAAAATAATTTCATCATACAAATATATGAAATCAAATTATAGAATTATGATTTATAATTTAAGTAAACTATCTAAAATTTGTAATTTTAAAAAGAACAATTTTTTAAATGTACATTAGACTTAATTTATGGTTAATCATATTTTTATTTGTGAATAATTTCTATGGTTGTGATTTTTTTGACTTAAAAAAGGTCTCTTCAAATGAAATTATAAAAGCTTCTGAATGGACCAAATTAGATCAATCTCCATCTTATTACGAATGTGAAAAGTTTTCAATATTGGAAGAGCAAAAAAAATGCTTTAAAGAAAAATTAGTTAGTTTAATTTATTCTGAACTTTCAGGCTATAATTTAAAGTCAAAAGATGAGGTAAACTCCGAATTTATTATTCAAATAAAAATAAATGAGACGGGTAATTATAGTCTTGACTCAATAATTGATCCAAATAATGTAGTCAAAACAATACCTGAGCTAAAAAAAAATATTGTAAAGGTTATCTCGAATTTACCCGCTGCTATGCCTGCAGTTAAAACTAATGTTGGTTTATTTGTCAATGTAAAATTTTCTTTACCTATAAAAATCACATCAAAAAAACCCAAATGATTAATAAGGAACTAATTATACTAGGTATTGACCCAGGAACAACAATCATGGGTTTTGGAGTAATTAAGATAATTGATAAAAAAATGCATTTGCTGGAATTAAATGAATTGCAATTACAAAAAGAAAAGGATCATTTTACCAAACTTAAATTAATTTTTGAAAGAACATTAGAGTTGATAGATAATTTTCACCCGGATGAACTTTCCATTGAAGCTCCATTTTTTGGAAAAAATGTACAGTCAATGTTAAAGCTTGGAAGAGCACAAGGTACAGCAATATCGGCTGGTTTGTCCAGACAAATTATCATTGCAGAGTACTCGCCAAAAAAAATTAAAATGTCTATAACTGGTAATGGGAATGCATCTAAATTACAGGTTGCAAGAATGCTGCAAAGTATATTTAAAATTAAATCACTTCCAAAAAATTTGGATGCTACCGATGGATTAGCTGCTGCAGTTTGTCATTATTATAACAGAGAATCAATTAATTCAGAAAAAAAATATTCCAGTTGGTCCTCTTTTGTAAGTCAAAATCCATCAAAAATAAAATAAGTTAATGGCAGGAATATATTTTCACTTTCCTTTTTGTAAAAAAGCTTGTACTTACTGTAATTTTCATTTCTCAACATCATTTAAGAAAAAAAAATTAGTTTTAAGTTCGATGATAAAGGAACTAATAATGAGAAAAGATTTTTTAAACAACAAAATCATTGAAAGTATTTATTTTGGTGGTGGATCCCCTTCTTTGATTGATCCCAATTTAGTTGGGGAATTCATTCAATGTGTAAAAGATTATTATAAAGTTTCAGAAGATGCTGAGATTACTATGGAGTTGAATCCAGATGATGCATCATATGAATATATAAATAGCTTAAAAAAAAATAAAGTTAATAGAATTAGTATTGGGGTTCAGTCTTTTATAGAGGAAGATCTTCTTTTGATGAATAGGTCTCACAATTCTCACCAAGCATTCAGGTCAATCGAAATGGTGAAAGATACTTTTGAAAATTTTTCTTTGGATTTGATTTATGGAATGCCTACTACAAATCTTGATAAATGGAAATTTAATTTAAGTAAGGCAATATCTTATGATCCTCCTCATTTGTCATCATATGTGCTAACAGTTGAAGATAAAACGATTTTAAAAAAACAAATCTCCTCAGGCAAACTTCATTCAATACCTGAAAAAGAAGTTGAAGATCAATACTGGTATATGATAAATTATCTTGAGAAATTTAAATACCATAATTATGAATTTTCAAGTTTTTCAAAATCCGGGTATTATTCAAAAAACAACAATGGATATTGGAGCGGAAAAGCATACCTTGGAATTGGTCCTTCAGCTCACAGTTTTGATGGACTTATGACAAGAAGTTGGAATGTAAGTCAAAACAGTTCTTATTTAAATTCTATAGAACAAAATTGTTTACCATTGTCAATGGAATCTCTAAGTTTAAAAGATAGATTCAACGAGATGGTTATGACTGGTCTTAGGACTTCCTCTGGAGTTTCAATTCAAAAAATAAGAAGTAAAATTGGTGAAAAGTTTGTTAGTTATTTGGAGGAAACCGCAAAAAAAAGGGTTTTATCAAATGACTTATATTGGGATGGAGATCATCTTCATGTAACTAAAAAATCTAAATTTTTATCTGATGGAATTGCCTCTGATTTATTTTTAGTAAATTTTTAAACTTTATTTTGTTTTATAAGTTTTACAAAATTTTTGTGAAAATAAGGAATTGTCTCAATGCCCTTGAAAAAATTAAATAGCCCAAAGTGTTCATTTGGAGAATGAATTGCATCACTATCCAATCCAAAACCCATCAATACTGTTTTACAGCCGAGAATTTCCTCAAACATAGGTACAATAGGAATACTTCCTCCATCTCTTACAGAATATGGAGCTTTACCGAAACTTTTTTCATATGCCATGTGAGCTGCTTTGTATGCAATACTGTCCGTGGGTGTAAGATAAGCCTGTCCACCATGATGAGTTTTAATTTTAACTTGAACTGATTTTGGTGCAATTTTTTTAAAATGTTTAATAAACAATTTGCTTATTTTTTTCCAATTTTGATTTGGTACTAGTCGCATGGATATTTTTGCATTAGCTTCACTTGGAATTACTGTTTTTGCTCCTTCTCCAATGTATCCACCCCAAATACCGTTTACATCCAATGTTGGACGAATAGATTTTCTCTCCGGAGTTGTAAATCCTTTTTCTCCAGAAGTTAAATTAATGTTTAAAGATTTTTTAAATTTATCGATGTCGAATGGAATTTTTTGCATTTCTTTCCTTTCATCAATATTTACATCCAATACATCTTCATAAAACCCTGGTATTGTAACCTTGTTATTTTCATCTTTTAAAGAACTAATCATTTCACAAAGAATATTTATAGGATTAGCAACTGTACCTCCATAAAGTCCTGAATGTAGGTCTCTGTTTGGACCAACCAATTTCACCTCCATGTAGCTTAAACCTCTTAAACCAGTGGTAATAGAAGGTTTATTGTTGCTTAAAATACCTGTATCAGAAATTAAAATAACATCCGATTTTAATTTTTCTTTATTTTCAATAACAAAAGATTCTAGATTATTACTTCCAACTTCTTCTTCCCCTTCTATCATTAACTTTATATTACAAGGAAGTTCATTTTTTGATATCATCAATTCCAATGCCTTAACATGCATGAATGTTTGTCCTTTATCATCACAGGCACCTCTTGCATATATGGCACCTTCTGGATGAGTTTTTGTTTTTTTTATAATTGGTTCAAAAGGTGGGCTATCCCATAAATTTATAGGATCAGGTGGTTGAACATCATAATGACCATATATTAAAATGGTTGGGAGCTTAATATCAATTATTTTTTCTCCATATACAATTGGATGTCCTTTGGTTTTTATTATTTCAACATTTTCACAGCCAGCTTTGGAAACTGATTTAGCTAGCCACTGAGCTGTATCAATGACTGAGTTTTTAAATTCTGGGTCGGCACTAATAGAAGGAAGTTTTAAAAAGTCAATGAGCTCGTCTAAGTACTGTTTTTTTTGATTTTTAGACAAATTGTACATATTTATAATTTTGATTTGTAAAAATAGTAAAACATGATAATCATATTAACTATCTCCACAGTTTTTTATAAAACTTGATTATATTTGTTGGCCTTGAAATTTAAGCGGGTGTGGTGAAATTGGTAGACACGCTAGACTTAGGATCTAGTGCTTCACGGCTTGGGGGTTCGAGTCCCTTCACCCGCACAATAAAAAAACCTTAACATTTTGTTAAGGTTTTTTTTATCTATTGCACTGATATATGGGTGATTTCTTTTAGTGAAAGATATAAAAGATAGATGATAAACTACCTTTTAAATTTAAATTTCATGAGCTGAATATCATCTAGTCCTTCGTCATCAAATGGATATTCCATTTGATCCTGGATGTTGTAGAGAGATATCAAAATAAATTCACTTAACATTACAACGAAATATGTTAAATATACTGAGTCTTGTCCAGCTCCCATTTTGTGTATTATTGTAGGGGTGTAAACTAAAGGAAAAAGGTATATGAAAATCAAACAATAAGCTTTTAAGCTAATAGGGGTTCTGTGTAAATAAATTGCAATCAAATTATCTTGACCATCACTAACATCTCTTAAAAAACGGATTGCTTTTTGTCTAATTCCTCCCGAAATTTCCTCATCATTATTTTTAAAAAAATTAAAAACAGATTCTGTATTTGCATCAATTTTTTCTAAATCAATTTTTGGTTTTGAGAGTTCTTTTAAGAAATCGTCCTCTAACTTTTTTATAATGCTTGAAAAGTCTTTAAGTTTTTCGTCACTTAGTTTACTCATTTTTAAATAATGCGTAATGGTCCTTAGATTACTTCTAAATTGACTTAGATGCTCTAGTGCTTTTTCACGTCTTCTGAATGCTGATCTTATGCAAAAAACTAATGGAAAAATTATTGCAATACTTATTAGGGTTAAATCGATATCATAATCTACTTGGTACTTGTAGGCAAAGAAAAGAACTAAGAAAGAAATTATTAGTGCAATAAATGTCTTATAATTTACAATAACAATATATCTATTTAGCATAAGGTCAAATATTTTTTATATTTGATAAATTTAACAACTATATTATGAATAAACAATTAAACTTATTATTGTTGATGTTTTTGGGTCTTTTTATTAATGCACAAGAGGACAGTGATTTGTCCGCTTTATTTCAAAATGACGAGCCATTAAAAATAAAACTCAATTATTCCAACAAGGAAATGAATAAAAAAACTAACGATTCAACTTTTATTGAAACGCAAATGTCATATGAAGAGGCAGGTACATGGAAAAATATTGATGTAAGGCTCAGGGCGAGAGGTAACTTCAGAAGAAGTGAGTGCTATTTTCCTCCAATAAAAATGAAAATAAAAAAAGTCGATAGAAAAGGAACATTATTTGAGGGAAATAAAAATTTAAAGTTAGTGCTCCCCTGTAAACAAGAGTCCGATAAGAACGACAACATAATGAAAGAGTACATGGCATATAAATTGTATGAACAAATTTCTCCATACCATTTCAACGTTAGGAGAGTTAATATTGAATTTTCTGAAAAAAGAGGAAAAAAAGAAAAAATGCATCAATTAAAAGGATTTTTAATTGAGGATGATAAAGTTATTGCCAAACGTTTTGAGGGTAAAGTTGTAGATAGGTTCATCCATCCTCTTGCAATGGATGCTTCCGTTTCAGTCCAAAATGCTATGTTTAATTTTTTATTAGGTAACACTGACATATCTGTAGCATACCAACATAACGCAAAATTACTTTACATTGATAAGAAATTAATTCCTCTCTCTTATGATTTTGATATGTCGGGATTTGTGAATCCAAGCTATGCTACAGTAAACGAAACACTTGGTATAAACTCTGTAAGAGATCGAAAGTACCGAGGATTCAAGAGGGATACTTCAATCATGCAAGAGACTCGAGATCTCTATATTAGTAAAAAAAGTGATTTAGTTTCAATAGTTGAATCCCACAAATCTGAATTTGATAGCGAAAAAGAATACAAAGAGACTATTGGTTTCCTCAATGAGTTCTATGAAATAATTGAAGCTGATAAAAGTTTCCAGAAAGAGATTTTAGATGCGATGAGGACAAAATAGAAAGTTTAAGAATTTAATTGACTTGGTTTACCGCGTTTTTTAATTTTTTAAAGATCGCGGTATTATCATATATACCTGTAAATAATTCGGAATAAGGACCATAACTAAAAACTGGTACCATACTGCCAGAGTGACCAATTGTTGTAAAATCACCAGAAACGGAACTTTTCTTTAAATTTCCTTTTTTAATTGCAAGTCCACCAGTCTCGTGGTCAGCTGTCACAACAATTAATGTATTTTTATCTAATTCTGAAAACCTAATAGCCGAATTTATTGCAACACTAAATTCCTTAAATTCAGAAATTATATATGGTAAGTCATTTGCATGTCCTCCCCAATCAATTTGAGAAGCCTCAACCATCAAAAAGAAAGGTTTTTTATCATCTTTAAGTTTCTCCAAAGTTGCTTCGACGATCAATTCTAAACTAGGTTTTCTTCCTAATGATTTTTGTGGAGGTTCATCAGAGTATGTAAAAAAACCTAGCTTTTTGGAAGTAGAACTTTTAAAATTATTTAAATTGTTAACGATTTTATAACCCTCACCTTCCATTTCTTTAATTAAATTTCTTTTATCTTCTCTCCCGTTAAAATGCTTCTGTCCGCCACCCACGAAATAATTAATATCATGAAATCTTAGCTGAAGTGCTATATCCTCATATTTTCTTCTAGAAACTACATTAGCATAAAATGATGCTGGAGTAGCATGAACAATACTTGATGTTGCTATCAGTGCAGTATTGTAGTCCTTAGTCATACAGTATTCAAGTATTGATTCTAATTTTCTGTTTTTAGAATCTATACCAATTACACCGTTAAAGGTTTTTTCGCCACATGCCATTGCTGTTCCGCTTGCAGCTGAATCAGTTACTAATCTATTGTGAGCATGAGTTTTAGAAAGACCTACAAATTCCATTTCTTCTAGGGAACTATTATTTCCATTTGAATATGTTCCAGCAGTTATTTGTGAAAGCCCCATTCCGTCACCTATCATAAAAATTATGTTGGGTAATTTTTTATCAATATTAAAAGACTTAGGGTATTGTTGATCCTGAGATAAAAGATTAATTGAAAATAAAAATATAGATATCCGAAGAGAAAAAAATTTAAATTTATGTAAGTAATTCATATGGACTTATCAAAGATTTGTCAAAGGTAATAAATGTTATAATTCTTCCAATAATAATTTGATTTCATTAAATATTTTGTTTGTTGCGCCCTGATGACTAATTATATGTTCTTTGGGATTTATTTTTTTATAATTTGATTTATTGCACAGATTATTAACTACCATATTAAATTCATTTTTGTTGGATACAGAAAAACAGTATCCTTTTTTTATTAGATCATTTGCTTCGGGAAATTTTTTATAGTTTTTTCCGATAATTATTGGAATGCCATAAATAGCAGGTTCGAGAATGTTGTGTAACCCCTTTTCACCCATACCACCTCCTACATAGGCCCATAATGCACCTTTATATAAATATTTTAGATACCCTATGGAGTCAATTATTAAAATTTTTTTTAAATGATCTTTTTGGAAGGAATAAGTGCTATATTTTGCATATGGTATCTTTAATTTTTTTTCAATAAACGAGATAGAATCTTGATTACATTCATGTGGAGCTATAATTATCTTGGGACTTTTAGTATTTTCTATATATTCTGTTATCAATTCGTAATCTTCTTCCCAAGTACTTCCCGCAACCCAATATTTTTTATTTCTAGTGAAGCTTTCAATTATTTGACTTTCCCAATTGTTTGATATTAATTCTAAAGCCCTATCCATCCTCGTGTCACCAACGTATTTAGAGCTTGCAATTCCTTTCT
Source organism: Flavobacteriaceae bacterium (assembly GCA_002721275.1). Lineage (GTDB taxonomy): Bacteria > Bacteroidota > Bacteroidia > Flavobacteriales > Flavobacteriaceae > Marivariicella. Next base: position 26,820 of record PBJZ01000012.1, read on the forward strand.
TTTTTAAAAGGACTTCTGATTTTTTATCTGCTGTCAAGAAAATCTTTATTGTCTTAATTTTTTTTAAAAACCAAGTTGCCCATTGTTTAAAAAAAAATTGTTGAGGATTAAACCTTGATGATATTGATATAGTAGTTATATTTTTTTTATTTAGAACCTCTAGCAAGTTGGGCCAGAATTCATTTTTTACAAGAATCATTAACTTGGGATTAATAAATTTTATTAAATCATAAATTTTTTTTGAATCTTCAAATGGAAGATATCCAGACCAATCACATAAATGATTTTCTAATTTATTGCTGAAGGCTGAGGCAGAAAAAAAAGTTATAGCAATTTTATAATTGGGTTTTACTCTTTTCATTTTATGTATCAATGGAATAGATTGTTCGTACTCTCCGAGTGATGAACAATGAAACCATATTACATTTGAACCAAGACGTTTTCTATTTTTTATTGATTCCATTGTTAATTTTCTTCCGTCAAGAAAAACTCTTAATCTTTTATTAAAAAAAGATATAATACGAATATGTATCCAGGTTAATTTTAAAAAAAAATTATATAAAAATTTCAAAACAAATTTTTTTCAAATTTAGTTAAATATTGTTTTAAATAGTTTATACATATATGCAATTACTTTTGATATTTGATTATTTTTGAAGCAAATTTTTTTATGAAAAAAATTAACATGGTTGATCTTTCGGGTCAATACAATTCAATTAAAAGTGAGGTTGACAACGCAATAAAAGATGTTATTAATACAACATCTTTTATTAATGGACCTTCGGTTGCTAGTTTTCAAAATAATCTGGAGAGGTATTTAAATATTAAAAATGTCATACCATGTGCAAATGGAACCGATGCTCTTCAGATTGCACTTATGAGTTTAGATTTAGATCCTCAAGATGAGGTAATAACTGTTGATTTTACATTTGCCTCAACTGTTGAGGTAATTTCCATATTAAATTTAACGCCAGTTCTTGTTGACGTTGATAATGAAACTTTCAATATAAATATAGCTTCTTTAGAATCTGCTATAACAAGAAAAACTAGGGCTATTATCCCTGTTCATTTATTTGGTCAAGCAGCAAACATGGAAGAAATCATGCTTATTGCAGAGAGATATAACTTACACGTTATTGAGGATACCGCTCAAGCTTTGGGAGCAAATTATACGTTTTCAAGTGGAGAAAAACAAAAACTTGGAACCATTGGAACAATTGGGACTACATCTTTTTTTCCTTCAAAAAATCTCGGTGCATATGGTGATGGAGGGGCAATTTTCACCAACAGCGATGTATTGGCAAATAAAATCCGTGGAATTGTGAATCATGGAATGTATAAGAGGTATCATCATGATATAGTTGGTATGAATTCAAGACTAGATTCAATTCAAGCAGCCATTTTAAATGTTAAATTGAAATTTCTGGATCAATACAATAATTCTAGGAAAATTGCAGCTTCAAAGTATTCAAAAATTTTAGATAAAGTTGACAAGATAAAACTACCAAAAGTTATGGGAGAGTTAGATTCTCATGTATTTCATCAGTATACAATAATTATAAATTCAAATGAAAGAGATGAGCTAGCAAAATACTTTTTATCAAACGGTATTCCATATGGGATTTATTATCCGATACCTCTTCATAAACAAAAAGCATATAATTGCGATAGATTTAAGGAAGAACAGTTTAAAAACACAAATAATCTTTGTAAAACTGTTATATCCTTACCTATGCACACCGAACTTGAGGACGATCAAATTAATTTTATTTGTGATAAAATTATCAATTTTTTTTAAATAAAATTCTTTAGTTTAGATAAACATATAAAAATGTAAAAATGAAAAACTTTTTGTACGTAATTTTTTTGTTACAACTTATAAATGTTCAGTCTCAGCAGACTTATATTCATTGTGGGAACTTATTCAACTCCAAAACTGGCAAAATTTTAAAAAATAGGACTATAATCGTTGAAGAAAATAAAATTTTATCAGTTGAGAAAGGATTTACAGTGCCAAAAAATGAAAATACTAAGTTAATTGACTTGAAATCTAAAACTGTGATGCCCGGTTTTATTGATATGCACGTCCATTTAGAAGGTCAGTCAAGTAAAACTTCTTATTTAAAAGAATTTACCTTAAATGATTCTGACATTGCTTATGATGCTCTAGTCTTTGCAAAAAAAACATTATTGTCTGGGTTTACTACCGTTCGTGATGTTGGTGGTAGGGGTGTAAATGTTTCAATTAGGAACGCGATAAATCAAGGTAAAGTAGTAGGTCCAAGAATATTTACTGCAGAGGTTGCTATTGGAACAACCGGTGGTCATGCCGATCCAACAAATGGTTATAAAAAAGAATTAATAGGAAATCCTGGACCAAAAGAGGGAGTTATTAATTCACTAGAAGACGCAAAAAAAGCTGTTCGCCAAAGATATAAAAACGGGGCAGATTTAATCAAAATTACAGCAACAGGAGGAGTATTAAGCATGGCCGAAAATGGAGAAAATCCACAGTTTTCAATTGAAGAAATAAGGGAAATTGTAAAAACAGCTAAGGATTACGGTATGCATGTAGCCGCTCATGCTCATGGTGATGAAGGAATGTATAGAGCTGTTTTAGCAGGCGTTAAAACAATCGAGCATGGCACTTTAATGAGCGAGCGAACTATGGACTTAATGATTAAGAAAAATGCATATCTGGTTCCAACTATCACGGCTGGCAAGAGTGTTGTTGAAAAAGCTATGATACCAGACTACTACCCAGATATAATAGTTCCAAAGGCGTTAAAGATTGGCCCTGTAATTCAAGAAACCTTTTCAAAGGCATACATTAAAGGAGTACCAATTTCTTTCGGAACCGATGCAGGAGTTTTTGATCATGGACTAAACGCAAAAGAATTTATTTACATGGTAGAGGCTGGAATGCCAGTAAATGAAGCTATTCAATCAGCTACAATCACAAATGCATTGATTTTAAATCAAGAAGATTCTATAGGCCAGATATCTAAGGGTTTTTATGCTGATATTGTGGCTACTAATGATAATCCTATTGAAAATATTAACACCATGACAGATGTAATTTTTGTCATGAAAAATGGTGTAGTTTTCAAAAATTAAATTTAAAACACTGCTTGATCCGTTACGATTTTTGGGTTTATCTTTCTGTTTAAACCCTGTAAAACCTGACTTGGTCCCGTTTCCACAAATGTTTTTGCACCATCCTTAATCATATTATTAATTGTTTGGTTCCATCTCACAGGTCCAGTAAGTTGATTAATTAAATTTTCTTTAATTATTTCCGGATCTGTCTCTGATAAAGAACTAAAATTCTGATATATTGGACATATTGGATTTTTGAAAGTTGTATTTTTAATTACTTTTTCTAATTCCTTTTTTGCAGGATTCATTAATGGGGAATGAAAAGCACCACTTACTGGTAAAATAAGAGCTCTTTTTGCTCCATTTTTTATCAATTTTTCACAAGCAATTTGAACTGCTCTTAATTCTCCTGATATCACAACTTGTCCAGGACAATTATAGTTTGCCGCGACAACAATACCATCAATATTATTACAAATACCTTCAATAAGCTCATCATTCATTCCCAGAATAGCAGCCATTGAACCCCTTGTCAATTCGCAAGCCTTTTGCATGGCTATTGCACGTTTTTTCACAAGATTCAATCCCTCATGATAAGAAATTCCTCCTGCTGCAACTATAGCAGAAAGTTCTCCTAAAGAATGACCAGCTACAGCACCAGGGTTAAAAGATTTGTTTAATAATTTGGCAAGAATGACTGAATAAATAAAAATAGATGGTTGAGTTACTTCTGTTTTTTTTAAAGCTTCTTTTGATCCATTGGTCATTATGTCAGAAATTTTAAAACCTAGTATCTCATCTGATTCGTCTAAAAGTTTTTTTCCTGAATTATTTTTTAACAATTCTTTACCCATTCCAACATACTGTGAACCCTGACCAGGAAATAAAAAAACTTTCATTATTTAATTTTTTTATAGGTAAGATATGAGTAATTAAGATTCTCTGGGGTTAAAGTATCTAAATTTTGTTCTTTAATTAATTTCCACTTATTATCTGAAATTTGTGGAAAAAATGTATCTCCATCAAATTGACTGTGAACTCTTGTAAGTTCAATAATATCTGCCAAATCCATACTTTGTGAGTATATCTCACCACCGCCAATGATAAATGGTTGTGAATCATTTCTAACTAAATATAATGCTTCTTTAATTGAATGACAGATTTCAATGTTTTCTGCTTGATAATTTTTATTTCTCGTAACTATTATATTTCTTCTGTTTGGTAATGCTCTTCCCATAGACTCGAATGTTTTTCTACCCATGATTATTGCATGCCCTGTAGTTAATTTTTTAAATCGAATTAAATCGGCTGGAATCTGCCATATCAGACTATTATTTTTACCTAAAACATTATTCTCAGATGCTGCAGCAATAATTGTTATTACTCTATTTTTGAATTTATTAATCATTAAATTTTTTAAAATTATTTGAATATAGTTTTATAAGTTTTTATATTTTTTAACGCAAACTCTTAGCAAATATTTATTTTTACATGTAAAATTAAGATTTATTAATTACAAAATAATATGCGTTCCTTATTTCCGATTTTAGAATCGACTGTTTATTTAAATACTGCATATGTTGGACCAATATCAAAAGAGTTATTTAATTACAGAAAAAAAATAGATAATCAGTTTTTAAATAATGGAGATAAATTTAAAATGGATAGTCTCGAGAAAATTAATCTCTACAGCAAAACAATATCAACATTTATTAACTCCAAACAAGAAAATACTTTTTTTACTGTAAATTTTTCAACCGGATTCAGATATATTTTGGATTTGATTCCAAAAAATTCACTCATTTTAACAATGAAAGATGATTATGATTCTCTTTTGGATGGATTGAGAGAGAGAGATTTTAAAGTTGATTATGTCGATATGACTACTAATTTTGAAATTGAAATAGAAAAACAACTTAAAAAAAAGTCTTATACTGTTCTTGCCTTATCTGTTGTTCAATTTTTATCAGGCATTAAAATTGATTTTGAAAAATTACAAAACATTAAGAATGCAAATCCAAATTTATTAATAATTGGTGATACGACTCAATTTGTTGGCTCTGATTTATTTGATTTTAATAGTTCGCCTTTTGATGTTGTTATAGGAAGTGGTTACAAATGGCTATTGGCAGGATTTGGTAATGCATATATTTCTGTAACTGATAATTTTTTTGATAAAACAAATTCTTCAAAAGAGTTGTTACACAAAAAAGTCTATTCTGGTCATGTGAACTATTTGGGTGCTGCTTCACTAGATTTTGCAATTAAATTTTTACAAAATAATAATTTTAATTTGCTGATTAAAAAGAAAAAAAAACTGAGTGGATTTCTCAGAAATGAATTAGATAAACTAGGGCTAATCCAACCAATTGTTAAAGAAAGAAATTTGCATTCTGATATATTTAATATACCTGCAAACAAGAAAACTTATGAGGAGTTGTTGAAAAATCGTATTAGATGTGCCTTGAGAGGCAATGGTGTCAGGGTCTCGGTTCATTTTTATAATAATAAAGATGATGTAGAAAAGTTAATTAAATTTTTTAAAAATTAAATTGAAACAGCACCTTTAATCAGAGGATGCGGATAATAGTCTATAATTTCAATGTCATCATAAGTGAAATCAAAAATATTTTTTATGTCAGGGTTTAAAATTACTTTAGGTAACTTTTTTGGTATCCTTGATATCTGTTCTTTAACTTGTTTTTTATGGTTAGAATAGATATGGGCATCTCCAAAAGTATGAATAAATTCACCAGGTTTTTTATTAGTTACTTGAGCTAACATCATATTCAATAAGGCATAAGAAGCAATGTTAAATGGTACTCCTAAAAAAACATCTGCACTTCTTTGATATAGCTGTAAAGAGAGTTTTTGATCTGCTAAATAACATTGAAAAAATGTATGACATGGGGGTAAGGCAGCCTTGTTATTAGCTATATTGTCTTTAAATGACCTAGTTGTATCCGGAAGAACACTAGGATTCCAAGCATTTAGAATTATTCTTCTGCTATCAGGTTTTGATTTAATTGTTTCAACGATCTCTTTAATTTGATCTATCCCTTCACTATTCCAATTTCTCCATTGATGGCCATAAACTGGACCTAAATTCCCATTCTCATCAGCCCATTCATTCCATATCCTAACACCATTTTTTTTTAAATATTCAATATTCGTATCACCTTTAATAAACCATAATAATTCATGAATAACTGACTTGACATGAATTTTTTTTGTTGTAACTAATGGAAATCCATCATTTAAATTGAATCTCATTTGATATCCAAAAATACTTTGTGTCCCTGTTCCAGTCCGATCAGTTTTTTCAATTCCGTTAGTTTGTATGTGTTTTATTAAGTTGAGGTATTGTTGCATTGATTTTTTTTTTAAATATACATTTAATGTTTTTCAGATTTATTTAAAAAACTAAAGATTTATTAAGATTAAATGAACAGAAAAAACCTATTTATTTCTTTTAGATATTATATCACGAATTTTGGCTGCTTTTTCGTACTGTTCTGATGCAACTAGTTTTTTTAAGAGATTTTTAAGTTTTGATAACGAAAAATTTTCTAATTCTTTTGGAAGATTTTTTTGGTTTGAGTTTTTTATTACACTTTTAATGAGGTCATCTGCAGAAATATCTCTATTATCATTTTTTATGTTTGATATAAATCCGGCAGATCTAAGTATTTCATAATCAATAAATATTGAAGCATTAAACCTTAGTGCCATTGCAATTGCATCTGAGGTTCTTGCATCAATTGATAATTCTTTTTTATCCTTTTCACAGATCATATTTGAGTAAAAAACCCCGTCGATAAGTTTATTAATTATTATTTTTTTTATTGTTATTTTAAATTCTAAAGCAAAATTTTTGAATAAATCATGAGTTAGTGGTCTAGATGGTTTGATTTCCTTTTCTAATTCTAATGCGATTGCCTGAGCTTCAAAGCCACCTATTATAATTGGAAGTTTCCTTTTTTCGTTTATATCCTCAAGAATTAAGGCGTATGCACCGGATTGATTCTCACTGTAGGAAATCCCTTTAATTTTGAGTTCTGTTAATTTCATTTCTTTTTTATTCCATTACAATTTAAAAGCTTTTTTAATATCGTGAATAAATCTTATAAATTTAAGTTTTGTTGACTAAAAAGTATTTCTGTTTAAGATTTAATTAAGAATGAAATCATTAAATTTGTAATCTTTAAAATTAATATATGCAATGAGGACCATACAATTTAGGGAAGCCATAGCTGAGGCGATGTCAGAAGAAATGAGAAGAGATAATTCAGTATACCTAATGGGAGAAGAGGTTGCAGAATATAATGGTGCGTACAAGGCTTCAAAAGGTATGCTTGAGGAATTTGGTGAAAAAAGGGTTATTGATACCCCTATTTCTGAGGCGGGATTTTCAGGTATTGGTGTGGGGTCAACAATGACAGGTGCAAGACCCATTATTGAGTACATGACCTTCAATTTTGCTTTAGTTGGTATAGATCAAATTATAAATAATGCAGCAAAAATTAGGCAAATGTCGGGTGGTCAATTTCCATGTCCAATAGTTTTTAGAGGACCTACAGCTTCTGCCGGCCAGCTAGGAGCAACACACTCTCAAGCCTTTGATAATTGGTATTCAAACACACCTGGTTTGAAGGTTGTTGTGCCATCCAATCCATACGATGCAAAGGGTCTTTTAAAATCAGCTATCAGAGATAATGATCCAGTGATTTTTATGGAATCTGAACAAATGTATGGTGACAAAGGAGAAGTACCGGATGGTGAATATATAATCCCAATTGGAGTTTCTGATATCAAAAGGTCTGGTAAAGATGTGACTATAGTTTCTTACGGAAAAATTATAAAAGAGGCATACAAAGCTGCTGATAAGCTTATTGATGAAAGTATTGATTGCGAAATAATTGACTTGAGAACCCTTAGGCCAATGGACCACGAAAGCATATTTGAATCAGTAAAAAAAACTAACAGATTAGTAATACTCGAGGAGTCTTGGCCTTTTGGAAATATATCAACCGAGATAACATATCAAGTTCAAAATCAAATTTTTGATTATCTCGATGCTCCAATTGAAAAAATAAATACGGCAGATACTCCAGCTCCGTATTCTCCAATTCTCTTAAAAGAGTGGTTACCTAATTATGAGGATGTGATAAAATCAGTAAAAAAGGTAATTTATCATAATACTTGAAATAGTTACATCTAATTCACTGGGATTTACTATTTTTGACCGCTTAAACTAACAAACTAGACTTTTATGGAATCCAAAATAATTTATTTACCATTAATTCTATCCATTTTGGGACTCGTATTTATGTATATAAAAGCCAATTGGGTAAGAAATCAAGATCCTGGAAATGAAAAAATGCAAGAGATATCTTCCTCAATAAAGCAAGGGGCATTAGCTTTTTTGAATGCAGAATACAGGTTATTGTTTGTATTTGTAATTATTGCATCAGCAGCTTTATTTGTAATATCTCTAATGGTAGAATCAACAAGTTGGATGATTGTTCCAGCTTTCATCATAGGAGCTGTTTTTTCAGCTCTTGCTGGAAATATTGGAATGCGCATTGCCACTGAAGCAAATGCAAGAACTGCTGAAGCAGCTAAAACAAGTCTTCCTAAAGCCTTACAAGTTTCATTTGGTGGAGGAACTGTTATGGGTCTTGGTGTTGCCGGATTGGCAGTTTTTGGATTAACAATTTTATTTTTATTTTTTGTTAATCAGTTTGTAATTGGAGATGCCTCGTTTTATTATGAAATGACGGTTGTTCTTGAAACTTTGGCTGGTTTTTCTTTAGGTGCTGAATCAATTGCTTTATTTGCAAGAGTAGGAGGTGGAATATACACAAAAGCTGCTGATGTTGGTGCTGATTTGGTTGGAAAGGTAGAGGCTGGAATTCCAGAAGATGATCCACGTAACCCTGCTACAATCGCCGACAATGTTGGTGATAATGTTGGAGATGTTGCTGGAATGGGAGCAGACTTATTTGGATCATACGTTGCAACTGTTCTTGCCGCAATGGTTTTAGGAAATTATGTGATACGTGATATGTCAGTTGAGAGCGAATTTATTGATCAATTCAATAACATGGGTCCCATACTATTACCAGTATTAATTGCTGGAGTTGGTATTTTAGCATCTATTATTGGAACTTTCTTTGTCAAGATTAACGAAAACTCATCGAAAGAGTCTAAGGTTCAAGCAGCACTTGATTTAGGTAATTGGATTTCGATATTTATTACACTTGTTGCATCTTACTTTTTAATTAAATGGATGTTACCAAAAACCATGAATATGATGTTTTTTGGCGAAGGATATAGAGAGGTAAGTTCATTTAATGTTTTTGGTGCAGCTTGCATAGGTTTATCTGTTGGTGCACTCATCTCATTAGTAACAGCATATTATACTAGTCTTGGAAAAAAACCTGTTTTAGAGATTGTTAAGAATAGCTCGACTGGAGCTGCCACCAATATAATTGCAGGCTTGGCAGTTGGTATGAAGTCCACATTTTTATCAGTAATTCTTTTTGCAGCGGCAATATTTACTTCTTACGCATTATCTGGATTTTATGGAGTAGCATTGGCTGCATCCGCAATGATGGCAACAACTGCAATGCAACTTGCAATTGATGCATTTGGCCCAATAGCTGATAATGCTGGTGGTGTTGCTGAAATGAGTGAGCTGCCCAAAGAAGTCAGACAAAGAACTGATATACTAGATTCAGTTGGGAATACAACCGCAGCAGTTGGAAAGGGTTTCGCGATTGCTTCGGCTGCTTTAACAGCTTTAGCTTTATTTGCTGCATATGTTACTTTTACTGGAATTGACGGAATTAATATTTTTAAGGCAGATGTTTTATCCATGCTTTTTGTTGGAGGTATGATTCCGGTTGTTTTTTCTGCATTAGCAATGCAATCGGTCGGGAAAGCTGCTATGGAAATGGTTGAAGAAGTTCGTAGACAGTTTAGGGAAATTCCTGGTATAATGGAAGGAAAAGGTACACCAGAATACGCAAAGTGTGTTGATATTTCAACTAAAGCAGCTCTGAAGGAAATGTTATTACCTGGTCTAATAACAATTATAACACCGATAATCATTGGCTTATTTTTTGGAGCAGAACCTCTCGGAGGATACATGGCAGGAGTATGTGTTAGTGGAGTAATGTGGGCTATTTTTCAAAATAATTCAGGAGGAGCTTGGGATAATGCAAAGAAATCATTTGAGGCAGGTATTGAAATAAACGGGAAAATGGAATACAAGGGTTCGGATGCGCACAAAGCAGCTGTTACAGGAGATACAGTTGGAGATCCATTTAAAGATACATCTGGACCTTCGATGAACATTCTTATCAAGTTAACTTGTTTAGTTGGATTAGTTATTGCGCCGATTTTAGGAAATCACGATAAAGAAACGATACTTCTTAACTCAAACAAAAAAAGTATTGAAATGAAGATTGATGAAAATTTAAATAAAGAATATTCGATTCAAATAAAAGCTGAAAATAAAAAAAATAAAGATTTATTAATAGATGTTAAAATTTCCGGGGATAAAAAAAATGTGAGAAATGCAGTAAAAAATATTACTCCCGAAATTGACCAAATCATAAACATTTATTCTTAATTTAAAAAACTATCTTTTTAACTCTTTGTTAATTTCCTGAATAACAAAATCCAAATCTTTTTTGTTGTCTACAAAATCTAGATCATTTGCATCAATTATTAAAAGTTTTCCTTTATCATAAGTCGAAATCCAAGCTTCATACCTCTCATTTAATCTACTGAGGTATTCGATGCTTATTGTATTTTCGTACTCACGACCTCTTTTATGTATTTTACTTACAAGGTTTGGTATGGAGTTTCTAATATAAATCAATAAATCTGGTGAAGAGATTGTATCTTCCATGAGTTCAAAAAGCGATAAATAGTTTTTGAAGTCTCTTTGATTCATTAACCCCATCGAATGAAGATTTGGGGCAAAAATAAATGCGTCTTCATAGATTGTTCTATCTTGAATAATGTTTTTATTTGATTTACCAATTTCTATAAGCTGTTCAAACCTACTTTTTAAAAAGTATATTTGAAGATTAAATGACCATCTTTCCATATGGTTATAAAAATCATCTAGATATGGGTTATCAATGACATCTTCGAAATGTGCTTGCCAATTGTAATGCTCAGCAATTAGTTTAGTTAGACTAGTTTTTCCAGCACCAATGTTTCCAGCTACTGATACATGCATTTTGATTTTTTTTTTTTAGTTATGTGAATTATAATAAAAAAAACTGCAGTATGCAGATATTTATTAATGATGAAATTTACAAAAAAACAATTTTGTATTTAATAAAAATAATATTAATTTTATAATATAATTAGAGGAAGGATTTGACTGATTGCAACCTCATAAAAAAATTGCTAAAGCAGTGTTGCTTTTATTAATAAATTGTTCAAATCCTACTCAAAAGCAACGATTAAATGCCATATTTTTTTACATCAGAATCAGTAAGTGAGGGTCATCCTGATAAAATAGCTGACCAAATATCCGACTCTATTTTAGATAATTTTCTTGCATTTGATCCTGAAAGTAAAGTTGCATGTGAAACACTAGTTACAACTGGTCAGGTTGTTCTGGCTGGTGAGGTGAAAAGTAATACTTATATAGATGTTCAACAAGTTGCAAGACAAACAATAAATAAAATTGGATATACCAAGGGAGAATATCAATTTAGTGGCGATTCATGCGGAGTTATATCTTTAATACACGAGCAGTCCAATGATATAAATCAAGGTGTAGATAAAAAAGAAAAAATAAAACAAGGTGCCGGGGATCAAGGTATTATGTTTGGATATGCTTCCAACGAAACCAATAACTATATACCACTAGCTTTGGATTTATCTCATCAAATATTAAAAGTTTTATCCGATTTTAGAAAAGAAAATACGGATATAAAATACTTAAGACCAGATTCTAAATCTCAGGTAACGATTGAATATGATGACAACAACATACCTGTTCGAGTCGATACAATAGTAGTCTCAACTCAACATGACCCCTTTGATGAAGATAAGAAGATGCTTTCTAAAATTGAATCTGATATAATTAATTTAGTCATACCAAAAGTCTTTGAAAATCAGAATGATAGTGTTAAATCACTATTTAATGATTCAATCAAATATTTTGTTAACCCTACCGGTAAGTTTGTCATAGGTGGTCCGAATGGAGATACTGGGCTAACAGGTCGTAAGATAATTGTTGATACATATGGTGGAAAAGGAGGNCATGGAGGAGGTGCTTTTAGTGGCAAAGANCCAAGTAAAGTAGATAGGTCTGCGGCNTACGCAGCCAGACATATTGCAAAAAATATTGTTGCAGCTGGTGTATCTGANGAAATATTGATTCAGTTAAGTTATGCCATTGGAGTTTCTACTCCAACATCAATAATGGNNAANACATATGGTAAATCAAAAGTAAATCTNACTGATCCACAGATTGCGGATATAATATCATCAATATTTGATTTGACTCCATTTGGTATTGAAGCNAGATTAAAATTAAGAAANCCCATTTATTCTGAGACTGCAGCTTATGGTCACATGGGACGTAAACCTCAGATAGTAAATAAAATCTTTGATTCACCATACAGAGGTAGATCATCGAAGAANGTGGAGTTGTTTACGTGGGAAAAATTAGATTATNTAAATATTATTAAACAAAAATTTGAATTATGAGTTATAAAATAGAAACTAACACACTTCATGTNGGGCATGAACCAACTAAAACNCAAGGAACAAGAGCCGTTCCAATTTATCAGTCAACATCATANGAGTTCAATGATTCTGATCATGCCGCTAAATTATTTTCTTTAGCTGAACCAGGTTATATTTANACCAGNTTAAANAANCCGACAAATGATATTTTAGAGCAAAGATTAGCTAGTCTTGAGGGNGGTATTGGNGCAGTNTCAACTGCATCNGGAACCTCAGCTATATCAACNACTCTTCTTATGCTGTTGAGATCTGGTGACCATNTTGTGGCTTCNAACAGCCTTTATGGTGGCACATACAATATGTTAAGTAATACACTTCCAAGACTTGGNATTACAACTACATTTGTTGATCCAGATGATCCAAAAAATTTTATACAAGCAGTTAAGAAAAACACAAGAGCTTTTTATGCTGAATCTTTAGGNAATCCAAAACTTGATGTAATAGATCTGGAATCAATATCNAAGTNAGCAAAAAAAGCAAAAGTTCCATTTATAGTTGACAATACTGTTGCCACACCATATTTNCTAAACCCTATAAAGTANGGCGCCAATATAGTCATTCATTCTACAACAAAATATATAAATGGTAATGGTACAGCANTAGGGGGTATTATTATAGATGCAGGAACCTTCAATTATGGCAACGGACTGTTTCCAGAATTAANTCAACCATCGCCAAGTTACCACGGACTCAATTATCACGAAGCACTAGGTCCAGCTGCTTTTATTGCAAGAGTAAGAACTGAAGGCCTAAGAGATTTAGGTGCTGCAGCAAGTCCCTTTAACAGCTTTCAGATTTTACAAGGTCTTGAAACATTGTCTTTAAGAATGAAACAACATTCTGAAAATGCACTCTACGTTGCAAAATGGTTAGAGAAAAACGATAAAGTTTCGTGGGTTAATTATCCAGNTTTGTCATCAAGTAAGTATAACGATCTTTCACAAAAATATTTAAAAAAAGGTCAAAGTGGTATTGTTACATTTGGTCTTAAGGGTGGATTTAGTGCTGGAAAAAAGGTTGCTGATGANACAAAAATATTTTCACTTCTTGCTAATATTGGAGACTCTAAATCTTTAATTATACATCCAGCAAGTACAACACATTCGCAATTATCACCAGAAGANCAAAAACATACTGGTGTTACTGAAGATCTGATTAGGCTATCTGTTGGGCTTGAAAATGTTGATGATTTAATTAAAGATTTAGAACAGGCAATAACGTAAAAAATAAAATTGAAATATAAAGGATTGAAATCCGTTGAAGTCGATATGTTGGGTGAGCAATACNATATNCCCCTNACATATTATCAATCTGGTAAAAAAATTGGTTCTGCACCANTTATACTAATTAATCATCCATTAACAGCAAATGCTTTTTTTTCAGGTGCAAATGGNTGGTGGAANGAGATAGTTGGNAAAAATAAAGTAATTGATTCAAATAGATTTACAATAATTTCTTTTAATATCCCAGGAAATGGGATTGATGTTTTNAGTTGGAAAAATTTAAAACAAATTCACGCAGGTCATATAGCTGAGTTGTTTTTGAAAGGTTTAAAGAAATTAAAAATAAAAAAACTTTTTGCGATTATAGGTGGATCCATTGGAGGGGGGATCTCATGGGAAATGGCAGCTATCTCTCCAAANATTTGTCAGAATTTAATTCCAATAGCATCAGATTGGAAATCAACAGACTGGGTNATTGCCAACACATTTATTCAAAATAGNATATTAAAAAATTCAAATAATCCCATTAGAGATGCAAGGATGCATGCCATGTTAATGTACAGAACACCGGAGTCTTTTAGTAGCAGATTTGATAGAAGTAAAAAAAGGGAAAGTGATTTGTTTAATGTTGAAAGTTGGTTATTACATCANGGCCAAGCNCTTTTAGATAGGTTTTCACTGAAGGGATATCTCACAGTAAACCATTTATTGGGACGNATTAATATACTTAGATCAAAAAAAAGCTTTAATGAAATAGTTGAACAGATTTCTGCTAAAATTCACATAATATCGGTTAATTCTGATTTGTTATTTTTACCAANTGAAGATAAAATAACATATAAGATGTTGAGGAAAATGAACAAAAAATGTNCCTATTCAGAGATTAGTTCAGTTCATGGACATGATGCATTTTTGATTGAAAATGAGCAAATGAGNACTATTTTAGAAACAATTTTTAAATTATAAAAAAATAATCATGAATGTAATATTAGAAAGAATAAATAATGACTACTTGTTTGAAGTNTCAAANNCAAATGGACACAGAGTTTTATTAGATAATAAATCCAAAAAATTTGGNAGTGTAAAAGGTATNAGTCCGATGGAGCTTTTATTAATGGGATTGGCAGGATGNAGTAGTATTGATGTAGTAGCCATATTAAANAAACAAAAAATTAATCCAACTTCAATAAAAATGAGGGTNTCTGGTGAAAGAAATGAAANTGAAATACCAGCATTATTTCACACTATTAACGTGGAAGTATTTCTNGAGGGAGATTTTAAGTCCGAAAAAGCCANGAGAGCTGTAGATTTATCATTTGAGAAATATTGTTCGGTTTCAAAGACCCTTGAAAAAACNGCTAAAATCAATTACTTGGTTTTTNTAAATGGAAAAAAAATTAAAACTATATAATNTTTAAANANTAATATATNAGTTAAAAATTTGTTTATTTAAAAAGTGATTTTAAATTTGTACGATAAAACAAAANATGAAAAANACTTTTTTTTATTTAAATAACTTCTTTTACTTCTACTTTGAGGCTTAAGAGGACTATNTTAAATAAAAANCATATGCAGTCCTGAAATTAATCAGGACTTTTTTTTTATATAATGTTGTCGAAAGATCATAAAATATCGATTCAAGGAATAGAGGGCTCGTTCCACCACGCAGTTGCTTTGGCATATTTCAATGACGAAATAGTTGTTAATTGTTGTTCTTCNTTTGATCAGTTGGTTAAATCAATAGATAATAAAGACAAAACAAAAGGAGTTATGGCGATAGAAAATTCCATTGCAGGTTCAATATTACCAAATTATGCCTTAATTGATAAGTATGATTTAAAAATAACCGGNGAATATTATCATCAAATACAACATTCGCTTTTGGCTCTTCCAAATCAAAGAATGGATGAGATTTGTGAAGTTTACTCTCACCCTATGGCATTACTTCAATGTAAAGATTTTTTTTCAAATTATCCAAATATTAAGTTGGTAGAATCAAATGATACAGCTCAATCAGCCAAAGATATTTTTGAAAATAAAATAAATAAAAGAGCAGCAATCGCAAGTAAAGAAGCTGCCTATCTGTACAATTTGAATATCCTAAAAGATTCAATTCAAACAATAAAGAATAACNTAACTCGATTTGTAATAATTCAAAAAGATAAACAACTTGAAAATAACTCCTACAATAAGGTTTCTTTAAAATTTACTCTTGANCATAAGCGGGGTAGTCTTGCTGCTGTCCTTAATGTTATGAGNGATTGTAAATTAAATCTAACTAAGATTCAGTCTTTACCTGTAATTAAAACNCCAGGAAAATACTCATTCTTTGTGGATCTTACTTTTGATTCTCAATCATTTTTCGAAAAAGCTTATTCAATTTTAAAAATTATGACATTGGAGTTGAAAATTCTAGGAAAATATTTAAGTGGAAAATAAACTATGACTGCTGANAGATTAAATAATATTAAAGAATATTACTTCTCATCTAAATTGAGAGANGTTAACTCGTTGATAAAAGAAGGTAAGCCAATCATCAATCTCGGAATTGGAANCCCTGACTTATCACCATCCAGAAATGTTATTGAATCATTATCAGATAGTCTAATTCATCCAAAAGCACATCAATATCAGAGCTATCAAGGAATACCTGAGTTAAGAAAAGCAATTTCTTTATTTTACAATACTCATTATAATGTAGAACTTGACNCTGATAAACAAGTTCTNCCTTTGATTGGTTCTAAGGAGGGTATTATGCACATCAGTATGGCATTTTTGAACCCTGGAGATGAGGTTTTAATTCCTAACCCTGGTTACCCAACATATATATCTGTAACAAAATTATTACAAGCAAAGCCAGTTTATTATGAATTAGAGGAGTCAAATGGTTGGATTCCGGATATCAATAATCTAAATAAATTAGATTTATCCAAAGTTAAATTAATGTGGTTAAATTATCCACATATGCCAACAGGATCAGAGGCNAANANTGAATTTTTTAATAATATTATCCTTTTTGCTAAAAAAAATAATATTCTTTTAATTAATGATAATCCATATAGTTTTATATTGACTAATTCCCCAAAAAGTTTTTTATCAAATGAGGGAGCACTTGATGTTGGAATGGAATTAAATTCATTGAGTAAATGTTTCAATATGGCTGGTTGGAGAGTTGGTATGTTATTAGGTAAATCTTCAAATATTGAATCTGTATTGAAAGTTAAGTCCAATGTAGATTCTGGTATGTTTTATGGAATACAAAAAGGAGCTGCTACCGCTTTAAATCTCAGTAGTGAATGGTTTATTGATCTAAATAAAGAATATNCTGAAAGAAGAGAGATTGCATGGAAGATTGCAGAGAAATTAGGGACAACATATGATAAAAACTCTGTCGGACTTTTTATATGGGCAAGAGTCCCTGAGAATATAAAAAATGTNGATGTTTTTGTGGATGAATTATTATATAAAAAGNATATTTTTATTACTCCAGGTAAAATTTTTGGTACTAATGGTAATAAATATATTAGAATATCTCTATGTACAAAGAAATCTGTTTTGGAGGAAGCTTTAAATAGATTATAAACATGAAAATTGGAATTATAGGTATTGGATTAATTGGGGGTTCTATAGCTATAGAAGTTAAAAAAACTATTAAGAATGCTTATATTATAGGTTATGATTCNTCACAGTCTAATTTGGACATTTCTATTAAGTTAGGATTAATTGATGGTGTAATATCAAAAAAAGATTACAAATTTTTAGATGTTATTTTTTTAGCAATGCCTGTAAAAGAAATCTCAAAGCAATTGCCAACAATTCTAGATATGATTAATTCTAAAGCACTTGTTATTGATTTTGGATCCACAAAGGTTAATATTTGTAAGTCAGTTTCAAATCATCCCAAAAGAAAACAATTTTTAGCAACACACCCCATTGCGGGGACAGAATTCTCTGGACCATCNGCATCAAAAGAAAAATTATTTTATGGNAAGGTCCAGATATTATGTGAGTCAAAATATACAGACTCCTCGCACTTNAATTGGGCTACAAATTGGTTTAAAACTATAGGNATGAAAATCAAAGAAATGTCTCCCAAAGATCACGATAAACATATTGCCTATGTGTCTCATCTTTCACATATATCTTCAATTATTTTGGGACAAACTGTTTTGGAAAAAGAAAAGGATGAATCGGCAATTTTTGCAATGGCTGGAAGCGGATTCGCTTCAACTGTTAGGTTAGCAAAAAGTTCTCCTGAAACATGGAGTTCTATTTTTGAAGAAAATGAGAAAAATATTTTAGAAACATTAACACATTATCTGTTTAATTTAGAAAAATTTAAAAATCTTATTGAAGAAAAAAAATATAAAAATATCCATAAGGTAATTGAGAATACAAATAACATAAAGGATGTTTTAAAAGGAATTAAAAACTGAGAAAAATTATTAATATGAAAAATGATAAAAGTTTTAAGTCGTGGTTAACAAATTTTGATCTAAACCATCCCCTGGTTATTGGAGGCCCCTGTAGTGCTGAAACTGAAGATCAAGTTTTAAAGATTGCTCATGAACTTAAGGGCTCTGATGTTACAGTATTTAGAGCTGGTATTTGGAAACCAAGAACACGTCCAGGAAATTTTGAGGGTGTTGGAGCAATTGGTTTAAAATGGTTAAAGAAAGTTAAAGAGCAAACAGGTTTATTGACCGCAATTGAGGTTGCAAATTCTGCACATTGTAAACTTGCATTAGATGCTGATATTGATATATTGTGGATTGGGGCTAGATCAACAGTTAGCCCATTTATAGTTCAAGAAATTGCTGATGCCTTGGATGGCACTGATAAAATAGTTTTAATTAAAAATCCTGTTAATCCCGATTTGGATCTTTGGTTAGGGGGTATTGAAAGATTATATAAGTCAAATATAAGAAAGCTTGGTGCTATACACCGAGGTTTTTCTACTTCTGGAAAATCTAAATATAGGAATAATCCTGAGTGGCAAATTGTAATCGAGCTGCAAAATAAATTTCCCGATTTGCCTATCATTTGTGACCCGTCTCATATATGTGGCAGAAGAGATCTGATTTTTGATATAAGTCAAAGGGCATTAGACTTGAATTTTGACGGATTAATGGTTGAATCTCACTGTGATCCTGATAATGCGTGGAGTGATGCTAAACAACAAATAACACCAAATACTCTAATTCAGTTCATGAAAGATTGGAAAATTAGAGAAATAACAATTGCAGAGGAAAGTTATCAGAGTAGTTTAAAGAATTTAAGAGCTAAAATAGATGTAATTGACCAATCTTTGCTAGATCTTCTGGGAGACAGAATGAAAGTTGCTGAGAGTATTGGTGAGTTAAAAAAAACAAAAAACGTTGCCGTTCTCCAAAATAAAAGATGGAATGAAATATTAGGAAAAATGATACTTGATGGGCAGGACAGAAAGCTAAGTGAAGAATTTATTTTAAGAATGTTCAAAGCGATTCATCAAGAGTCAATAAATCATCAACAGAATATTTTTAAGGGTTAAATAAGAGTTTATTACTCTAATGAGTTTTTAATCTGATTACAGGCCTTGATAATTTGTTTTGCAGAAGCAGCGTATGATATCCGTATACAATTTGGATTACCAAAGGCATCACCACTCACTGTTGCCACGTGTGCATTTTCAAGAATAAAAAGTGAAAAATCTGTAGCGTTATTAATTAATTTATTTTTACATTTTTTTCCAAAGTATGATGATATGTCTGGAAATACATAAAAAGCTCCATTTGGTTTATTAATCTTGAAACCACTTATTTTTTTTAATAAACTAACTATCAAGTCTCTTCTATTCTCGAATTCATCTATCATGAATTTTATATTTCTGACAGGAGCATCTAGAGCTGCTATTGTTGCTCTCTGAGCAATACAATTAGCTCCACTTGTTATTTGTCCCTGCATTTTATTGCATGCCTTTGCAATCCAGCTAGGAGCACCTATGTAACCTATTCGCCATCCAGTCATCGCAAATGCTTTTGCAAGACCGTTAACAGTGATGGTTCTTTCGTACATTTCTTTTATGGATGCAAAGCTAAAAACAGGAGAACCATAGTTGATATGTTCATATATTTCATCCGAAATTATGTATATATTTGGATGTTTTTTTAATACACTTGCAAGTTCTCTATATTCTTTTTCAGTATAAATAGATCCACTTGGATTATTGGGAGAATTAAATATAATTAATTTGGTTTTGGATGAAATAGCATCTTCGAGCTGATTGGGAGTTATTTTGAAATCAACATCAATGGAGGATGGAATAATGATTGGTTTTGCCTCAGACAAAGTAGAAATTGCAGAGTAGCTCACCCAGTATGGTGCTGGAAGAATTACTTCGTCCCCAGGATTAAGAAGTACCATACAAACATTTGCTATAGATTGTTTCGCTCCTGTTGAAACTACAATTTGGTTTAGATCATAATCTAAATTATTATCTCTTTTAAATTTATTTTTTATTGATTTTTTTACATCAATGTATCCGTCAACAGGAGAATAAGAATTGTAATTATCTTTTACAGCTTTAATAGCTGCATCTTTAATAAAATCAGGAGTATTAAAATCCGGTTCTCCGAGACTCAGTCCAATCACATCAATCCCTTTTTCTTTTAAATTTCTTGCTTTGGCTGCCATAGCGAGTGTAGCAGAAACTGGCAAAGAATTGATTCTATTTGATAAAATTTCCATAAAATTATTTCAATTAATTAGACAAGTTCACACCTCATTCATATTTTTGTTAAAAATAATATTTTGGATCTTTTAGAACAATATTTTTCAGACCTATCTTATGAACAAATTGAACAATTTTCTCAACTAAATAATTTATTAAAAAATATAAACTCTAAAATCAATCTAGTTTCAAGAAAAGATATTGATTTCTTGTTTGAAAGACATATTATTCACTCTCTAGGGATTGCAAAATTTATAAAATTTAAACCCAAAACTAAGATTTTAGATGTTGGGACAGGTGGAGGATTTCCTGGCATTCCATTGTCTATTGTTTTCCCAGATGTTAAATTTTATTTGATTGATGGCATTGGAAAAAAAATTGACTCTGTAACAAGTATAGTAAATACACTTGGTTTAAAAAATATAACAGCCTTAAAAATAAGAGCAGAAAATTATACTCAAAAAGTAGATTTTGTAGTTAGTAGGGCTGTTTCTCGAATGGAAAAATTTGTTCCACTTGTTTCCAAAAATATTAAACTTAATGGTTTTAATAACATAGACAACGGAATTATTTATTTGAAGGGAGGAGACTTAAGTTACGAATTATCGGGTTTTTCTGCATCAAAGGAAATTAAACTATCAAATTATTTTAAAGCCAAATTCTTTAAAACAAAAAAAATTGTGTATATACCTTTAAGTCGTTAATTTTTTGAATTTTATTTCAAAAATGGATATTTATAATCTGTAACCTGAACGAAATTTTCTTTAATCATCCTTGGAGAAATCCATCTCAAAAGATTGAAAACAGATCCTGCTTTATCATTTGTTCCAGAGGCCCTTGCTCCGCCAAATGGTTGTTGACCAACAACAGCCCCTGTTGGTTTATCATTCAGATAAAAGTTTCCAGCACAATTTTCCAAAGCAGTTATTGCTTCATCTATAATATACCGATCCTCACAAAAAACTGCTCCAGTGAGTGCATAAATTGATGTCTGATCAACCAATTTAAGTGTTTCATGCCATTTCTTGTCATCATAGGAAAAAACTGTAACTAATGGACCAAATAGTTCTTTTTCCATAGAAAAGTAATTTGGATTTGAAGTAGTTACAACAGTTGGTGAAATAAAATATCCTATACTTTTATCATATGAGCCTCCACAAAATATATCAGCCTCACTATCAGCATTTATTTTGTCAATTGCATTGACGATTCTATCAAACGCCTCTTCATGGATGACTGCCGTGACAAAGTTTCCTAGGTCATCAGGTGAACCAATTTTGATAGTATTTAATTGACGTTTTACTTCATTGAGAATTTTTTCTGTTTTTGATTTAGGAAGATAAACTCTTGAGGCAGCAGAACATTTTTGACCTTGGTATTCAAATGCCCCCCGAACTATAGCCGTAGCTACCTCATTAATATTAGCAGAGGAGTGAGCAATTATAAAATCTTTACCCCCAGTTTCCCCAACAATTTTGGGATAGGTTTTATAATTTGAAATATTAGATCCAATTTTCTTCCAAATATTTTGAAAAACAAAAGTAGAACCTGTGTAATGGACTCCTGCAAAATCTTTAGAGGCTAGGACAGTATCAGTTATCATTTCTGGGTCACCCATAACCATATTTATTACACCATTTGGGAGTCCTGCAGCTTCAAATACTTCCATGACGACCTGTGCGGAAAATATCTGATGATCACTAGGTTTCCAGACAACAACATTTCCCATCAAAGCAGCGCTAGCAGATAAATTTCCTGAAATCGCTGTAAAATTGAAAGGGGAGATAGAATATATGAAACCCTCTAAGGGTCTGTAGTGTAATTGATTCCACATACCCGGACTACTTTCAGGTTGATTTTGATATATTTCTTGCATATAAAAAGCATTAAATCTTAAAAAATCAATGAATTCACAAGCTGCGTCAATTTCAGCTTGATGAACAGTTTTTGATTGTGCTATCATTGTTGCTGCAACAATTCTATTTCTGTATGGACCTGCCAATAAATCGGCAGCTTTTAAAAAAATTGAAGCCCTTCTAGTCCAATGCATTTTCGACCATTTATCCCTGGCTTTTAGAGCACTTGAAATGGCAGTTTTAATTTGGGTTTTATTTGCAATATGATATTCTCCTAATATATGTTTGTGATCATGAGGGGGTGTCATTTTTTTTGTCGAATCTCCCTTTAAATTTTCACCATTAATTTTTAGAAAAACTGTTATTTTTTTTTTGTAAAGTTCTTTATAAGTATTGAGAACAGATTTTCTTTCTGGACTCCCTTTGGCATAATCCAAAACTTCCTCATTTGATGGATATGGAATATTAATATTGCTGTTATTCATGATTCTATTTTTATTCAAATTTATGCAATTGAAAATAATTATTTATGATTTTGAATAGAGGTTTTTTTAACCAACATTATATTCAAATTAGTTAAATATATTTCTTGAGTTTAATTCTTTAAGACCAATTAGTTGGTCATAAATTTCCCCAGGGGGTCTATAATAAACTAAAATTTTATAACTATTTTCTGTTTGATAATAATTTCCAGAAATAAGATTGAAATCCCAATTTGATTTTGTTTTTGCTACATATTTATAATTGTAATAACCCTGTTTTAATAAAATTTTTAACTCATATGCTTCTAGTGATTTATTGTATATCATAAGATTTTGATCGTCGGGTTCATAATTATTAAAATTTCCCATTACATATATTTTGGTTTCAGGAAGCTCGATACTTGCAGCCAGAGTGAAATGAACCCAACTATAATCAGATTCAATATCAGGATTTTGAGAACCTAAAACTGTTCTGATCTCAAATTCTCCGTTTAAATCTTGGTAAAATGAATATGGAGAGTATTTTCTTGGAATATCAGTGTACAGATAAACATGATAAACTTCTTCGAGATTTATAAAACTTGTATTTAATCCATTAATTCTTAGGTCCTTTGTGTCAAAAAAAAGAAATTCGTTACCACTTTCAAAGCTAGAAATTATGTCATACCTAAATTTTAATATTTTATTTTCCTGATATTGAGGTTTTAGTTTTGATATTTTATTAAACCATTGATCATTTTGTAATATAACTATCTTCAAATTGTTATTTGGATTTTTAATATATCCCACTTTGTCTTGAACAATTTCAAATCTTATATTGTGGTGAGTTAAAAAAAGGTTTAAATCTCTAGTCCTATATACATTTCCATCGACATCAATTTTTGGTTTTACATATAAAAATTTTCTTGAAAATTGCAGTTCATCATCTGTATTATAAACATTTAT
Source organism: Flavobacteriaceae bacterium (assembly GCA_002721275.1). GTDB lineage: Bacteria > Bacteroidota > Bacteroidia > Flavobacteriales > Flavobacteriaceae > Marivariicella. The sequence goes on from PBJZ01000012.1 coordinate 50,920, forward strand.
CATATAGTTCCCAGATAATTTTAATTGTATCAAATTATTTGGAATTTCGAGTTTATAATTGGTGTATCTTTTTAGAGTATTAAATGAATTTTTAAAATTTGAAATACGAATATTATCAAGTCCGTTTAAGTATTCATTTTTAAACAAGTTTGACTCTGACCAGTCCGAATTGTGATATGAAATTTTATAATAATAATCGTTCTCATTTGCAGTTAAGTCATCAAATGATAATTCAATTTTTTCATCACCAATTATAAAAGGTAGAGTACCTTTTTGGTTGTAGTTTTTTAATTTTATAGATTTTAGGAAAGGTGGTGTAAATTCCAAAACCGAACTAATTAAACCATGATGAAAGTTTAGTGTGTTAAAACTTAACAAGAGAATTATTATGAGAGTTTTCATTATTTTTAAAATTACAAATAATAAAATTTAAATGATTATTTAACTACATGTTATTTAGAATTAATATAAATAAAAAATTTCCTCTTTGAATCTCTTTTTCAATCTATGTTTTAAGATTAAATTTGCATGGTTTTTATGATTAATTATAACTCAAATGTCCAAAGACATATCCTTTAGAAAAGGAGCAGATATTAATTTAAAGGGAAAGGCTAAGAATTTTATTAATGATAAGATTACTTCTCAGTCATATGCTCTTCAACCTGATGACTTTTTTTCACTAACTCCCAAACTTGAAATTAGAGAAAATGATTACGTATCCCAAGGTTCACCAATATTTCATGATAAAAAAAATCCAGAAATTAAATTTGTTTCACCTGTTTCGGGAATAATATCCAATATTGTTAGGGGACCAAAGAGAAAAATTGAAACTATTGAGATTGAATTGAATGGAAATAAAAAAATAGTTCATGACATTCCAAGTAATCCTGATAAGAAAAGCATCATTGAACTTTTAACGTTAAGTGGTTGTTGGCCTTTTATAAGGCAAAGACCATATAATGTGATTGCAAATCCCGGTGATATTCCAAGATATATTCTTATTTCTTGTTTTACTTCAGCCCCACTGGACGTTGATTTTGATTTCATATTAAAGAATAATCATGAAGACTTCCAAAGAGGGGTACAAATACTGAATAAGCTCACAAAAAAAAGTACGATTTTGACTGTTAATTCTAAATCAAAGAATTTATTTAACAACATAAATGATGTTGATGTTGTTGGTGTTAGTGGACCACATCCTTCTTCAAATGAAAGTGTTCAAATACAAAAAATCTCTCCAATTAACATGGGAGACAAGGTGTGGGTGATAAGACCCGAGGATGTAGTTAACATTGGTTTATTTTTTAAAACAGGTACTTACACTGCTCAGAGAACAGTTGCAGTAGCTGGGAGTTGTATCAAAAATCCTCAATATTTTAGGACAAAAATTGGAGTTAAAATTGATGATTTAATAAAAATAGCCAAATTAAATAAAAAGAGAGATATCAGATTTATTAATGGAGATGTTTTGTCAGGATCTTTGACCTCCCAGGATGGTTATATTGGATTTTATAACAACCTCCTTTCGGTTATCCCAGAAGGAAACAAATATCGAATGTTTGGATGGCTACCTTTTGTTGATAATGATATCCCTAGCCTTTCAAAAACAAGTTTTTCATGGTTGTTCCGAAATAAAACTTTTGACATTGATACCAATTTGAATGGTGAAGAAAGGGCTTTAGTAGTGACTGGTGAAATGGAAAAAGTTTTTCCAATGGATATCTATCCCATGCAACTATTAAAAGTATGTATGACTGGTGATATTGAAAAAATGGAAGCGTATGGAATTTATGAGGTTGTGCCTGAAGATTTTGGTTTAATTGATTACTCATGTACTTCAAAAATTGAAGCTCAAGAAATAATATCCGATGCAATTGAATTGATGATAAAAGAAGTAGGTTAAATTTACAATATGAAATTTTTAAGAAAAAAACTTGACGATATAAAAAGACCTTTTGCAAAAGGCGAAAAGTGGGAAAAGCTAGCTCCTGCAATTAATGCATTTGATACCTTTTTGTTTGTGCCTAATCATACTACTAGTAGGGGTTCGCACATACGAGACGCAGTTGATTTGAAAAGAACTATGGTTACAGTAATTATTGCATTAATCCCAGCATTAATATATGGAACATATAATACTGGGTATCAATACTTAATTCAAACAGATTCTAATTTTACTTTTTTTGATGCATTTATTCATGGTTCATTTAAGATTATACCAATGATTGCTGTTTCATATATAGTTGGTCTTACAATTGAGTTCGCCTTTGCAGTTTACAGGGGTCACGAAGTAAACGAAGGATATCTGGTCACTGGGATGTTAATTCCTATGATAATGCCAGTAGATATTCCTCTGTGGATGGTCGGAGTATCAGTAGCTTTTGCAGTCATCATAGCAAAAGAAGCCTTTGGTGGAACTGGAATGAATATTCTTAATCCAGCACTTACAGCAAGAGCTTTTGCTTTTTTTGCCTACCCAACTTATATGTCAGGAAATAAGGTATGGGTTTCAGAGGCCAGTATGGTTGATGGCATCTCTGGAGAAACTATTTTGGGGAGTTTGGCAGCAGGTCAGCAAATAGCTTATTCAACTATGGATATGTTTGCAGGTTCAATTCCAGGATCAATTGCGGAAACTTCTACATTATGGATTATAGTTGGTGCACTAATTCTAATAATAACTGGCGTAGGAAGTTGGAGAATTATGGCAGGTGGGGTTTTAGGCGCATCAATAATGGCTATTTTATTTAACTTATGGGGTGCTAATTCACTAATGAGTTTTAATTGGATGAATCATTTGATTGTTGGCGGTTTTGCATTTGGGATTGTTTTTATGGCAACAGATCCTGTTTCTGCAGCACAAACTCAAAAAGGAAAATGGATTTATGGTATACTGGTTGGAGTATTTTGTATTATGATCAGAGTGTTTAATCCTGCTTATCCAGAAGGTGTTATGTTAGCAATCCTGTTAATGAATGTATTTGCCCCCACAATTGATCACTATGTCTACAATTCAAATATTTTGAAAAGAAAAAAGAGGTGGGAGCTTTCTAGAATTAAAACAACTTAATTTACAAATGAACAGAGATAGTAACGCATATACATTTTTATTTTCCGCAATAATGGTTGTTGTAGTTGCAGCAACTTTAGCTACAACCTCGACTTTACTAAAGGATATTCAAGCTGAGAATGTTCGTAAAGAAAAAATGCAAAATATACTTGCTACAATTGGAGTTGAAGTTGACCGTGAAGAAGCGGAACAAGTCTACAATAAATACATTTTAGAGGAGTTATCATTGAAGTCTGATGGATCCATTGATAAAAATATTGATGCTTTTAAACTAAATTTAAGTGTTGAAATAAAAAAACCCAGAGAAAAACAAAGGTTCCCGATATATTTAGCCGAGGTTGATTCATCAACATATTATATTGTTCCACTAAGAGGTTCAGGTTTGTGGGATGCTATCTGGGGATATGTAGCCTTGGAAGGTGACAAAAATACTATTAAAGGTGCAGTTTTTGATCACAAAGGAGAAACAGCTGGCCTAGGTGCTGAAATAACTCAAAACTGGTTTCAAAATAGTTTTAAAGGCGAAAAGGTTTTGGATAAGCAAGGTAAGCTAGTCGGAGTAAATGTGTCAAAAACTAATAATGATCCTAAGGGGAGAGATAAAAACGATAACGAGGTTGATGCTATTTCGGGTGCAACAATAACTGGAGATGGTGTTACTGAAATGATAAAAGAGAGGCTTCAGAATTACTTGCCTTATTTCAATTCACAAGAACAAAAAATTGCATACACTGATTAAACATGTTAAAGAATAATATTAAACATACACCTAAAATTTTCTTTATAAATGAAGAAATAGAACCATTATTATCAAAAAAAAATAGGGCGTTGTTAATAGATCCTATGGATGATAACAATCCCATAACCGTTCAAGTATTAGGAATCTGTTCGGCTCTAGCAATCACTGTTCAATTGAAGCCTGCAATTGTGATGAGTGTATCTGTAATGGCTGTTATGGCTGCAAGTAATGTTATTATTTCTCTTTTGAGAGATTTAATACCCAACAGAATCAGAATTATTGTTCAGCTTGTTGTTGTTGCTTCGATGGTTATATTAGTAGACCAAGTTTTGAGAGCCTTTGCTTACGACGTCAGTAAGGAGTTATCGATTTTTATTGGATTGATAATTACAAATTGCATTGTAATGGGGAGACTAGAAGCTTTTGCATTAGGAAATGGGGTGTGGAGGTCCTTCTTGGATGGTATTGGAAATGCTGCAGGTTATGGTTTTATTTTGATTATTGTTGCATTTTTTAGGGAATTATTTGGATCTGGAAAACTTTTGGGTTATCAAGTTATTCCTGAATTTATTTATGATATGGGATATGTTAATAATGGACTTATGCTTTTGTCGCCTATGGCCCTTATAACTGTGGGGTTATTTATATGGTTTCAAAGATCTCGTAACAGAACATTAATAGAAAAGAGTTAATTTATGGAGGGATATCTAAACCTTTTTGTCAAAAGTATCTTTATAGAAAATATGATTTTTGCATATTTCTTGGGTATGTGTTCTTATTTGGCAGTTTCTAAGACCGTTAAAACCGCTCTTGGTCTTGGATTCGCAGTAATATTTGTTTTGGCTATAACAGTTCCAATTAATTTTTTAATTGATAACTATTTACTGAAACCAGGTGCCCTAAAATGGCTAGGAAGTGAGTATGAACTGATAGATTTAAGTTTTTTGAGTTTTATTATGTTTATTGCAGTGATTGCTTCCATGGTTCAACTAGTAGAGATGATTGTTGAAAGATTTTCACCAGAGCTGTATGGAGCATTAGGTATATTTTTACCTTTAATTGCAGTTAATTGTGCAATTTTGGGTGGATCATTATTCATGCAACAAAAGGATTTTTCAGGAATTTCAGAATCAGCAGTATATGGTCTTGGTTCAGGAATTGGTTGGTTGTTAGCAATTGTTGCTATAGCTGCTATCAGAGAAAAAATTGCCTATTCGAATGTGCCAGCACCACTCAGGGGATTAGGAATTACATTTATTATTACAGGTCTGATGGCACTGGGTTTTATGAGTTTTATGGGAATTAAATTATAACATAATGGATTATACAGTCATTGCCGCGAGTATTATTGTTTTTTTAATTCTTACTTTTTCTTTAGTAGGAATTTTATTGGGAGCAAAAGCTAAGTTATTACCCTCAGGTCCCGTTAATTTGAAAATTAATGGAGATAATGAAATAGAAGTTTCATCAGGTGGTACACTTTTATCTACATTAGGTAATAATAAAATATTTTTACCTTCAGCATGTGGTGGAGGTGGAACTTGCATTCAATGTAAATGTCAAATATTAGATGGTGGAGGTGAGATTTTACCTACTGAAAAACCTCATTTTTCAAGAAGAGAAATAGCAGAAGGTTGGAGACTAGGATGTCAAGTAAAGGTCAAACAAAATATGGTTATTGAAGTTCCAGAGGAAATTTTTGGAATAAAAAAGTGGGAAGCAACTGTTGTTAGAAATTGGAACGTTGCTTCATTCATAAAGGAATTTGTAGTTGAACTACCAGAGGAAATGGACTACAGGGCTGGCGGATATATTCAAATCGAAATTCCAAAGTGCGAAGTCAAATATGACGAAATTGATATTTCTGCCCATCCTGAAGAGCACCCTGGTGAGGAGAAAAAATTCAAAATGGAATGGGACAAATTCGATTTGTGGCCTTTAGTTATGAAGAATCCTGAAACTGTTGAGAGAGCATATTCAATGGCTTCTTACCCTGCAGAAGGTAAGGAAATCATGTTAAATGTCAGAATTGCAACACCTCCCTGGGATAGAGAAAAAAATAAATGGTCAGATTTAAATCCAGGTGTTGCTTCATCTTATATTTTTTCAAAAAAAGCTGGTGACAAGGTAACTATCTCTGGTCCATTTGGAGAGTTTTTTATAAACGAGTCAGAAGCGGAAATGTTATATGTAGGAGGTGGGGCTGGAATGGCGCCCATGAGATCACATTTATATGAACTTTTCAGAACAATAAAGACTGGAAGAGTTGTAACTTTTTGGTATGGCGGTCGTTCAAAACGGGAATTATTTTATTTGGAACATTTTAGGGCTTTAGAGAAGGATTTCCCAAATTTTAAATTTTATGTGGCATTATCTGAACCACTACCGGAAGATAATTGGATTGAAAAAAATGGTTTAGATGGAGAAGGAGATGGCTTCACTGGTTTTGTTCATCAAGTTGTAATAGATAACTATTTATCAAAGCATGATAGTCCAGAGGACATAGAAGTTTATTTTTGTGGACCTCCATTAATGAATCAGGCTATTGAACGAATGGCAGAGGATTTTGGTGTTCCACCAGAAAATGTTAGGTTCGATGATTTTGGCGGGTAATCTTTTTATCTAATGCTATCAGATCAGGATCTACATAATTTAGCAATGAAGACAGTTGGAAATTCATTAAAGAAATGTGGTTTTGAATTTTTATCTGTGAACTCAAAGATGAAAAAAGACCCTCAGTTCGTTTGTCTAAAAAATAAAAAACTTCATTTCTTTATCGTAAGAGCCATAAAATATCCTGAGAATCCAAAAAATTTTGATCAAACTTTAGCTAAAAAAATAAAAAAACATGCTCAAAACTATAATGCATACTCATATTATGCTGGAGTTGGTATAGCAAATTCAGAAAACTATGAAGAAGAAATTAAATTAGATCAGCCATATGCAATCAATTTTGAAGGTTGGATTAAATTATAGTTATCATATATGAAAATAATTTTAATTCAACATTTAATGTTAGCTAGTTTATTAATTGTAACAACAAACTGTCAAGTTAATAAAGGTCCCAAAATTATTAATGGTAACGCACTTGGAACAACATATACAATAAAACATGATTCCAATTTAAGTAATAATGATTTGATTTTTGAAATAGATAATATCTTAGAAGATATAAATAATTCAATGTCAACGTATGATAAGGATTCTGATATATCAAAAATCAATAATGGATATCTGATTCAAGTAGACCAATATTTTAGAAAAGTATATGAAAAATCATTTGAAATTTGGATACAAACAGGTGGTGCATTTGATCCTACAGTTGGATCTCTGGTAAATGCCTACGGTTTTGGTCCTGATCAGAAAAATATAAAGCCACTATCAGAAACTAAAATTGATAGTTTATTACAATTAACAGGTTTTGATAAGATAAAGTTAGATGATAATGGAGTTATAGTTAAATCCAATAAAAATGTTAAGCTTGACTTTAATGCCATAGCTAAAGGATTTACTGTTGACATTATTTCAAAATATATTGAAAAACAAGGAGGTAAAAATTTTTTAGTGGAAATAGGAGGTGAGATCTTTGCAAAAGGTATTAATCCAAAAAATAATCAACCATGGAAAATTGGCATAGAATACCCTGATTCAAGCTCTCTAAAAAGAAAAAATTATGACATTTATTCACTAAATGATAAGGCAATTGCAACTTCAGGTAATTATCGACATTTTAGGTTGGATAAAATTACTGGTAAAAAGTTTTATCATACTATAGACCCAAGAACAGGGAAATCTGTTCAATCAAAAATATTAAGTGCTTCTGTTATATCTTCAGACTGTATAACTGCTGACGCTTGGGCAACAAGCTTGATGGTTTTGTCTCTTAATGAGGGGATTAATTTGGTTGAAAGTAATAGTAACATAGAAGCATTGTGGATAATTTCTACAGATAGTGGATTTAAGTCGGTTTTTTCTTCTGGTTGGTGAATTTAGTTTCTCATTCGTTTAAAATATCTTTTATAAAGTTGTTTATTTTTTGGATTCCGTTTTTTTCAATATAATTGATAAAAGCAGAACCAATTATTGCACCATTTGTGTATTTGGTTGCAGTTTTGAATGTCTTAAAATTACTGATTCCAAATCCAACAATAACAGGTGTTTTTAATTTCATTGACTTAATTCTAGAAAAATAATCTATTTGTTTTTTGTTAAAGTCACTCTTTGCTCCTGTAACAGATGCACTACTTACCATGTAGATGAATCCTTTTGAAACTTTATCAATAAATCGAATTCTTTCGGGAGATGTCTGGGGTGTAATTAAAAACATATTATATAATCCATGTTTTTCAAACAAAAATTTGTATTCATCATTATAAACATCAACAGGAAGATCAGGTATTATTAGACCATCAATACCAACAATTTCGCATTTTTTACAAAATTTTTTAATTCCATACTGCATTATAGGATTTAAATACCCCATTACAATTAATGGAATTTTAATTTCCTTTCTGATATTTTCTATTTGTTTGAAAAGTATTTCGGTTGACATGCCGTTTTTTAGAGCTTTTGATGAACTTTTCTGAATAGTTGGTCCGTCAGCTATAGGATCTGAAAATGGTAACCCTATTTCAATCATGTCTACTTTGGATAATTCAAGCTTTTTTATTATGTAAGATGTGTCATTAAGATTAGGATGGCCGGCAGAAAAATAAATTGAAAGTAATTTTTTTTCTTTTTTAAAAGCACCATCAATTCTATTTTTCATAGTTTAAAATAATTAATAAAGGTTTCTAGATCTTTATCTCCTCTTCCAGAACAATTAAAAATTAAAATATCGTTAGGTTTAAATTGTTTAGATTCTAAAATTGCAAATGCGTGAGCTGTTTCAATTGCTGGAATTATACCCTCCATCTGTGATAAAGTTAATCCCCAATCCATTGCCTCTTGGTCAGGTATTGATATAAATTCAGCACGTTTTGATCTATACAGATGAGCATGAAGAGGACCAACACCAGGGTAATCAAGACCAGCAGATATTGAATAAGGCTCCGTAATTTGCCCATCAATTGTTTGCATTAGCAGGGTTTTGCTTCCATGAATTATTCCTTCTTTACCGAGGGCTGACGTAGCTGCACTTTCTCCAGAATCTATACCTTTTCCTGCAGCTTCAACAGCAATAATTCTAACCCTAAAATCATTTAAATAATGATAATACAATCCAGCCGCATTACTTCCTCCTCCAACACATGCAATTAAATAATCAGGATAGTCTCTACCTTCCGTTTCTTTTAATTGAGTTTTAATTTCTTCACTAATAACTGATTGAAATCGTGCAACCATATCTGGATATGGATGAGGACCTACAACTGAACCGATTATATAATGAGTGTCAACGGGATTATTTATCCAGTCTCGAATTGCTTCATTTGTTGCATCCTTCAGGGTCTTGCTTCCCGATTTTGCAGCAATCACTTTTGCTCCTAGCATTTTCATTCTAGCAACATTTGGAGCCTGACGCTTTATGTCTAATTCTCCCATATAGACAATACATTCAATTCCCATAAGAGCGCAAACTGTAGCCGTCGCAACTCCATGCTGACCAGCACCAGTTTCAGCAATAATCCTGTTTTTACCCAGTTTTTTTGCTAAAAGTATTTGACCAATTGTGTTGTTAATTTTGTGAGCACCTGTATGACACAAATCTTCCCTTTTCAGATAAATTTTAGCATTATATTTTTTAGATAATCGCTTAGCAAAATAAAGAGGAGTTGGTCTTCCGACGTATTTCTCCAATAAGTCGTTAAATTCCTTTTGAAAATCTTTTTCAGAAATTATTTTTAAGTAATTTTTTTTCAATTCAGTTACATTTGGATATAACATCTCAGGAATGAATGCTCCACCAAAATTTCCATAATAACCTTTCTTATCAATATTATAGTTCATATAATTTATTTTTAAATTCTTCTAATAAATTCAATTTTTTTAATCCAGGCTGGCTTTCAAATTTACTATTTACATCTACAGCGTATATTGGTAGTCTTGTCTTTTTTAAATTGATTAATTCATCAACATTTTCAATTCCGATTCCCCCACTTAAAAAAAATGGCTTTTCATATTTATAATCCTTTAAAATTGACCATTCAAAAACTGAACCATTTCCTCCCGGGAGTTTACCTTTTGTATCAAAAAGAAAAAAATCACATTGGTTTTCGAATATTTTCAATTCATCAAAATTAAAACTATCATCCACTTTGAAGGCCTTGATTAACTCTATATTTTGTTTATTCATTAATTTAGCACAAAATTCAGGAGATTCATTACCATGAAGCTGAATTGCTTGAAGATTATGGTTTTCAACAGCTTTGGTTATATACTCAATATTTGAATCAACAAACACACCTGTTTTTTTTATTGTGTTTTTTAATAAAGGAATTTTATCTTTTATATATCTTGGAGAATCTTCCCAAAAAATAAATCCCATATAATCAGGTTCTATATTTTCAATAGATTTGATATTGTTTGATTCTTTCATTCCACAAATCTTAAGCTTCATTTTCAATTCTTTTTATAAAGTTTAGAGCTGTTTCACCGGGATTTTTTGTCTTCATGAATTTTTCACCTATTAAAAATCCATCATATCCATATGATCTTAAATTTATTATTGATTCAGAGTTATCAATTCCACTTTCAGAAATTTTCAAAAACTCTTTTGGAATATATTCTGATAGTCTCCTGCTATTGTCCAAGTTCACATTAAATGTCTTTAGGTTTCTATTGTTCACTCCGATTATATCAATTGAGGGCATTAAAGACTTTTCAAGTTCTATTTGATTGTGAACTTCAAGTACTACTTCAATTCCGTATTCTTTTGCAAGAAGTGAAAACTGTTTTATTTCTTTTCTTGATAGAACACTAGCGATTAATAGAATTGCATCGGCCCCGTTTGCTTTTGATTCGATTATTTGATATTTATCTATAATGAATTCTTTTCTAAGTAAAGGAATTGTAGTTGATGCTCTTGATAAATTAAGATCCTCAAGTGATCCACCAAAATATTTTTTATCGGTTAAAACTGATATTCCTGATACTCCAGCATTTTCATAACCTTTTGTGACATTTATAATTGAAGAAAAACTGTTAATACTTTCTTTTGATGGAGATTGTCTTTTATGTTCAGCAATAATTCCAAATTTACTTTCTTTTAATTTTTTGACTAATGAATTAGTTTTATGATTAAAAAAAGGAGAGGATTTTAAGAAAGAGGCTGGAAAGTATTTCTTTTTTAATTCAATCTCAATTTTTTTATCAGTAATTATTTTTTCTAGAATTGTCATTTTGAGCTCAAATTTTGTAAAATTTTTAAAGATTCTAATGCCTTTCCACTCAAAATGGATTCTCTTGCCATGAGAAAACCATCCATTGGATCGATATCTAATGCAGTTGATATAGCAATTCCGGCATTTGCACATACTACATTTTGTTGTGCTTCTGTTCCTTTATTTTGAATTACATTCATAAATATATTTGCAGAAGAAATAATATCTTCCCCACCTTGAATTTGCTCATGATTAATTTTTGGAACCCTGAAACTATCACTATTTAAAATCATTTCGTTATTATGCGTAAAAGCTTTGGTATTAGTCGTTAAAGATATTTCATCATACCCATCCAAAGAATATAAAATTGTATAATTTTTATTGCCTTTTTGAAATAAGTAGTTATAAATTCTTGCCAATTCTAAATTAAAAACACCAGTTAACTGATTTCTTGGAAAAGATGGATTAACTAAAGGTCCTAGCATGTTAAAAAAGGTTTTTAGACCAAGTTGTTTTCTTACAGGTCCTACATTTTTCATTGCTGGGTGAAATAGGGGTGCATGTAATATGCAAATTCCAGCTTTATCTAAACAATTTTTTAGAAAACTTTCATCATTAGAAAAATGAATTCCCAATTTCTCTAAAACATTACTTGATCCACATCCTGAGGATACGCCATAATTCCCATGTTTTGAAACTTTTATATCAGCACCAGCAGTGACAAATGAGGAGAGTGTGGAAATATTAAAAGTATTTTTCCCATCACCTCCTGTTCCACACAAATCAATTGTGTTAAACTCACTCAAATCAATAGAAATACACAAGTCAAGTAAAGCATTCTTGAATCCTTCTATTTCCTCAAGGTTGACTCTACGCATCATAAAAATTGTTAAAAACGATGCAATTTGACTATCGTTTAATTTTCCTTCTGCAATATTAATTATTACATCGTAGGCCTCATTTTTAGTGAGACGATCATGATTAATAAGTTTATTGAAAATATCTTTCATGTTTCAGGAATTTATCCAATTTTTAATTATTTGTTTTCCATTTTGAGTCAAAATTGATTCAGGATGAAATTGAACTGAACAAACATCATATTTTTTATGTCTCATTGACATTAGGTGACCATTTAGATCAAAAGAAGTTGGAACAAGGTCTTTTGGTAATGGTGTGTCAACTACCCATGAATGATATCTTCCAACACTAATTTTTTTTGGCAATCCATCAAATAATATATCATCTTTAACAATATTAATTGGTGTTGAAACACCATGATATACTTTATCTAGATTAATAAGTTTAGCACCAAACACCTCACCAATGGCCTGTTGACCTAGACATATACCTAAGATTTTTTTAGTGGGGGCAAAAAGTTTAATAACTTCTTTTAGTTGGCCGGATTCATCAGGTATTCCTGGTCCTGGAGAGAGTAATACATTATCATAAGACTCAATTTCATTTATCTTAAACCGATCATTACGTTTAACAATTACCTTACAATTTAGATCTTCTAGATAATGAACTAAATTATAGGTGAATGAATCGTAATTGTCTATTAAAAAAATTTTTTTCATTTAATATTTTCAGCATTATTTAGAGCCATATCCAATGCACCTAATTTGTTGAATACTTCTTGTAATTCATTTTCAGGAACTGAATCAGCAACAATCCCAGCTCCAGCTTGGTATTTCAATTCTTGATTTTTTGACAAAAAAGAGCGAATTATTATAGCATGATTAAAATTCCCATTAAAATCCATATACCCAATTGCTCCCCCATAAAAATCTCTTTTTGTTGTTTCATAACGATCAATAAGCTTTAAAGCACTATGCTTGGGTGCTCCACTAAGAGTTCCTGCAGGAAATGTATCAGCCACAACTTGAAATGCTTTAACCTCTTTTTTCAATAGACAAGTTACTTTAGATACTAAATGAATAACATGGGAGAAAAATTGAATTTCTCTGTTTTTTTCTACCATAACACTTGAACCATTTCTACTTAAATCATTTCGTGCAAGATCAACTAACATAATGTGTTCACTATTCTCCTTAGGATCTTTTGCAAGTCTTAAGGCAGACTCGGTATCATTTTTATCATCTCCTGAACGTCTAAATGTTCCAGCTATTGGATGAATCTCTGCTTTACCGTTTTCTATTATAATTTGAGCTTCTGGTGAGCTTCCAAAAATTTTGAAATTACCATAATCAAAATAAAATAAATATGGGGATGGATTTATTGATCTCAGTGATCGGTATACATTGAAATCGTCACCATGAAATTTTTGAGAGAAGCATCTAGATAAAACAAGTTGAAAAACATCCCCCCTAAGACAATGATTTTTTGCCTTAAGTACAAAATCAATAAATTGTTTATCAGTTAAATTCGAAGTTTTTTTATCAATTTTTTTAAAATGGAATGTACTAATATTATTATTTTTTAAAAGTTGCTCAACCAACTCTGTATTATGATTTTTTTCATATTTATGAGAGAAAATATGGGCTTCGTGGTTAAAAAGGCTGATGGCAATAACATTTTGATATATCGCGTAATATAAATCAGGAATATTACTGCTTGGTTTGTTATGATTTAGCTCTATATCTTCAAAATACTCTATTGCCTCGTGAGCTATATAGCCAAAAAGACCATTACAAATGAATTTGAATTCATATTCTTTTGTTTTGAATTGTTTTATAAAATCTTGAATTTTTTCAGCAATATCAATATCATTAGAAATGTTTTCGGTAAACTTATTTCCATCAGGATATTCGGTAATTAGCTGTTTGTTTTTTATCTGTATTGAAGCTAATGGGTTGCAGCATACATACGAAAAGTTCTTATTATTTTTATCATACTCACTACTTTCAAGAAGTATACTATTAGGGAAAACATCACGTATCTTAAGATAAATACTAACAGGACTTAAAGTATCAGCGAGTATTTTTTTGTGTTCAGATTGAATATTAAAAGTTTTCATAGTTATAAAATTAAAAAGGCTTGTCGTTTAGACAAGCCTTTGATATTTTCATAGGGATTGAACTTAACGATTGATATTCGTTTTTTCAAACCACCACTTATTTAATTTTTTGATATCCATTTCACAAATATACTTCTAAGTGTTAAAAAATAAAAATCTTTTAAAATATAATTTTTTTAAAATAAATTGGAGTTACATTTGTTAAAATAATAATATGGATTTATCACAAAAAGATTGGATTTCAGGATTAAAATCTAATGAAAATTCAGTTTTACTTGATGTAAGATCAATAGAAGAACATACAAATGAACGAATCCCAAATTCTATTTTAATAGATATAAATAAACCGAAGGAGTTTCTTGAAAAATTAGAATCATTAGACAAAGATAAAAAATACTACATTTATTGTAGGTCAGGAAATAGAAGCTCTAGAGCTTGTCATATTATGAAAAGTATGGGTTACAAAAGCACATACAATCTTATGGGTGGAATAATTGAATGGCAAGGTGATATTGAGTAAATTAAAATCTTTGTTGTTTAAGATTAGACTTTTTTTTGAGCAAAACGGTTTGGGGGTTTGTTCAATAATTGCTAGGTTCCTCGGTTTAAGAGTAAAAAAACTCAGACTTTTATTTATTTATCTATCATTATTTACAATTCTTGTAGGACCAATAATATACTTAATCTTAGCATTTTTTATAAAAATTAAAAATTTCTTTTTCTATCGTAAGCCCTCTGCGTTTGATATATAAATTTGTAAAGTAAGATTCTTAATTATTTGAATTTTCCTTTATTTTATTGCATATTGCCGAAAAAAAAAATGATATTTAAAAAACAAGAGGTATTTCTTTCGCTAATTTTAAGTATAATTCCATCCTTAGTATCTGCTCAAGACACTAACAGTCTAGGTCTAGATGAAAGAATAAATGAAGCTTTTAAGCCAATTGCAAACTGGTTTGAGTCTGTAATTCTACATGATTTTCCTTTTACAGAATCAATTTTTGGAACAGGAATTCCGACGATCATCATATTACTAGTTGGTGGAGCGTTATTTTTTACTATTTATTTTGGGTTTGTTAATATTCGTCAGTTTCCTACTGCAGTAAACACTGTGAGGGGTAAATATGATTCTATAGAATTGAAAAAATCTAATAAAGTTGATGATACAACTGGTGAAGTTTCACATTTTCAGGCCTTAGCAACCGCAGTTTCAGGAACCGTTGGTAATGGAAACATTGCAGGGGTTGCAATGGCAATTGCAATAGGTGGTCCTGGAGCAACATTTTGGATGATTTTATGCGGATTACTCGGAATGTCAACAAAATTTGTTGAATGTACACTGGGTGTTAAGTATAGAGATGTTGGTGAAGATGGTACAGTTTACGGTGGACCAATGTACTATATGACAAAAGGATTAAATGAAATTGGCTATGGCAAATTAGGTAAACTACTTGCGATTATTTTTGCACTCTTGTGCATTGGCGCATCTTTTGGTGGAGGTAATGCAGCTCAGTCAAATCAAGCAGCTGTTCAATTAGTTAATTCATTTGGAATGACAGGTGGTAGTGCGAGAACAATAATTGGTTTAGTCATGATGATTTTTGTTGGAATTATCATAATTGGTGGTATAAAAAGAATTGCATCTGTAACTGAAAAAGTAGTACCATTTATGGCTTTGTTGTATATAGTTGCATGTCTTTACATTATAATAACAAACATTACTTTTGTTGATGATGCATTTGGAATGATATTTAGTCAGGCTTTTAATCCAAGTGCAGGATTAGGAGGTTTACTAGGAGTATTAATAACCGGCTTTAGAAGAGCAGCATTTTCAAATGAGGCTGGAGCTGGATCTGCCTCAATAGCTCATTCAGCAGTAAAAACTAATTATCCAGCTTCAGAGGGTCTAGTTGCTCTTCTTGAACCTTTTATAGACACTGTTGTTATTTGTACTATGACTGCCTTAGTAATAATAATTTTTAACGGTGATAGTTCAATATTTGATTATGGTGGTGTCGGTGGTGTTGTGATGATTGATGGAGTGCCTGCTGAGGGAGCAAGTATCACTGCTGCTGCATTTTCTGAGTACATTTCATTTTCTGGACCGTTTTTAACACTAGCAGTTGTTCTTTTTGCCTTTTCAACCATGATCTCATGGTCTTATTATGGACTTCAATCTTGGATGTATGTTTTTGGGAAAAGTAAAGTGTCAGGTTTAACTTATAAAATATTATTTTTAATTTTTATTGTCATAGGAGCTGCTGGTGATATGTCATCGGTATGGGGTTTTTCTGATGCAATGATTTTAGGATTGGTTTTTCCAAATATGATAGGGTTATTTTTTCTCTTCCCAATGGTTAAAAATGAGTTATCAAAATACATGAGTGCAATAGGAAAATCATTAAAAAATTAAAAATCTTATTATTTTATTGTAGTTAGGTTTATTATATTTGCAACCATAATTGATAAATACTATGCTAATTATTCCAATCAAGGAAGGTGAAAATATAGATAGAGCTCTAAAACGTTTCAAAAGAAAATTTGATAAAACTGGGGGAATGCGAGAGTTGAGGACACGTAAACAATTTCTTAAACCTTCCGTTAAACATCGAGCAAAAATCCAAAAAGCTCAATATATTCAACATCTTAGAGACAAAGAAAATCTTTAGTTTACGGGTACCTTTTAAAAATAAAAGCTGTAAATTAAATAATTTCTATATTCTATCATTTTGTCAACAATAGAAAATTTTTTAGAATACATTTCGCTTGAGAAAAACTACTCATCCAACACGCTTATTGCCTATAAAAACGATTTAAACAGTTTTTCAAATTTTTGTTTAGATGATTTTAACATAAAAAATATTGAAACAGTAAAATACAGTGAAATTAGATTGTGGATCGTTTATTTAATTAATCAAGGTAAATCTAATCGATCTGTAAACAGAAAATTATCAGCTCTAAGATCATTTTATAAGTTTTTGGAAAAAACTTCTAATATCAAAACCTCTCCATTAGCATCACATAGACCACTCAAAATTGAAAAAAAAATACAAATGCCTTTTTCTGAAGATGAGGTTTTTAAAGTTTTAAATGCAGATTTTTTTTCCAATAATTTTAAGGGATTATTAGAAAGAACGTTAATTTATACACTATATTTCACAGGTGCAAGAAGAAACGAGATTATTCAAATGAAATATAACTCTGTTGATGTCAATGAGCAAATTTTAAAAGTTTTAGGAAAAAGAAATAAAGAGAGATTAATTCCAATTCATGATAAACTAAAAACCCAATTAGAAATATATCTAAATGAAAGACAAAAGATCAATAATTCTAATTCAGAAACCTTTTTTTGTTTTGAAAATGGCAATAAATTAACACCAGAATTTGTGTATCAAACAGTTAATTTTTATTTTAACAAAGTATCATCCAAGGACAAAAAAAGTCCTCATATGTTAAGACATAGCTTCGCAACCCATATGCTTAACCAAGGAGCTGATTTGAATGCAGTTAAAGGTTTGCTCGGTCACTCAAGTGTTGCTGCAACAGAAAGTTATACGCATACAAGCATGAAAAAAATAAAATCTATTTACTCTAAATCTCACCCCAGAGGATCAAATAAATCTGGATGATTAGATTACCAATTTCAATTTAATTATAAAGAAAGTTAAATTTTAAAAACCTAGGGTCAAAACTAAAACAATCCCTCAAGTATATAAAATTAGTTGTGAAAATATCGATTGCTGTTTTGTTGCAAATGGTTTATATAACTCCGTGAATTGAATATCCCAGCACAAGCCCTAAAACAAACATAATCAATCCTTTTAAAGAAAAAAACCAACTGAAGTTTTCCTCCCAGGAATCAGGAATATAATTTTGATTTTTATCTTCGAGTTTTCCTGTTCTTGTTGAATAGCCAGCATACCAATAAATAAATATAACCAGAATGGTTATAAAAATAATTGTCACTAAAAAATCGGTATTCATAATATAAATTATTTTATTGATCTTTTTCAAGTTATGAAATTTTTCATTCTCCACAAAATCATTGAAGAGATTCAAAAGGTCAATTTTTTTATTTGTTTTATTAATTGTGTTTCTTCTTTATTCACTGAAAGTATTTTATATTTGCCCTCGTTCATTGAAAACTATTTAACCAAAAAGTGCAATGGTGATATCATTAAAAAATATTACTTTAAAAACTTTATTGTTAATGTAAACTTTTTGTTCATCAATATTAGTATGCCGATGTAGCTCAGCTGGCTAGAGCAGCTGATTTGTAATCAGCAGGTCGTGGGTTCGAGTCCCTCCATCGGCTCATTTTAGATATTGGGGAGATACTCAAGCGGCCAACGAGGGCAGACTGTAAATCTGCTGTTTTTAACTTCGCAGGTTCGAATCCTGCTCTCCCCACAAATATTTATAGTCTCTAAGCGGGAGTAGCTCAGTTGGTAGAGCGTCAGCCTTCCAAGCTGAATGTCGCCGGTTCGAACCCGGTCTCCCGCTCACAACTTTATTGGCCGATGTAGCTCAGGGGTAGAGCGTTTCCTTGGTAAGGAAGAGGTCACGAGTTCAATTCTCGTCATTGGCTCAAACAATAACTAGTTTTTCCTAGAATTTTTTGTAATTCAATCTTTTTTTACCGAATAAGATATATATCCCATAAATGATTACTAATATCATCTAAAACTGAAGCTTTGTATGATGTGGTATCATTGCGAATGTATTTCTGTATTACCAGCTTTTTTTAAAGAATTACATTTATTGACGACAGAATGAATTTATAATAAGTTTCAAATTTTTTTTATTCCAAAATAGAGTCTTTTGCATACGAAAATTTTTTACCAATTATTGTCTCAAAATTATCAATCATTTCCTCTAATTTTTTCAAATTTTTATTTGATAAATTTATTTTTTGTGAAGGGTCATTTTTTAAATTATAGAGTTTGTAATACTCAGAATTTCCAAGTTCAATATTGACATTTTTTGATATTTCCTCCCCAATATATGGAGGTATCATTACCCAATCACCATTTCTGTAAGCAATTCTTGTAGTTGCCTCAATTATTAACTCATTTCTACCATTTCCTGAATTATCCAAAATCAACTCAGATAAATCTTTTCCATCCAGAGATCTGTGTTCAGATCCAATAATCTTTGCAATTGTGTTTATTATATCAACTTGAGATATTATTTTATCAGAAACCGCTGGTTTAATTCTATTTTTCCAATAAGAAATAAATGGAACTCTTGTTCCTGCTTCAAATAAACTATATTTTCCACCTCTTAACCCTCCTGAGGGTGTGTGATGTCCAATTTTCTCAACAGCATCATCATAATAACCGTCATTTAAAACAGGTCCGTTATCACTGGAAAAAATTATCAAAGTATTTTCTAAGATTCCTTCGGATTCAAGAGTTTTATATAATTCTCCAACACACCAATCAGCTTCGACTATTGCATCTCCTCTCGGCCCCATACCTGATTTACCTTCAAATCTAGGATGAGGTGTCCTCGGAACATGAGGCTGCTGAAGTGAATAGAAAAGAA
Organism: Flavobacteriaceae bacterium; assembly: GCA_002721275.1. Lineage (GTDB taxonomy): Bacteria > Bacteroidota > Bacteroidia > Flavobacteriales > Flavobacteriaceae > Marivariicella. Next base: position 70,572 of record PBJZ01000012.1, read on the forward strand.
AAAATGATCTGTCCTTGTTTTTCTTTATATAATTTTTGGCTTTTTCTAAAAAATGATCAGCCATATCAATATCACTCCATTTAGCACTCTCTCCACCTTTCATAAAACCTATTCTTGGTATACCATTTACTATCGAACCATTATGTCCGTGATGCCATTTTAATTTTAAAAGTTCTGGATTGGCTTTACCAGTTGGTTGGCCTTGGAAGTTTGTTTTAAAATCTACTTCAATAGGATCATCAAGATCAAGATTAACAACCCTTCCATTTTCAATATATACTGTGGGTACTCTGTCTTGTGTGTCAGGCATGATGAAGGAATAATCAAAACCTAATTGATTTGGTCCAGGCGATATTTCAATATTATAATTTATTTTATTTGATCCAAGTCCTAAATGCCATTTACCCACTATACCAGTTTGGTATTTATTTTGCTTTAAAAGTTTTGGAATTGTTACCATATTAGTATCAATTATTAATGAACCTCCAGTAATTATTTTGGCTTCCTTATTTCTCCAAGGATATATTCCAGTCATTAGTCCATACCTACTTGGACTGCAGGTTGCAGATGAGGAATAACCATTTGTAAATCTTATTCCTTCATTAGCTAATTTATCAATATTTACAGTATTTAAAATTCCGTTTTCATATGCACTTACATCTCCATACCCCAAATCATCTGCATAAATTATTATAATATTTGGATTTTTAACAAATTCAGGCCTATCTGAATTACAATTAACCATTGTACTAATCAGAATAATTAAAGATATAATATTATTGGGTTTAATCTTTAACATAAAAATTTATTATTTTGAAAAAGGGTTGTTTAAAATTATAAACATGACTCAAAAATTCGCACGATCTAAGTATAGAATTAATGCATTTATTATTGTATAAAAAAGTGCTGGAATGGTCATTTTAATGGAATCCCCAATCTTAAATCTCACATATACACCGTATGTCATCATAATTGTGAGACATAATGATGTTATTAAAATTAATTGCTCATAAAATAATCCAATCAATAAGCCGGCTCCACCCATAAGTTGAAAAAAACCAATCATATACCTGTAATCTTTGTATCCCCATCTTTCATATTCTTTGACCATTTGTTTTGAAAGAAAAGAGTTTATTCCATAAACTAAGAACGAAATTCCACTAAATAAGATCAAAAATAATTCTAGATACATTTTAAAGTACTCCTAGATTGACTCCTGCGACAAAAAGTGAGAGTAAAAGAAGTGTTAGAGAGGGTATATATTTGATTAGTGGGTTTTTAACTGAAATATGAGCCAATTGAGCGCAAATCATTAAAAAAGCCATTGACAATGAAGAGATTAATACTACTTTGTCATAAAATATTCCAACTATAAGAAGGGTTGATAAAGCAATTTTTGTAGCTCCAACAACATTCCTAACTAAATCAGAAAGACCATATTGAACAAATTCTTTTACAATATTGTCGTATCTCAAGACCCAAACGTTGATTACAGATACTGCGATTATTATTTGGCAATAAATAGCAATTTTTTCCATAAATACAATTTACGGAATTTATGTATATATTTAAATTTAATTATTATAATAAATGAAGAAAATTTTTAAGATTTCTTATTTAGTGATTGCAATTACATTAGTTTTGTTGGGTTTGAGATGGATGATAGTTGATGAACCTTGGATGCTAGATAAAGTAGCAAATGAAGAAAGGTTGGGTATGACATTCGATGAATTATTTCAAAATGATATAAACAAAACTCTACCAGATTATTTAAAACAGATATATAGATTCTTTGGTTTATGGGTAATGATTATAGGTTTTTTTGTTTTGGGATTATCATCAAGTTTTATGATAGAAATAAAAAAAATAAGGATTATTCTCCTTGCTTGTGTTGGTTTAATGTGTTACTCAGGACTAATGCTAGCTTTAATCTGGATTCCAAAGTCACCTTTTGTTTATTTGGGATGTTCCATGGTAGCAATTCATGTGTTGACTTTCTATTTACACACAAAGATATCATGAAGAAAAAAATTATTTTCTCATGACTTTATTGTAAACTTTTAATGTATTTAGAGCACATATTTCATTTGTAAAATTTTTTCTTAGGGTTAGCAAACCGTTTTTGCTAAACTTATTTTGGATGTCATCGGAATACATCATTTCTTTGATTTTCTTAGCAAGGTTTTTATAATCTTTTATCTTTATTAAGCTACCATTTTTTCCGTCAGATATAACCTCAGGAATTCCTCCAGCAGAAGTTGAAATAACAGGGGTTTTATAATAAAAACTTTCTAATATGCTCAGAGGTAAACCCTCCCTGATCGATGAAATGCAGAAACAATTAAATTCTGTTAAATATGAGGATGCGTTATTTTTATGACCAATCATTTTTATGAATTTCGATATCCTTAATTTTTTAATATTGTTAGTATATCTATTAGTTAAATTTGTGTGATTACCTATTTGAAGGCAAAATATATTAGTTTCTTTGAGATTATTAGTTAAGTAATGAATGGCATTAATTAATGTGTTCAAATCTTTTGCTCTAGAGTGATTTGCGATTGACCCAATGATAAAAGTTTTATCATCTAGATTAAATTCTTTTCTAATATTGAGCGATGGAGTTATTTTAAGTCTATTTAGATTTATACCATCATATACTATGTTTAATTTTAATTTATTTTTTTTACTCAATACTTTAGAAAAGTTTTTTTTGACTGCTTTTGAAACACAAATAAACTGATCAATTCTTTTAAAGTTATACTTTATTTTGCTTAAAAAACTAGATGAATCACTAATTCCTTTTTTTGAAAATACTGAACCAATTTCTTTATTAAATATTATTTGAAAAAGTAAAAATGTCCCAACCGAATTGCTGGTGTGCATGTGAATTATATCGATTGAATAATCTTCTATAATTCTATTTAATCTAAGGGCTAAGCTAATTGAATAGGTACTTTTTTTTTGTATTGAAATTTGTTTTATTTTATTCTTTAAACAGTATTTATTTATTGCACTTTCTTTAAAACAAAATATAATATTATTAGTATTTAAATTTTCCAGTTCAGGAATAAGGTCAATAAGTTGTTGTTCATTGCCTCCCCATACCATAGCGTGTGATAAATGTAGAATTTTCATTAAAGTGCTACTTAAACAAAGTAATCAGCAATTAACTATTTATCGCTGCATTTTGTTTTTTTATTAAATTAAGCGCAGAGCCTTCTTTATACCATTCAATTTGCTGATCATTGTATGTATGGTTGGCTTTAATTATATCTGATTTTCCGTCTGAATGAATAATTTCAATTATTAATTGCTTTTTTGGGCTGAAATTGTCCAGATCAACAAAATTAAATGTATCATCTTCCATTATTAAATCATAATCTGACTCATTATTAAATGTTATTTCAAGCATACCTTGTTTCTTTAAATTAGTTTCATGAATTCTTGCAAAAGATTTAACCAAAACAACCCTTACCCCAAGGTGCCGTGGTTCCATTGCTGCATGTTCTCTTGATGACCCCTCACCATAATTGTGATCACCAACTACGATAGAAAAAATATTGTTTTTCTTATAAAATCTTTGTGTATCTGGAACACCTCCATACTCTCCGTTTATCTGATTTTTAACGAGATTGGTTTTCTTATTAAATGAATTGACTGCACCTATTAGGCAGTTGTTGGATATATTATCTAAATGACCACGAAATCTTAGCCATGGGCCTGCCATTGAAATGTGGTCAGTTGTACATTTTCCGTGAGCTTTTATAAGTAGTTTTAAACCATAAAGGTTTTCACCGTCCCATGGTTGGAAAGGTGAGAGAATTTGAAGTCTTTCTGATTTACTAGCAACTTTAACTATTATGTTTGATCCATCTTCAACTGGTTCCAAGTAACCATTTTCCTTGACATCAAAACCTAATTTTGGTAATTCAATTCCTTCAGGTGGGTCAAGAAAAACTTCATCACCATTTTCATTAATAAGTTTGTCTTTTATTGGATTAAAATCTAGTCTTCCAGAAATCGCAACTGCTGCCACAATTTCTGGAGAGGCAACAAAAGCGTGAGTATTTGGGTTACCATCTGCTCTTTTAGCAAAGTTTCGGTTAAATGAGTGAATTATTGAATTTTTTTCATGATTTTCAGCTCCATCTCTAGCCCATTGACCTATACATGGACCGCACGCGTTTGTAAATATCTTCGCATTTAATTCTTCAAAAATACTTAAAAGCCCATCTCTTTCAGCGGTATATCGAACTTGCTCAGAGCCAGGGTTTATCCCAAAATCAGCTTTGGTTTTTAATTTTTTATCCAGTGCCTGCTTTGCAATCGAGGCCGCTCTTGAAAGGTCCTCATATGATGAGTTTGTGCATGAACCAATTAGACCCCATTCAATTTTCAAGGGCCATTTATTTTCTTTAGCCTTTACTTTCATTTCAGAAACTGGTGTTGCAAGATCCGGTGAAAATGGACCATTAATGTGCGGTGTTAATTCGTCCAAGTTTATTTCAATTATTTGATCAAAATATTTTTTTGGATTTTCATATACTTCTTTATCGGCTGTCAAATGCTCTTTCACTTTATTCGCGTAAGAGGCAACATCATCCCTTCCTGTTGCTCTTAAATATCTTTCCATTGAGTCGTCGTAACCAAAGGTTGATGTTGTTGCTCCAACCTCAGCTCCCATGTTGCAAATTGTCCCCTTTCCAGTACAAGAAATTTCTTCTGCGCCATCACCAAAGTATTCTATTATATAACCTGTTCCACCTTTCACAGTTAATATTCCTGCCACTTTTAAAATAATATCTTTAGGGGCAGTCCATCCGTTTAATTTTCCTGTTAGTTTGACACCAATTAATTTTGGAAATTTTAGCTCCCATGCCATTCCAGCCATAACATCTACCGCATCAGCTCCACCGACTCCTATTGCTAGCATACCTAAACCACCAGCGTTTACAGTATGAGAGTCAGTTCCAATCATCATTCCTCCAGGAAAAGCATAGTTTTCAAGTACAACTTGGTGTATAATACCTGCACCTGGTTTCCAAAATCCTATTCCGTATTTATTTGAAACTGATTGTAAAAAATTAAAAACTTCAGAACTTGCTGAATTGGCAGCCTTTAAATCGTCTAATGCACCTGCTTTTGCTTGAATCAAATGATCACAATGTACTGTTGTTGGCACGGCAACTTTTTTCTTACCAGCTTGCATAAATTGAAGAAGAGCCATCTGAGCGGTTGCATCTTGGCATGCTATTCTGTCTGGAGCAAAGTTCACATAGTCGACTCCTCTCTCGAAGCTTTTATGAGTTTTATTATCCCAAAGATGTGAATATAAAATTTTTTCTGAGGCAGTTAATGGTTTTTTTAAAATGGATCTGATTTTACTCACTGTCTTACCTAAAGACTGATAGTGATTCTTTATCATTTTAATATCAAAAGCCATAGATATTTTCTTTGTTATTTGGCGAAATTAAACTAAATATTGGGTATCTGAAAGTGAGTAAACAGAAAATTTTATTAAAAAAGTTTTATTACCACATTATAAATTAATTATCAAAAAAACTTTTATAAAGTAAAAATTAAAATTGATTCTTAAAATTGATGTCAAATAAATTTGAAAAAAAACGAGAATTATAAAGGCCTATAGATTTTTTTTTTTAAATTTGCACCCTCTAAAAACAATTAAGAAAAAATCAATTATGGCTAAAGAAACTTTCGATCGGTCAAAACCTCACTTAAACATAGGTACTATAGGCCACGTAGATCATGGTAAAACAACTCTTACAGCTGCTATTACAAAGGTTTTAGCTGATGCTGGATTATCAGAGGCGCAAAGCTTTGATCAGATAGATAATGCTCCTGAAGAAAAGGAGCGCGGGATTACAATTAATACATCTCATGTTGAATATCAGACAACAAATAGACATTATGCACACGTAGATTGCCCAGGTCACGCGGATTATGTCAAGAATATGGTCACTGGTGCAGCACAAATGGATGGTGCAATACTTGTTGTAGCTGCAACTGATGGTCCAATGCCACAGACAAGAGAACACATATTGTTGGGCCGCCAAGTAGGGGTACCCAGAATTGTAGTATTTCTGAATAAAGCAGATATGGTTGATGACGAAGAATTGCTTGAACTAGTTGAAATGGAAGTAAGAGAATTGCTGTCCTTTTACGATTATGATGGTGATAATACACCTGTTATCTTAGGCTCCGCTTTGGGAGCTTTAAACGGTGAGCAAAAATGGGTCGACACTGTCATGAAGCTAATGGAAGAAGTTGATGGATGGATTGAATTACCAAAAAGAGACGTGGATAAAGATTTTCTAATGCCAGTCGAAGATGTATTTTCAATTACCGGAAGAGGTACTGTTGCTACAGGAAGAATAGAAACTGGTGTTGCAAATACAGGTGATGAAATTGATATTATCGGAATGGGTGCTGAAAAATTAAAATCTACAATTACAGGTGTTGAAATGTTTAGAAAAATTCTGGATCGAGGCGAAGCCGGTGATAATACTGGTATATTGCTTCGTGGGATTGAGAAAACTGACATAAAAAGAGGTATGGTGTTGTGTAAAGTTGGTTCTGTGACACCACATGCTAAATTCAAAGCTGAAGTGTATATACTAAAAAAAGAAGAGGGCGGACGTCACACTCCTTTTCACAACAATTACAGACCACAATTTTATGTAAGAACAACAGACGTTACAGGAAATATTAATCTTCCTAGTGGTGTTGAAATGGTTATGCCAGGTGACAATTTAACAATTGAAGTTGATTTGATTCAACCAATTGCATTAAGTATTGGTCTTCGTTTTGCTATCCGTGAGGGTGGAAGAACGGTTGGAGCAGGTCAAGTAACTGAAATATTAGATTAAAATTTAATTGATGCCCTAAAGAGTAATGGGAATAAATCTTATTAGTCTTATAATTTATACGGGTTTAGCTCAGTTGGTAGAGCACTGGTCTCCAAAACCAGGTGTCGGGAGTTCGAGTCTCTCAACCCGTGCATTAAAATTAATTTTTGAATGACAACGATAGTAAATTTTTTGAAGAATTCATTTGAAGAGCTACAAAAAAATGTCTCTTGGACGCCAAGAGAAGAGCTGCAACGTTTGGTTGTAGTCGTTTTATTATTTTCTGTCATGTTCTCACTTGCAATTTGGGGTGCAGATTCAGTGTTGTCAAGAATAGTGAAATCATATTTTGAAATTATAAACTAGTATGACTGAAGTTAGTAACAACAAGTGGTATGTAATTCGTGCGGTGAGTGGTCAAGAAGCCAAGATCAAAGACTATATATTTACTGAGATTGAAAGGCTTGGGTTTTCAAAAAAACTTGAGGATATACTTGTCCCAACTGAAAAAATAGTCCAAATTCGCAACGGAAAAAAAATAAGTAAAGAACGTACATACTTTCCAGGATACATTATGATTAAGGCTGATTTATCTGGAGAACTACCTCACGTTATAAAGTCAGTCACAAACGTTATAGGCTTCTTGGGTGAAACAAAAGGAGGAGATCCTATTCCTTTGAGACCATCTGAAGTTAATAGAATGCTTGGAAAAGTTGATGAGCTATCTCTTTCAACCGAACAAATAAACATACCTTACGCTGAAGGCGAAAATATAAAGGTTATAGATGGTCCCTTCAATGGCTTTACTGGTGCAATTGAAAGAGTTAATGAAGACAAAAGAAAATTAGAGGTCATGGTAAAAATATTTGGCCGTAAAACACCCCTAGAATTGAGTTACATGCAAGTCGAAAAATTGTAGAAAACACCTAATAAAATGGCAAAAGAAGTAGAAAAAGTTTTAAAAGTACAAGTAAGAGGCGGCGCTGCTAATCCTTCACCTCCTGTAGGTCCAGCGCTTGGAGCAGCTGGTGTCAACATAATGGAGTTTTGTAAACAATTTAATGCAAGATCTCAAGACAAACCAGGAAAAGTTTTGCCAGTAACAATAACAGTATTTAAAGATAAATCTTTCGAGTTTGTTATAAAAACACCTCCTGCAGCAGTTCAACTAATGGAAGCGGCGAAAAAGAAAAAAGGTTCTGGTGAACCAAATAGAAATAAAGTAGGTTCAGTCACATGGGATCAGATTAAAAAAATTGCAGAAGATAAAATGCCAGATTTAAATGCTTTTAATATCGAATCTGCTATGAAAATGGTTGCTGGTACTGCTAGATCAATGGGTTTTAAAGTACAAGGAAATGTACCTTTTAAAGAATAAGTCTAATGGGAAGAATTACAAAAAATCAAAAAGATGCTAGATCTAAAATTGATAATTCAATTTTTTACAGTCTTGAAGATGCTGCCAACATGATTAAAGAAATTTCAAAATCAAAATTCGATGAGTCTATTGATATAGCTATGAGACTTGGTGTCGATCCAAAGAAAGCTAACCAAATGGTTCGTGGTGTTGTAACTTTACCTCATGGGACTGGAAAAAATCTGAGTGTTCTGGCGCTCGTTACACCTGATAAGGAAAATGAAGCCAAGCAAGCAGGTGCTGATTACATTGGTTTAGATGAATATTTACAGAAAATAAAAGATGGTTGGACTGATGTTGACGTTATAGTTACAATGCCGAGCGTGATGGGTAAATTAGGTCCTTTAGGAAGAGTTCTTGGACCCAGAGGCCTAATGCCTAACCCCAAGACTGGTACAGTGACTATGGATATTAAAAAAGCAGTTTCGGATGTGAAGGGTGGAAAAATAGATTTTAAAGTTGAAAAAAATGGAATAATTCATGCGGCTATTGGTAAAGTTTCTTTTTCAGCAAAAAAAATATTTGAGAATGCTGACGAATTTATTAAAACAGTAATCAAACTTAAACCTTCAACAACAAAAGGAACATATGTTAAAAGTATTTTTATTTCAACTACCATGAGTCCTAGCATTGCGGTTGAAGCTAAATTCTCATAAAGAAAAAAAATGAATAAAGCCGAAAAAATAAAAGTAATTGATAATTTGACACTTAGTTTGTCCAGCTCTAAAAATCTATATTTAGCTGATATATCAGGACTTAATGCATCTCAAACTTCTGACTTGAGACGTGCGTGCTATAAAGCGAATATTAAATTATCTGTGGTTAAAAACACAATGCTTTCAAGAGCAATAGACGCATCAGACAAAGATTTTGGTGAAATACCTTCAGTCTTGAAAGGAAATACATCATTAATGTTTTCTGATACTGGAAATGCTCCCGCCAAAGTCATTAAAGAATTTAGAAAGAAAAATGAAAAACCAATCTTAAAAGCTGCATATATTGAGGAAGCAGTTTATATTGGTGACAGCCAGCTTGAAGCCCTAGTAGCTATAAAATCACGTGAGGAACTTGTTGCTGAAGTTGTTGGATTATTACAATCACCGGTTAAAAGTGTTATTTCAGCATTGAAGTCAAGTGGAAATAACCTATCAGGAGTATTGAAAACGTTATCAGAGCGTTAGTCTGAAAAAAAAAGTTAAAGTGAAAATTAAAAATAAATTTAAAAATTAGTAAAATGGCAGATATAAAAGACTTTGCAGAGAAATTAGTAAATCTTACAGTAAAAGAAGTTAATGAACTTGCGACAATACTTAAGGATGAGTATGGAATTGAACCAGCAGCTACCGCGGTAGCGGCTTCAGTTCCAGCAGCAGGTGGAGAAGCTGGTGGTGGCGCAGATGAAAAAACAGAATTTGATGTTATTTTAACTGCTGCGGGAGGATCGAAGCTTGCTGTAGTAAAGTTAGTCAAAGAGTTAACAGGATTAGGATTAAAAGAAGCGAAAGGCTTAGTTGATGAGGCGCCAAGTCCAATTAAAGAGGGTGTTGCCAAAGATGAAGCTGAAGGTCTTAAAAAATCTTTAGAAGAAGCTGGAGCAGAGGTAGAGCTCAAATAATAAGATTTAGTAATAAATATTCTAAATATCCAAGATTGGATATTTGAGAAACTAGTTTCTATTTTCAAAATTATTTCAACTTAAAACCTTAAAAATGTCCAGTACAACTCAAAACAGAACAAATTTTGCAACCGCAAAACATACTCCAGATTACCCAGATTTCCTTGATATTCAAATAAAGTCTTTTCAAGATTTTTTTCAACTTGAAACTAAATCAGACGAAAGAAATGAAGAGGGTTTGTTTAATACTTTCAAAGAAAATTTTCCAATTACTGATACTCGAAATCAATTTGTGTTAGAGTTTTTGGATTATTTTGTCGATCCACCTCGATATTCAATTCAGGAGTGTATTGAAAGGGGGCTTACATATTCAGTACCTCTAAAAGCTCGTTTAAAATTGTATTGTACAGATGTAGAACATGAAGATTTTGAGACTATTGTACAAGATGTTTTTTTAGGAACAATCCCCTACATGACACCCAGCGGAACTTTCTGTATTAATGGAGCTGAAAGAGTAGTTGTTTCTCAGTTGCATAGGTCCCCAGGAGTATTTTTTGGACAATCTTTCCATGCAAACGGAACCAAACTTTATTCTGCAAGAGTAATCCCTTTCAAAGGTTCATGGATAGAATTTGCTACTGATATAAATAGCGTTATGTACGCATACATTGACAGAAAAAAGAAATTACCTGTAACAACTCTCTTCAGAGCTATAGGTTATGAGAGTGATAAGGATATTTTAGAGATTTTTGATCTTGCTGAGGAAATCAAAGTTTCTAAGTCCGGTTTAAAAAAAGTTTTAGCGAGAAAATTAGCTGCTAGAGTTCTTAAGACTTGGCATGAGGATTTTGTTGATGAAGACACCGGTGAAGTTATTTCAATAGAAAGGAATGAAATTGTAATTGACCGGGATACTGTTCTTGAAAAAGAACATATAGATCAAATTATTGACTCTGGAACAAAAACTATTTTATTGCATAAAGTAGATGCTCACATGTCTGATTATGCAATTATTCATAACACTCTTCAGAAAGATCCAACCAATTCGGAAAAAGAAGCTGTCGAACACATTTACCGTCAACTTAGAAATGCTGAACCCCCTGATGAAGATACTGCCCGTGGAATAATAGATAAATTATTCTTCTCTGACCAGAGATACAATTTGGGAGAAGTTGGTAGATACAGAATGAATAAAAAACTTGATGTAGAGGTTGAAATGGATAAATTGGTTTTAACAAAATTAGATATCATAACAATAATTAAGTATCTAATTGAGTTGATTAATTCAAAAGCTGAAATAGATGATATTGATCACCTTTCTAATCGGAGAGTTAGAACCGTTGGAGAACAATTATCTTCACAGTTCGGTGTTGGGTTAGCAAGAATGGCGAGGACTATCAGAGAGAGAATGAATGTCAGAGATAATGAGGTTTTTACACCAATAGATTTAATTAATGCAAAAACTTTATCATCAGTTATAAATACTTTTTTTGGTACTAATCAACTCTCCCAATTTATGGATCAAACCAATCCATTAGCAGAATTAACTCATAAAAGAAGGCTTTCTGCTTTAGGCCCTGGCGGATTATCAAGGGAAAGGGCTGGCTTTGAAGTTAGGGATGTTCATTACACTCATTATGGAAGATTATGTCCAATCGAAACTCCAGAAGGACCCAATATCGGTTTAATATCCTCCCTGGGCGTTTACGCAAAAGTTAATAATTTAGGATTTATTGAAACACCATACAGAAAAGTAAAAAATGGTAAGATTGATTTAAATGAAACAACTTACCTTAGTGCTGAGGAAGAAGAAAATAAACTCATTGCTCAGGCTACAATACCATTTGATAAGACCGGAAAAATAACAAGTGATAGAGTAATAGCTCGTGATCAAGCTGATTTCCCAGTTGTTAATCCCGATAAAATTAATTACACAGATGTAGCACCAAATCAAATAGCATCAATATCAGCGTCCTTAATTCCTTTTCTGGAGCACGATGACGCAAATAGAGCTTTGATGGGTTCAAATATGATGCGACAAGCTGTACCTCTTCTCAAGCCAGATTCGCCGATTGTCGGAACTGGACTTGAATCACAAGTAGCAACTGATTCTAGAATTTTAATTAATGCTGAAGGTGACGGCTTCGTTGAATATGTAGATGCAAATAAGATAACAATCAAATATGATATTTCAAAGAAGGAAGAAATGGTCAGGTTTGATAGCCCTGTTAAAGATTATGAATTGATAAAGTTCAGAAAAACAAACCAAGGCACATGTATAAATCTAAAATCAATAGTCAAAAAAGGAGATAGAGTTGTCAAGGGACAGGTTTTGTGTGAGGGTTATGCTACTGAAAATGGAGAATTAGCTCTAGGAAGGAATATGAAGGTTGCATTTATGCCATGGAAGGGTTATAATTTTGAGGATGCTATTGTGATTTCTGAAAAAGTTGTAAGAGAAGATATTTTTACCTCAATTCATATTGATGAATATTCTTTAGACGTTAGAGATACAAAGCTAGGTACGGAGGAATTAACTGACGATATTCCAAATGTTAGTGAAGAATCAACTAAAGATTTGGATGAAAATGGAATGATTAGAATCGGTGCCGAGGTAAATCCAGGAGATATTTTAATCGGTAAAATTACACCAAAAGGTGAGTCTGACCCTACACCAGAAGAAAAATTGTTGAGAGCAATTTTTGGCGATAAAGCAGGAGATGTTAAAGACGCATCTCTCAAAGCACCCCCATCACTTCATGGAATAGTTGTTGATAAAAAATTATTTACTAGATCTTTCAAGGATAAAAGAAAGAGAAATCAAGATAAACAAGAGTTGCAAATATTAGAAGAAAGCTATGATCAAAAATTCCAAAATTTAAAAGGAATTTTAGTTGAAAAACTCTTTGCAATTGTGAATGGTAAAACATGCCAAGGAGTTCAAAACGACCTAGGTGAAGATGTTTTACCTAAAGGAAAAAAATATACTTTAAAAATGCTTTCAGGGGTTGAGGACTACACTCACCTGACAAAAGGATCTTGGACAACATCTGATGATACAAACTTTATGATTGAAGATTTGATCCATAATTACAAGATCAAAGAGAATGATTTGCAGGGTTCCCTTAGAAGAGAGAAGTTCACGATTTCTGTTGGTGATGAGCTACCTGCTGGTATTTTAAAATTAGCAAAAGTATATATTGCCAAAAAAAGAAAATTGAAAGTTGGAGATAAAATGGCAGGAAGGCATGGTAATAAAGGAATCGTAGCGAGGATAGTTAGGGAAGAGGAAATGCCTTTTTTGGAGGATGGAACTCCAGTTGATATTGTTTTAAATCCATTAGGAGTACCCTCGAGAATGAATATAGGACAAATATATGAAACAGTCTTAGGTTGGGCTGGACAGAACTTAGGTAAGAAGTTTTCTACGCCAATTTTTGACGGAGCATCGATAGATCAAATTAACAATTTGACCGACGAAGCCAAAGTCCCAAAATATGGTCACACTTATTTATTCGATGGCGGAACAGGAGAACGATTTGATCAACCTGCAACCGTTGGTGTCATATATATGTTGAAATTAGGTCACATGGTTGACGATAAGATGCATTCTAGATCGATTGGACCATATTCATTGATTACACAACAACCATTGGGAGGAAAGGCCCAATTTGGTGGTCAACGTTTCGGGGAAATGGAGGTTTGGGCTTTAGAAGCTTATGGAGCCTCTAGTACATTGCAAGAAATATTGACAGTAAAGTCTGATGATGTTGTAGGAAGAGCTAAATCCTATGAGTCAATTGTAAAGGGAGACACCCTTCCAGAACCAGGATTACCAGAATCTTTTAACGTATTAATGCACGAGTTAAGAGGTTTAGGGCTTGATATTAGATTAGAAGAATAAAAACAAGAACCATAAATAAATTATTTAAATGGCCAGAATAAACGAAATAGTTACTCAAAAAAAATTCAATAAAATAGTTATAGGACTCTCATCTCCAGAAGTAATTCTGAATAATTCCAGGGGAGAAGTTTTAAAACCGGAAACTATAAACTACAGAACCCATAAACCCGAGAGAGATGGATTGTTTTGTGAGAGAATTTTTGGTCCTGTCAAAGACTACGAATGTGCTTGTGGTAAATACAAAAGAATTAGATATAAAGGTATTGTTTGTGATAGATGTGGAGTTGAAGTGACTGAAAAAAAAGTAAGAAGAGACAGAGTTGGACACATAAATTTAGTTGTTCCAGTCGCTCACATATGGTACTTTCGCTCATTACCAAATAAAATAGGTTATCTACTTGGACTACCATCTAAGAAGTTAGATATGATAATTTATTACGAAAGGTATGTTGTTATTCAACCTGGTGTTGCTTTGAACGCAGAAGGAGAGCCTTTACAGAAGATGGATTTTTTAACTGAAGAAGAATATTTAAATGTATTAGAACAAATTCCAAATGAAAATCAATATTTAGAAGATAGTGACCCTGAAAAGTTTATTGCAAAAATGGGTGCCGATTGTCTTATAGAGCTTCTTGGGAGAATTAATTTAGAAGAACTTTCCTACGAGCTCAGACACAAAGCTAACACGGAAACCTCAAAACAGAGAAAAACAGAAGCACTTAAAAGGCTACAAGTTGTGGAGTCTTTTAAAGATGCTAATAGTAGACGGGAAAACCTACCTGAGTGGATGGTTATGAAAGTTATTCCTGTTATTCCACCAGAGCTTAGACCCCTAGTACCACTTGATGGAGGAAGATTTGCCACATCAGATTTAAATGATTTATACAGAAGAGTCATAATCAGAAATAATAGGTTAAAAAGATTAGTAGAGATAAAAGCACCTGAGGTTATTTTGAGAAACGAAAAAAGGATGTTACAGGAATCTGTTGATTCTCTATTTGATAATACAAGGAAGTCATCTGCTGTAAAAACTGATTCAAACAGACCATTAAAATCTCTTTCAGACTCTCTGAAAGGAAAACAAGGTAGATTTAGACAAAATTTACTTGGAAAGAGAGTAGATTATTCTGCAAGATCAGTCATTGTTGTTGGTCCAGAATTAAAACTATATGAATGTGGACTTCCAAAAGGAATGGCAGCAGAGCTTTACAAGCCATTTATTATCAGAAAACTCATAGAACGTGGAATAGTTAAAACTGTCAAATCAGCAAAGAAAATAATTGACAGGAAAGAGCCAGTTGTTTGGGATATCTTAGAGAATGTTTTAAAGGGTCATCCAGTTTTATTAAATAGAGCACCTACTCTTCATAGGCTGGGTATCCAGGCTTTTCAACCAAAATTAATAGAAGGTAAAGCAATTCAGTTACATCCCCTTGTTTGTACTGCATTTAACGCTGACTTTGATGGAGATCAGATGGCTGTTCATTTACCCCTTGGACCTGAAGCTATCCTAGAAGCACAGATGCTCATGTTAGCCTCAAATAATATATTAAATCCAGCTAATGGATCACCAATAACGGTGCCATCTCAAGATATGGTTTTAGGACTCTACTACATGACCAAAGGAAGAAAATCAACTAAAGATAGATCTGTGAAAGGTGAGGGATTAACTTTTTATTCTGTTGAGGAAGTTCATATTGCACATAATGAGAAAAAAGTTGAACTTAATGCACATGTAAAAATCAGAGCTAAAGACTTTGACTCAAAAGGCAATTTAATTTACAAAATTATAGAAACTACTGTAGGAAGAATTTTATTTAACGAGGTAGTCCCAGAAAATGCAGGTTTTATTAACGAGGTATTAACCAAGAAAAACTTGAGAGGTATTATTGGAAAAATTTTGAAAGTAACTAGTGTTCCTGAGACTGCTGATTTCCTGGATAAGATCAAAAATATGGGATATGGTTTTGCTTTTAAAGGAGGGTTGTCATTTAGTTTGGGAGATATAATTATACCTCCAGAAAAATTAAAAATGATAAATGAAGCTAATGGTCAAATAGAGGGAATTGTTGGTAACTATAACATGGGTCTTATAACTAATAATGAGAGATATAACCAAGTTATAGATGTCTGGACCTCAACAAACGCTACACTCACTGAATTAGCTATGAAGAGAATTTCTGATGATCAACAAGGATTTAATTCTGTTTTTATGATGCTCGATTCAGGAGCTAGGGGTTCTAAAGAACAAATAAGACAGTTAACAGGTATGAGGGGTTTAATGGCTAAACCAAAAAAATCAAATGTTGGTGGAGGTGAAATAATTGAAAATCCAATCCTTTCCAACTTCAAAGAGGGTTTATCTATCCTGGAATATTTTATTTCAACACACGGAGCCAGAAAAGGTCTAGCTGATACTGCCTTGAAAACTGCTGATGCAGGATACTTAACAAGAAGACTGGTTGACGTATCACAAGATGTGATAGTCAATAATGAAGATTGTGGTACATTAAGAGGAATAACAGTTCGAGCATTGAAAAAAAATCAAGAAATTGTTGAAACACTTGGAGAAAGAATACTTGGAAGAGTATCATTGAAAGATATTTCCGACAAGTCATCGAAAGTTATAGCTAAGGCTGGTGATCAAATTACAGATTCTATTATTTCGTCAATAGAGCTAGCTGAAATTGATTCTGTAGAAGTAAGATCTCCTTTAACATGTGAAGCTAAAACAGGAATATGCGTTAAGTGTTATGGTAGAAACTTGGCAACAGGGAAAATGGTTCAAAAAGGAGAAGCAGTGGGTGTTGTGGCAGCCCAGTCTATAGGTGAGCCAGGAACTCAGTTGACACTCAGGACTTTTCATGTTGGTGGTGTTGCAGGTAACATATCTGAAGAAAACAAGCTTATGGTTAAATATGACGGAATCGCTGAAATTGATGATCTAAAGACTGTCAAAGGAAAAGATTCCGATGGTAAAAGTGCTGAAATTGTCATTTCAAGAACAGCTGAAATCAAAGTAATAGATAAAAAGACAAGCAATACTTTAAGCACTAACAACATTCCTTATGGATCTTCAATTTTCATAAAAAATGGCGATAAAGTTTCCAAAGATGACTTAGTTTGTTCTTGGGACCCATTCAATGGAGTTATTGTCTCTGAATTTGCAGGAAAAGTTGAGTTCGAAAATATAGAGCAAGGGGAAACATATCAAGTCGAAATCGATGAACAAACAGGTTTCCAAGAAAAAGTAATATCTGAAACAAGGAATAAAAAGTTGATTCCAACACTTTTAATTAATGATAATAAAGGCAATCTTTTAAGATCATATAATTTGCCTGTTGGTGCTCATTTAATTGTTGATGACGGAGTCAAAATTAAAGAGGGTCAAATTTTAGTTAAAATTCCAAGGAAATCCGCAAAATCTGGAGATATAACCGGTGGCTTACCGCGGGTAACTGAGTTATTTGAGGCAAGAAATCCATCAAATCCTGCTGTAGTGTCAGAAATTGATGGTGTTGTTTCCTTTGGTAAAATTAAAAGAGGAAATAGAGAAATAATAGTTGAATCAAAATATGGTGATATTAAAAAATATCTAGTTAAGTTATCAAATCAAATATTAGTTCAAGAAAATGATTTTATTAAAGCAGGTATGCCTTTATCAGATGGATCTATAACACCTGTTGATATACTGAATATTAAGGGTCCATCTGCCGTTCAACAATATCTAGTAAATGAAGTTCAGGAAGTATATCGTTTACAAGGTGTTAAGATTAACGATAAACATTTTGAAGTTGTTGTCAGACAAATGATGAGAAAAGTCAAAATTAATGAACCAGGTGATAGTATGTTTCTTGAAAACCAGCTTGTATTTAAATCTGATTTTATTGAGGAGAATGATAATTTATTTGGAAAAAAAGTAATTGAGGATGTTGGTGATTCAGAATCCTTTAAACCAGGACAAATGATAACTTCACGTCAACTGAGAGATGAAAATTCGCTATTAGTAAGAAATGGTAAATCACCCATTGTTGCTCGCGAAGCATTTACTGCGACTGCGAAACCGGAACTGCAGGGTATAACTAGAGCTTCTCTACAAACAAAATCATTCATATCCGCAGCATCTTTTCAAGAGACAACAAAAGTTTTAAATGAGGCTTCTGTGAACGCCAAAGAAGATCGTCTTGCTGGGTTAAAGGAAAACGTTATTGTAGGACATAAGATACCTGCAGGTACTGGATTAAGAAAGTATAAAGACATAATTGTTGGCTCTAAAAGTGAGTACAATAGTTTATTGATTTCGAAAGAGGAAGAAATGTTAGAAAATTAATTATGACAAAAATAAATCAGCCAAAAAAAGTTAATATACAAATTGATAAAAAGGTTGCTGAGGGTAGTTATTGTAACTTAGCTATAATAAATCATTCCGTTTCTGAGTTTGTTGTTGATTTTGTTAATTTAATGCCTGGTTCCCCTGAGGCTAGGGTTAAATCAAGAATAATATTGACTCCTGAACACGCTAAAAGATTTCAAAAAGCCCTTGATGAAAATATTAAAAGATTCGAGAAAACGAGAGGTGATATAAAAATTAATGATACACCTTCTATACCATTAAGTTTTGGAACTCAGGGTGAGGCATAGCATAGATTTAATTAGTACTCTGAAGAATTATAGAATTTTATTGAGGAATATTTTTCTTTTGTCATTTCAAGTGAAAAATATGAATCTGCTAAATAAACTAATTTTCCATTTTTGTCATTAGCTAAAAATTTTTGTTTAATTTTTTTAAACTCATCAATTTCGATTTGATCAGCCTTTTCAATATCTACCCAACACGCTTTGTAAACGTTTATATTTTCAAAGTCACATTTTGCTCCATATTCGTTCAGTAATCTATACTGTATTACCTCGAATTGGAGAAGTCCAACTGCCCCAATAATTTTTCTATTATTTAAATTTAGAAAAAATAATTGAGCAACTCCCTCATCCATTAATTGTATAATCCCTTTTTCTAGTTGTTTAGTTTTCATTGGATCTTTGTTATTAATATATCTGAAATGTTCAGGTGAGAAACTAGGTATTCCTTTAAATTTAATTTTTTCTCCCTCAGTCAGAGTATCACCAATTTTAAAATTACCAGTATCATGTAATCCAACTATATCTCCTGGATATGAGGTGTTTATTATTTCTTTTTTTTCAGCAAAAAATGTATTTGGACTTGAAAACTTATACATTTTATTTTTTCTAACATGAAGATATGGTGTATTTTTTTTGAAAACTCCTGAAACAATTTTGACAAATGCAACTCTATCCCTGTGTTTTGGATCCATGTTGGCATGGATTTTAAAAACAAATCCTGAAAAACTTTTTTCCTCAGGTTTAACTAACCTGGTATCACATTCTTTTGATCTTGGTTTTGGAGCTATATCAATGAAACAGTCAAGTAGATCTTGAACACCAAGATTTTTTAAAGCAGAACCAAAAAAAACTGGTTGAAGTTTTCCAGACAAATAATCCTTGATTTTAAATTTAGGGTAGACCTCAGTTATAAGCTCAATTTCATCCTTCAATTTTCCAATTAAGTCTATACCTATGTAATTCTTTAGTTGTTCATTTTCAATAGAATTATAAATTATTTTATCTAATTTATCATTGGTTTTTTTATCACTAATTAACTCAACTTTATTTTTCCAAATATTAAATATTCCTTTAAATTCGTATCCCATTCCAATCGGGAAAGTGAGTGGAGTAATATTGAGTTTTAATTTAATTTCTATTTCGTCAATTAAATCGAACGCGTCTTTTCCCTCTCTGTCTAGCTTATTAATAAATACTATTATAGGAATTGATCTCATTCTACAGACCTCAACTAATTTTTTAGTTTGCTCTTCAACTCCTTTGGCAACGTCAATTACTACAATAACTGAATCCACCGCGCTTAGTGTTCTGTATGTGTCTTCAGCAAAATCTTTGTGCCCTGGAGTATCAAGAATATTTATTTTTTTATTACAGTAATTAAATGCTAAAACAGACGTTGTTACTGAAATTCCTCTTTGTCTTTCAATTTCCATAAAATCGCTTGTTGCAGCTTTTTTTACTTTATTTGATTTAACCGCACCCGCTTCTTGAATTGCTCCTCCAAATAATAGAAGTTTTTCAGTTAGTGTTGTTTTTCCAGCATCGGGATGTGATATTATGCCAAAAGTTCTTCTTCGATCTATTTCGTTTAAAAACTCCATCAATTTTTAATTTTGACAAAAGTATTCAATTAAATTTAAAGAATTTTAGCAAGTAGGTTTTTGTTTAAATTATAGGTATTTTTGAATAATTAATGAAAGAAGAGGTAGTGATTTTAGTTGATTCTGAGGACAAAGTTTTGGGAACTATGCCAAAACTAGAAGCCCATGAAAAAGGAATTCTTCATAGAGCCTTCTCCGTTTTTCTATTCAATTCAAAAAAAGAACTTTTGCTTCAACGCAGAGCAGAAAATAAATATCATTCACCCGGCTTATGGACTAATACATGTTGTAGCCATCAGAGATTAAATGAATCTACAATAGAAGCTGGAAATAGACGTTTAATGGAGGAAATGGGAATCACTTCCGATCTTAAAAGGGTTTTTACTTTTAAATATAAAACTGAATTTGATAATGGTTTGATTGAGCACGAATTAGATCATGTTCTTTTCGGATATTCTAATGATTCACCAAATATAAATCTAGCAGAGGTAAGTGCTTGGAAGTGGCTAGATGTAAAATCAATTGAAAATGATATAATAGTAAATCCAAATTTGTATACTACGTGGTTTAAAATTATTTTTGATAGATTTAGTGATTATATAAAAAAAAATGAGAGTTACAGTAAGTAGAAAAGCACATTTTAATGCAGCACACAGATTGTACCGATCTGATTGGAGTGATGAGAAAAACAACCTAGTTTTTGGTAAATGTTCTAATGAACATTTTCATGGACATAATTATGAGTTAATCGTAAACGTTAATGGAGAAATTGATCCTGCAACCGGTTTTGTTATTGATATGAAGGTATTAAAAGATTTAATCAAAAATGAGATTGAAAATAACCTTGATCATAAAAATCTCAATCTTGAAGTACCTGAATTTTTTAATTTAAACCCCACTGCAGAAAATATAGCAGTTGTTATATACAATAAACTTATACCGCACTTATCAAAAGATCAATTATTAGAAATTATTCTTTACGAAACACCAAGAAATTTTGTTAAGTATTCGGGAGAAAAGTAAAATTATGGCAAGTATAAGAAACTTAAAAAAAGAAATGAACAACTCAATAGGATCTTTAATTGAAGATATTTATTCATGGGAATTAAATAATCCTAAAGTTGACATAAAAAAAACCGAAAGTTTAATCGATGAATCAATTGTTTTATTTGATAGGCTTATCATTGATTTAAATAAGCGTGATAAAAATAAACCTAAACTATTTTATAATAGTATTAAAAAAAAATTAGATTCAGAAATTGAAAAGATAAGTCTTAAATTGTCAAAACTCAAATAAAAATTATTTATTTAATTTTCTATTCCTTTCTAAAATCTCAAAAAAAAGTTTTCCATACCTCGATTTCTTTACTTCTTCAGTCATTTCCTTTGCAATAGTATCCATATAACCAGGATTTGCATTACTCATCTCTGAAATCATTATGTATGGTGAAACTATATTATTAGCATTGGACCTTGCAAAATTTAAAGTATATAAATATCTTCGCTTAGTGAGGTTATCTAATCTTTTTTTGAAAGAGTCAACTAGTAAATTATTTTGATTTTTTTGAGCTTCAAGGTAACTTTTAATTAATTCGAGATTTTGAATGTTAAATTTTCTTGACACTGATTTGTATTCTTCCAGTAAATCATTATTTTTTGATCCCCTAATTATTGAGCTACTCTCAAATGTGTTAAGTCTTGTATTTATTTGTATTTTACCTGTTGAGCCAAAGAAAATAATTTCATCGTTGAGTGTATCTCCATCATCTTTCTTAAGTTGAATTTTGAATATTTCGGGATCTTTAATTTTTGAACTCAGTACAAACATTTCATTTTTTTCTATCACAAATGAATCAACTATTGAAAATGAGGAGTCAACAACTTTTTTTAAATAAAGGGTACCCTTTCTTAAACCTTTTACACTTCCATTAATTTCCATCAAGCTTTTATCGGTTGTATTACATGACTTTAAAGTCAATATTAGTGTGAGTACTATTATACCGAAATGATAAAAATAATTTTTCATATTTTAAATATTTAACCAGTAAGTTAGTTTTAAATTTAGACTTCTCAATCTTGGTACTAAGGAGTTTTCAATAAAGTAATTATCATTATAAACAATATATAAGTCTGATAAGGGTGCAAATCTCCATTGAAGCCTTGAATTAATTCCCAAATTTTCTGACTGTGAACTAAATTGAATATAAGAGGACCAGAATAAATTTTTTGTGAAAGTGAAATCAATCTTGGGTCTAACTAACCATATGTTTTCGGAGGGAAATGCATTGCCCAAGTCGATGTGATCATAGTTTATAGACAGTGTTGTTGTCATATAAGGTTGAAACCTAAGATTAAATCTATTTTCAATAGAATATTTTGTACCTGTATAAAATTCACCAAATTCAGGTTCTATTTGATAATAAAACTTTTTTGCCTCGTTAGATCGGTAGTTAAATTTAATACTGGAATATTTATATGTTTTCCCGGCAGGAATTGGATTTTCTGGATTTAGTCCAGTTGGATCGAAGTCATTGTATAAATAAGTATTCCTGTTATATAGACGAATATCAAAATTTGATTGGTTCTTAAACCTAAGATTTATTGAAGGGGAAATAGTTCTATCTGAATTTTTAAAATTGTCGTTCGGTCTGTAATATGACCACATCCCAATATCTAAATCAACTTGAATTAGTTTATCTCTATTTGGATAAAATTTTAGCTTGTATTTTGGTGTGACTTTAAAAAGGTCAGTTCTTCTGACAAAACCAAGATCTGACTTAAAGTCTTCACCTATAAATGAGCCTCCAAGTTCGAGTGTATTATTTCTAGTATTTCTAACAATTCTTCCACCAAAACTTTCGTCATCATCATCTCGATTTGAGTCAGGTTTAAAGGATTTATGGAAATAAAACTTACCAACATATTTATTATCATTTGATGCTAAATTATAATCAAGACCAATAAGTCTGTTAAACTTATCATTAAACTGAGTAAAATCATAATCTTTTGTATTTTCTCTGTTTAGTATAATTAAGCTAAGATTTGAACGAGAAAACATTTTTTTCTGGAGAGAAAAAACAGTATTGTTGTTGGAGGGAATTTGATTTTTAATATCTTCATCTGTTACCATATGTAAAAATCCAATTCTCCAGTTTTCGTCAATTTTACCGCTTAGTCTTGCACCAGCAACGATTTTATTTTGAATATTATTACCATCCAAATCTTTAGCTACTCCAATCCTTCTTGAAAAAAAAGGTCTTCCATCTCTTGAATCTCCATAGTTTGAAAATAAATCACTATTTTGAATAAAAAATTGCCGCTTTTCTGGTAATCTAATTTCAAAACGAGTTAAGTTTACAACCTGGTCATCTACTTCCACTTGAGAAAAATCTGGATTCAAAGTTAAATCAAGATTTAATCCATTTCCAATTGGAACCTTTATATCCCCCCCATAGCTTAAATTATTTGATTTAGATTGTTTTTCAAAATCTTTTGATTTAATAGTATTTAAGTAAGGAATAAATGCAAGTGGAGCCATTGATTTTTCTAGAGGATCCTCGAAAATCATTTTTCCTAGAAATGCTAAATTAATAATCATTTGATTTCTTGAAACGGGACTCCAGACAGTTCGCTCGTTGGTATTGGAGTCAAATCTATATATATTGAAGCCCCATGAATTTGACCCTTCAGGAAAATTAAGAAATTTAATAGGTATTTTAACCTCATTTAGAATATAATCGTCATAGACCTCTGATTCACATTCCCATTTAACATCCCATGAACTATCAGTATCTCTACCATAATCATTTCCGCCGTTAAAAACTAATGATTCACGTTGTGTTCCTGCTGGAGTGACCCCGAAAAAATATGCATTTGTGTTATCGTTAAATGTATCAAAAATAAAAGAAACATTATCAGCTGCCCTACCTTGATAGTCTCTTCTTAGTGAGGGTATAACATATTTTTTACTACTTGTAACCGATTTTATTAATAAATAAATATTTTCATTATCCCTTAATGCTTTTACAAAAGTTTTATTTGTTGCTTTAGCACTATCAGAGGGAAACCATTGAGTAAAATCTCCAACTTCTTTAGCAAAATTCCATGATTCCTCTTGAGCTCTACCATCAACGGTAATTTTTTGATCGATAGTTTTAACAAAGATTTCTCTTTTTTGTTGAGTATGTGATTTGTTTGTTAAAAATAAAAAAAGAAATGTCAGTAGAATTCTTAGTGAATTGCGCCTAATGGAATAAGTTTTTAATTCACTAATTTTTTGAATCATTTATTAAAAATAAATTAGGTACAAATTTAAGTATATTTCAGTTAAGTAATTCTAATTTTTAAATTTCTACTTAATGAACTCCAGGCTTCTTTGTAAAAACTTAGTTAATGCCTCCCCTTTAAGAAGACCTTGAGACAATTTAGCTAAATCCATCCCTTGATTTATGAGTCTTTCTCTTTTTTTTGCAGTCTTAGTTTCAAGAATTTGAGTTATTAATTCATGATTAGTATTCACAAGCAGTGTATACATCCCAGGCATATTGTTTCCCATCATTCCTCCGCCACCAGTTTGTTGCATCTCTTTCATTCTTCTCATGAACTCCGGCTGAGCAAGGACAAAAGGTAAGGACTTGCTTTCCATTGGTTCCAATTGAACCATGTATCCGCTCTCTTTTACAAATTCTTCTATCATTGGCTTCAGTTTATCTTTTTGTTTATCGTTCAGCTTTGAGGCAATAGATTCTTCTTTCTTAATTAAATTTTCAATTGAGTCACCGTCTACTCTGCAAAAACTTATTTTTTCTTTACTAGTTTCCATTTTTTGAATTAAATGTGATATAATAGGAGAGTCTAAAAGAAGGACCGTATAGCCTTTTTCCTCAGCATTTTTAATGTAACTGTGTTGATCTTCTATATCATTTGTATACAGTATGATCAATTTTCCATCTTTGTCTGTCTGGACAGGTTTTATTTTTCCCTCTAATTCAGAATAAGTGTAGTACTTTCCTGTAGTTGTTGGGTATAAAGCAAACTTATCAGCTTTATCAAAGAATTTATCCTCACTTAGCATGCCATATTCGATAACAACTTTTATATCATTCCATTTTTCTTCGAAGGATTTTCTGTCTTTTTTAAATAGGCTATTAAGCTTATCACCAACTTTTCTTGTGATATAATTACTTATTTTTTTAACAGCACCATCAGCTTGCAAATAACTCCTAGATACATTTAGTGGGATGTCAGGTGAATCAATCACTCCCCTTAATAATGTCAAAAACTCAGGAACAATGCCTTCTACATTATCAGTTACAAAAACTTGATTTTGATACAATTGAATTTTATCTTTTTGGATATTAATGTCATTGTTGATCTTGGGAAAGTATAGTATTCCAGTCAGGTGAAATGGATAATCAACGTTTAAATGTATGTTAAACAATGGGGGTTCAAATTGTGAAGGATAAAGTTCCCTATAAAAACTATTATAATCTTCATCACTTAAATCTTTTGGTGTTTTTGTCCATGCAGGATTTGTATTATTTATTATGTCATCAACAGTTTCTTTTTTTGGTTTCGCATCTTTTGGTGAACCTTTAGGAAGAGGTAAGTCTATTTCTTTAGAACCAAATTTGATAGGTATAGGCATAAATTTATTGTACTTAAGTAAAAGTTCTCGTATCCTTGATTCTTCTAAAAACTCTTTTGAATCCTTAGAAATATGAAGAATTATTTCAGTTCCTCGTTCTTTTTTTGATGATTTGACTAAAGTATATTCAGGAGATCCATCACATGTCCAATGAGCTGCTGGTTTTTTTGTGTGACTTTTAGTTATAATCTCAACTTTGTCTGCTACCATAAAAGCAGAGTAAAAACCAAGACCAAAATGTCCTATTATTCCAGAATCTTGTGAATCCTTATATTTTTCGAGGAACTCTTCAGCACCAGAAAATGCAACTTCATTTATATATTTATTCACCTCGACATCAGTCATTCCGACTCCTTGGTCAATTACATGTAGTGTCTTATTTTTCGAATCTAGTTTAATTTCGATTTTAGGTGTTCCGATATTACCTTTAATTTCTCCAATACTGCTCAAATGTGTGAGCTTCGTGGTTGCATCCGTTGCGTTTGATATTAGTTCCCGTAAAAAAATTTCGTGATCGCTATAAAGAAATTTTTTAATAAGTGGAAATATATTTTCAACTGCAACGTTAATTTTACCTTTTGACATAATAATTATTTTTTTTATTATATCACAAAAAAAATACCAATTCTAAAAAGATGACAATTTGACATCAATCCTTCTCGTAGTAAAAACTTTAGTATATTGACAATTTAATGTTTAAATTATTTTAAATAAATTGCGTTAACAAACCTAGTAAATGTATAATTCAAAAATAATTGGATTAGGGAAGTATCTTCCTAAAAACGTAGTTACAAATAATGATTTATCAAATACTATTGATACTTCAAATCAATGGATAATTGAGAGAACTGGAATTGAAGAACGAAGGCATATTGTTAAAGGAGATGGAAATTCAACTGCCTCTATGGGAGCTGCTGCGGCAAAAATTGCAATTGAAAGGGCGAATATTTCAACTAACGATATAGACCTTATATTATTTGCTACATTAAGTCCAGACTATTACATGCCAGGTTCAGGAGTATTAGTTCAGAAAATTTTAAATATCCCCACTTGTCCAGCAATGGATATCAGAAACCAATGTTCTGGTTTTGTTTATGCTATCGCAACTGCAGACCAGTTTATAAAAACAGGAATGTATAAAAATATTTTAGTTATTGGGTCCGAAACTCAGTCAGGAGCAATAGATAAAACTACCAGAGGAAGAGATATTGGTGTTATTTTTGGAGATGGTGCAGGTGCTGCTGTTTTATCAAGAACAAATTCAAAAATTTCAAATATTATGTCATCACACCTACATTCAGAGGGTGAGCACGCAGAGGAATTGATAATGGAAAGCCCAAACATGAATAAGTGGGTTACAGAGATTGTATCTGATAATGACCCAGATGATCTTTCTTATTACCCATATATGAATGGAAAGAATGTTTTTAAAAATGCAGTGACACGTTTTGAAGAGGTAATAAATACTGGATTAAAATACAATAATCTTAAGCCCCATGATATCAAACTTTTAATTCCCCATCAAGCAAATCTCAGAATATCTCAATTTGTTCAAAAAAAATTTAATTTAAGAGACGATCAGGTTTATAATAACATAATGAGGTATGGAAATACGACTGCAGCATCAATTCCAATTGCTTTAACTGAGGCATGGGAAGAGGGTAAAGTCAAAGATGGAGATTTAATTGTGTTGGCGGCATTTGGCGCTGGTTTTGCATGGGGAAGTAATGTCATAAAATGGTAAATTGTATAAAAAATACATTGATCATTGGTGCTTCTTTAAACCCCCAAAGGTATTCTTATAAGGCAACAATTAAATTAATTGAAAAAAAAATAAAAGTTTTTTTAGTAGGAAAAAAAAGGGGGAAAATAAAAGGATTTAATGTTTATGATAAGTTTCCTAAAATAAAGAATATAGATACAATATCTATCTACATTAAGCCGAAAAATCAGTCGTGTTACACAGATGAAATTATAGATTTATCTCCGCGCAGAATTATTTTTAACCCTGGAACAGAAAATCCCGCTTTGTTTAACAAATTTACTTTGAATGGAATAGCATGTGAAAATTCCTGTACTCTTGTTTTACTTTCGACCAATCAATATTAAACCAATAAAAGTTATTAGACCATTGATTGGTAGTAATTCGTATCCAAATTCGTATCCCACAAGATTAATAGATGAAACAATTCCAAAATAATAAAGAATATTTGGAAGACTGATTATAAAGACCGATAAAAAACTAATAAAAAAAACTTTTTTATCATCGATTTTAAAATTTGTGAATATTCCTAGGGCAAATATTCCTAAAAGAGGCCCATAGGTGTATGAAGCGAAAGTTAATAAGCTATCTATAACATTCCTATCTAAAATATATTTAAAAATTATCACTACAACAATCAATAAAACACTCATACAAATATGAGTTATGATTCTGATTCTTTTTTGTTTTTTGGCATTGTATTTTTTTAAATTTAAAAAATCCATGCAAAAAGATGTCGTTAACGAAGTTAATGCGCTATCTGCACTGCTATATGCTGCAGCTACCAAACCTAAAATGAAAGTTATTCCAACAACTGGGCCCAAATTGTGATTTAATGCAATTTCAGGAAAAAGTAAATCTGTATTTTTTTTACCTTCAAAAAGAGGAATATTAATGTTCATTTCATAGGAATAAGTGTATAATAATGTACCAAGTAATAAAAATAAAAAAGTAACAAAAACTAAAATAAAACTAAAAACAATCATATTTTTTTGAGCAGATTTTAGATCTTCACAAGCTAGATTTTTTTGCATCATATCTTGATCAAGTCCTGTCATGCAAATTGTAATAAAGGCACCACCTATAATCGACTTTAGGAAGTAATTACGTTCAGTAAAACTTTCAGTAACCCAGAGCTTACTCATTTTATTGAATGAATTACTTTCAAAAAAAGACGCTATACTGTAATTCAATTCGTTTAGAATGAAGTATATAGAAAGTATTAATGATAAAATCATTAATGTTGTTTGTATAGTGTCAGTCCAAATAATTGTTTTTATACCACCCCTAAATGTGTATGCCCATATGAGTATAATTGAAAAAAAAACAGTGATTTCAAATGGTATATTCCAAAATTTAAATATGAATTGATACAATACTAATGCAACCAAAAAAAGTCTGAATGAGGCACCCATAACTCTAGAAATAAAAAAGAAAAATGCCCCAGTTTTCTGAGTTTGTGGACCAAATCTAATATTTAAATATTCATAAATTGATGTTACTTTATTTTTATAATAGATGGGTAATAAAACGTAAGCAACTACAAAATATCCCAATAGATACCCAATAACGACTTGAAAATATGTTAATTGTGATGATTCAACCCAACCAGGCACCGATATAAATGTAACACCGGATAAACTCGCACCAACCATACCGAAAGCAACTAAATACCATTTTGCTTTTTTGTCAGCATTAAAAAAAGTGTTATTTGATGCTCTTATACTTGTGTATTTTGATATCACAATCAATAACAAAAAATATCCTAGTATAATAAATAATGTGATCTCTGGTGACTGCATAAATTGCAAAATTCAAAGATATAAAAACCTTTTTTCCATACTATATTTTTGTATTTTTACTTAATGGATTTTTCTTCAAAATTATTAGCTGATGTTGTTAGTGAAATATCTAGATTACCAGGGATTGGTAAAAGATCTGCTCTTAGACTAGCATTGTATCTTCTAAAACAACCAAAAGAAAATACATTATTATTGTCTAAATCACTCGAAAAATTTAGATTAGAAATTGATTATTGTAAAAAATGTCACAATTTATCTGAAAATATAATTTGTGAAATATGTTCTAATGAAAAAAGAAATCACAAAATACTTTGTGTTGTTGAAGATATCAGAGATGTCATGGCCATAGAGGGCACGAATCAATACAACGGATTATATCATGTTTTAGGTGGAATAATTTCACCAATAGATGGGATTGGTCCCAGTGATTTAAATATTGAATCATTAATAGAAAAAGTCAATTCAAATGAGGTTGAAGAATTAATTTTTGCTCTCAGCAGTACTTTGGAAGCTGACACTACAAATTTTTATATTTACAAGGCACTATCAAAATATGACATAAAAATAAGTGCAATTGCAAGAGGTATCTCTGTTGGAGATGAATTAGAGTATGCTGATGAAGTTACATTAGGCAGAAGCATTTCAAGACGAGTGCCTTACGAGAGCTCAATTTCTGAATAACTAGTTCATGGTTATAATTTTGGTATTTTTGTTTTAACAAATAACTATGGGAAAATATTTTTTGAAACTTCCAAAAATGGGTGAAAGTGTTGCTGAGGCCACATTAATATCCTGGCTCAAGGATGTTGGGGACAATATAGATGTAGACGAGTCCGTAGTTGAGATCGCAACTGATAAGGTTGATTCGGATGTTCCTTCTGAGTTTCCTGGTAAGCTGATCGAAAAGCGCTTTAAAGTTAATGATGTTATAAAAGTTGGTGAGGTAATCGCAGTTATTGAAAGTGATGAAATAGCAAGTGAAATTAATCAAGAGCAAGAAAATTCTAATATTAAGACAGGGAATATTTTAAAAGTTGAACAGAATCAAAACAGTCCTGATACCCCAGATCAAAATGAAATTGGTGATATCACAATTAAAAATAATGATGAAAAAGAAATATCAGAAATTACTTTTAATGCAGGTATTAAGACGCAGAAATTAATTGATGAGGCAAAAGAAATTTCAAATTTCAATTTATCAAGTCAAAATAATTTTTTATCACCATTAGTCAAAAGTATAGTGAATAAAGAAAACTTATCAAAGAGCGAACTTTTGAACATTTCAGGAACAGGAAAAAATGGTAGGATTACCAAAAAAGATATCCTTGAGTATTTGAAAACTAGAGATTTTGCTTCAAATGGACAAAAATTAAAACAACCAGACAATAAAATTATTGATTCTGATGATCAAATAATAAAAATGTCTAGAGTTTCCAAGCTCATTTCTAACCATATGATTAATAGCCAAAATACCTCGGCCCATGTTCAAGCATTTATTGAGGTTGATGTTACAAATTTGTGGAATTGGAGAGAAAAAATAAAACAGTCTTTTTTTGATAACAATAATGAGAAATTAACCTTTACACCCCTCTTTATACTTGCAGTGATTAAAGCTCTCCGTGAATTTCCAATTTTAAATAGTTCAATTGATGGAGACACGATCCACAAAAAACGAAATATTAATATAGGAATGGCGACAGCAATGGATGACGGAAATTTAATAGTGCCAGTAATTAAAAATGCAGATTATCTAAACTTGATTGGTTTAACAAAAGCTGTAAACGATTTATCAGATAGAGCTAGAAAAAATAAATTACTACCCGATGAAGTCAAAGATGGTACTTACACGGTAAGTAATGTTGGAAATTTTGGTACTTTAATGGGGACGCCAATAATTAACCAACCGCAAGTAGGGATTCTAGCAGTTGGAATTATTAGAAAAGTTCCCTCTGTCATCGAAACGGATAAAGGTGACTACATTGCAATTAGAAAAAAATTAATTTTATCTCATAGTTTTGATCATAGAATCATAAATGGGGCAGTTGGAGGGAATTTTATTAAATATATTTCGGATTATCTCGAAAATTGGGACTTAAATTATTCTTTTTAAAATGAGGTTAAAAATTAAAAGACCCCTTTGTTTTTTCGATCTAGAAACAACAGGAATGAGTATTACAACCGACAGAATAGTTGAGATGGCTGTTATTAAATTACACATAGATGAAAAAGTAGAAAAAAAGGTATGGTTAATTAACCCAGAAATCCCAATTCCTTTGGAAGTTTCTGCAATCCATGGTATAACTGATGAAATGGTTTCAAAAGCACCAACTTTCAAACAATTATCAAAATCGATTTATGATTTTATAAAAGGATGTGATTTAGCTGGTTATAATTCTGATAGATTTGATATACCCTTATTGATGGAGGAGTTCTTGAGATCTGAAATTGATTTTGAAACAAAAAATTTAAAAACAGTTGATGTTCAAACAATTTTTCATAAGATGGAGCAAAGAAATTTATCAGCTGCTTTAGAGTTTTACTGTAATAAAAAAATCGAAAAAGCACATTCTGCTGTTGTAGATACCCAGGCAACATTCGATGTTTTGATGGCCCAGTTAGAAAGATATGATAATTTGGAACCTAATATATCTTCTTTAAGTGATTTTACAACAAGAAAAAAAAGTGCTGATTTCGCTGGATACATAATATATAATAAAGATGATGTAGAATGTTTTTCATTTGGAAAACATAAGGGGAAAACTGTTCAAGAAGTTCTTGAAAGAGAACCAGGATATTTTGGATGGTTGTTGAATGCAGACTTTCCTTTATACACAAAAAAAATTTTAACAAAGATAAGAGTTAGAAATAGTAACTTAAAAAATAAAGAACATTGAAAATTATATGTATTGGTAGGAATTATTTTGATCATATTAAAGAATTAAACAATCATAAGTCAAAGGAACCTTTGGTTTTTCTTAAACCTGACTCTTCAATAATACAAAAAAATAGCCCTTTTTTTATCCCTTCATTTTCAGAGAATATTCACCATGAGATTGAGATACTTGTGAAGATTTCTAAAGTAGGTAAATATATTGATAAAAAATTTGCTCATAAGTATTATGAGTATATATCTGTAGGGATTGATTTTACGGCTAGAGACATTCAAGATGATTTAAGAAAAAAAGGATTTCCATGGGAAATATCTAAAAGTTTTGATAATTCTGCTTTGATAGGAAAATGGATGAGTAAATATGATATCGACGATATTAATAACATAAATTTTCATTTAACCAAAAACAGTGAAATCTGTCAAAATTCGAATTCATCAAAAATGATCTGGAAAATAGATGAAATTATATCTTATGTTTCTCAGTTCTTTACCCTCAAAATTGGAGATATTATTTTCACAGGAACACCCTCAGGAGTTGGTAAATTAAATGAAGATGATGTTTTAGAGGGCTATATTGAGAACTTTAAATGTTTTAATGTGAAAATTAAATAGATTATGCTTGCTGAGATAATCAATATTGGTGATGAAATTCTTATTGGTCAAATAGTAAATACAAATGGTGCTTTTCTTTCCAAAGAGCTAAGTTCAATTGGATTCAAAATTTCTAAAATAATTTCAATTTCTGATAAAAAAGAAGATATAATCGAAACTATTGAAAGATCAAGGAAAAGTTCAGATTTAATAATTATTACTGGTGGTTTGGGACCAACAAACGATGATATAACTAAGCATACATTGACAGCTTATTTTAAAGATAAACTTATTCGTAATAATAAAATTCAAAGCCATATTGAAGCTTTATTTAAAAAATTTATTACCACACCAATTGTTAAAATGAATATTGATCAAGCATTATTACCATCGAAAGCAAAAATTTTTAGAAATGAATATGGAACAGCATCTGGAATGTGGTTTTCTGAGAATGATATTGATATAATTTCACTACCTGGAGTTCCTTATGAAATGAAAGCACTAATGATCGACTCGATTTTACCACAGCTAAAAATAAAATTCAAAAGACCGTTTATTTATAATAAAACACTTTTGACATATGGACTGGGAGAGAGTGCAATAGCTGAGAGGATAAGTGAATGGGAAAATAAGCTTCCAAAACATCTAAAGTTTGCATACTTACCAAGTCTAGGTAGGGTTAGACTTAGACTTTCATTATCCGGAGAAAATAAAATGGTTGTCAAAAGTGAGGTTAATAAATACGTATTAACTCTAAAAAAATTGATACAAGACATCTATGTTGGTGAAGAAGATGACGGTTCAATTGAGTATCATATTGCAAAAATATTAACTGAAAATCGTAAATCAATATCCTTTGCAGAAAGTTGTACTGGAGGTTTGGTTTCAGCGAGAATTACAGCAATTCCAGGAGCATCAAAATTTTATAAAGGCGGTCTGGTTGCGTATTCAAATCAAATTAAATCTTCAATTCTTAATATCCCTGACAAATTCATTGAAGTTAATGGAGCGGTTAGTTCAAAAGTTGCTGAACTAATGGCTATTAACATAAAAAAAAATTATAATACAGACTATTCAATAGCGACAACAGGTAACGCAGGTCCTACCTCAGGGGACTTAAAATCAAAAGTTGGACATGTTTATATTGCAATTGCCACCCCATCAAATGTTTTTGTTAATTTTTTCAAAATGGGAAATCACCGAGAGAGGGTAGTTGAAAAAACAGTAAATAAGGCCTTTGAAATTCTACTTAAAATATTAAAAAATGAGTACAATTATAATATTGAATAAGTTTTGTAACTAAACAAAAAAATGTAAATTTGCATCCAATTTATTTTAAGTTTTTTACTTAATGTCAAAAGTTTGTAACATAAGCGGTAAAAGAGTGATGTTTGGAAATAACAGATCTAAAGCTATGAATAAAACTCGTCGAAGATTTAATATAAATCTAGTCAGAAAGCGTTTTTATATACCTGAGGAAGATCGATGGGTTACCTTAAATATCAAAGCATCTGTTTTGAAAACGATCAATAAAAACGGCATTTATGCAGTTTTAAAGCGAGCTCAAGAAAAAGGCCAACTTAAATAGTATAACTATGGCAAAAAAAGGAAACAGGGTACAGGTAGTATTAGAGTGTACAGAGCACAAGAGTTCAGGAAAGCCTGGTACTTCAAGATACATCACTACTAAAAATAAAAAGAATTCTCCCGATAGGTTAGAAATTAAAAAATTTAATCCCATCCTTAAGAAGATGACTCTACATAAAGAAATTAAGTAAGTTATGGCAAAGAAATCAGTAGCATCGCTCCAAACAGGTTCAAAAAGGTTGACAAAAGCAATAAAGATGCAAAAAAAAGATGGGTCTGATTCTTACAGCTTTGTTGAAAAAATTATTGACCCAAAATTTGCTAAAGACTGGCTAGCTGGTAAACCCATCCTTTCTCAACAGATAACGCCTAAGACAAATGATCCTATCACCGAAAAAAAATCTGTTGCGAATGATGAACCTCTTACAGAAAAAAATGCCGCAAAAGAACAAATTTCAGTTGTAGATGAAAAGGTAGATGACAAACTATCACAAGAAAATGATGTGATAGAGGAAAAGCCAATTGTTGAAGAAACGACAACAGACAAAAAGTCTGTCGAAGATGATAAGGGCGATCAAAATAATACTAATTAGTCATTCCACTATTTATCACTTTCCAATAATATCCGTAATGTAAAGTAGATATTGTCCATTGTAATTAAAAGTTTACTTTTACAATAATATTAAAGCATAATGGATAATGGGTATTTTTAAATCGATTAAATCTTTTTTTACAGGAGATGAAAGTGAAAAAAAATCCGTAGAAAAAAAAGAGTTAAATATTGATAAATCTCAGTCTAAAAAAAAGACAAAAAAATCAGTATCTAAAAAAAAATTAGATCTTCCTAAAAAAGAATTTTTAAAAGAAAAATCCAAAAAGGTTTCAACTCGAGAACCTCTGAAAAAGAAAGTTCCTAAACTAGGATCAGTTCCCAAAGTAGATCCAGTTCCTGAACCAGGATCAGTAAATAAAGCAGATCCAGTTTTAGAGCCAGAGCAAATTTCCAAACTAGATTATGATATACAATCTACTGACAGTTTGGATAAGGGATTAGAGAAAACAAAAAAATCATTTTTTTCGAAGTTGGGTAATCTTTTTATTGGAAAAAATAAGGTTGATTCAGACACTCTAGATGAATTAGAGGAGGTCCTTATTACATCAGATGTGGGAGTTGATACAACTATTAAAATAATAGAAAATATAGAAAGTAGAGTTGCAAATGATAAATATGTTGGTAAAAAAGAACTAAATGCCATACTGAAAGAGGAGATTTCAAAAATTCTCATTGATGTCAATTCTGATATAAATTCTGATTCGTCAACTGATTTTAAACCTTATGTTATAATGGTTGTTGGTGTTAATGGTGTAGGTAAAACAACTACAATTGGAAAATTAGCACATGCCTATAAAAATAAAGGAAAAAAGGTAATACTTGGGGCTTCAGACACATTCAGAGCAGCAGCAATAGAACAACTTCAAATTTGGGCGGATAGAGTTGGGGTGAAATTAGTCAAACAACAAATGGGCAGTGATCCAGCATCAGTTGCCTTTGATACACTTAAATCTGCTAAATCTCAACAAGCTGATGTTGTTATAATAGATACTGCTGGTAGATTACACAACAAAGTGAATTTAATGAATGAACTTGCAAAAATTAAGAGAGTAATGCATAAAATTATTCCAAACTCTCCCCATGAAGTACTTTTGATTCTAGATGGATCTACTGGTCAAAATGCGTTTGAACAAGCAAAACAGTTTTCATCCGCAACTGATATTTCTTCTATGGCTATAACAAAGCTAGATGGCACTGCTAAAGGAGGAGTAGTTTTGGGGATTTCCCATCAATTTAAAATTCCTGTAAAATATATCGGAATTGGAGAGAAAATTGAAGACTTAAGGTATTTTGATCCTAAATCTTTTGTAGAGTCTTTTTTTAGATAATATTGTAATATATCTTTATGAAAAATCCTTATTATGAGGGCATATAAAATTCCATTTAATTCTTTAAAAATATTTTCAAATTTAATTGAAGATTACTTAAAAGAAAATAACATACTAAAGTCATTTATTACATCTTATCCTAGTCTTGAATCAATATCTAATTTCTCTGAAACCAAATTAAAAAATTATCCAAGTGGCAATAGGGTAAAACTAAATGAGGTTTTAAGAGATCAATATTCAGAAATCAATTGTTCTGAGAAAGTAAATAATAATCTAAATTTATTATCAAAGTATAATTCAGTAACAATAACAACTGGTCACCAATTGAGTTTAATGACTGGACCGCTTTATTTTATTTACAAAATAGTTAGTGTAATAAAGTTGACTAATCAATTAAACAAAAAGAAAAATGGTTACAGATATATTCCTGTTTTTTGGCTTGCCTCTGAGGATCACGATTTTGAAGAAATCAGAAGTTTTTATTACAAGAAAAAAATTATATCATGGCAACAATCCAAATCAGGTGCTGTAGGAGAATTAACATTAGAAAAATTAGATTGCTTAAGATTGTTTATGGACCACGAGCTTGGAGATTCAGAATCCTCGAAATCCATCAAAAAATTGATTGAAGAATCTTACTTATCTAGTAACACTCTTGCAGAAGCAACCTTTAAATTAGTCAATAGTCTTTTTTCGAGATATGGACTAATAGTATTAGACCCAAACTCAAAAAAATTAAAGGAGCTGGCAATTAATTATTTTAAGAATGAGTTACTTGATCAAAGTTGTAATAAATTCGTAAATATTCAAACAAATAAAATAAAAGAAGCTTATGACTTTTCCTATAAACCTCAAGTTAACCCCAGAGAAATCAATCTTTTTTATTTAAACAACGGTAAAAGAAAGCGAATTATAAAATCTAAAAATGGATTTAAATTAATTGGTTCTTCTAAGGAATTTAGTTCTTCATCAATTATAAATGAACTATTGAATTTTCCAAATAGATTTTCTCCAAACGTTTTGATGCGCCCACTTTTTCAGGAAATAATTTTACCAAATGTCTCATATGTTGGTGGTGGGGCTGAAATAGCATACTGGTTACAGTTAAAGAATCTTTTTGAATTTCAAAAAATCCCATTCCCTATTTTACTTATTAGAGATTCATGCTTATTAGTTTCTTCTCAAAATCTAAAAAAACTCAAAAAACTCAAAATTTCCACGGTTGATCTATTTAAAGGAAAGGAATTAATAAAAAAAAATCTTACACTTAATATGTCCAAAATCAATATGGATCTTCAGTTTCTCAAGTCTAAACTCGATTCACAGTTTAAATATTTAGAGGAGTTGGTAAGTAAGACCGATTCATCCTTTTCTGGTGCTGTTAGAGCTCAAAAAGCCAAACAATATAAAGGTATAGATAAATTAGAAAAACGTCTTTTAAAAGCTCAAAAAAGAAAGCTAAATGATGAGATTATGAGTTTCGAAAAAATTCATAATATCTTATTTCCTAATGAAAAGCTTCAGGAACGAATTGAAAACTTTTTTGAATACTATGATCAAATAGGTGACGATCTTATCCCTCAACTAATTGAAAATTTTGATCCAATAAATAAATCCTTAACAATTTTAGAGTATTAAAACGATTTTTTTCATAAGTATTATTTAAATTTTTCAGCATGATAAATAATTGTATTTTTACCTATGGAAGATAAAGTTTTGATACTTGATTTTGGATCTCAATACACTCAACTAATAGCAAGAAGAGTTCGAGAGCTGAATATATATTGTGAGATTTTCCCATTTAATAAACCTTCAATCAATTTTAGTCTCTATAAAGCTGTTATTTTATCTGGTTCACCTCACTCAGTGCTAAATAAAAACTCTCCACATATTGATCTTTCTGATATCAAAGGAAAGATACCTTTGTTAGGAGTGTGTTATGGTGCTCAATATTTAGCCAACAACTATGATGGCTTGGTAAGCCATTCTAAAACAAGAGAATATGGGAGAGCTAATTTAAAAATTGTTGATTCTCAATCTATTTTTTTTGATAATATTTCAAATGAAAGCCAGATTTGGATGAGCCACAGTGATACAATCAAAAAGCTTCCTCATAATGCGAAGATTATAGCTAGTTCATCTGATATTGAAAATGCTGCTTTTCAGTTTAATGATGAAAATACATTTGGCATACAGTTTCATCCAGAAGTTTACCATACAACTCAGGGATCCGAAATGTTAAAGAATTTTTTGGTTGGTATATCAAAAATTAAACAAAATTGGACTCCAGACTCTTTTGCTGAGATGATGATAGAGAAATTAAAAAAACAAATAAAAAATGATAATGTTATTCTTGGTCTTTCTGGAGGAGTTGACTCAACAGTTGCTGCAATATTATTAAAAAAGGCAATCGGAAAACAACTCAAATGTATTTTTGTTAATAATGGTTTGCTAAGAAAAAATGAATTCGCTTTAGTTTTAAATCAGTATAAGGGGTTGGGACTCAATGTAAAAGGGGTTGATGCCACATCTTTATTTTTAAAAAATTTAAAAGGCGAAACTGACCCTGAAATAAAAAGAAAAATAATAGGTAATACATTTATAGACGTTTTTGATGAGGAATCAAAGAATTTTAAAAATGTAAAATGGTTGGCACAAGGAACAATTTATCCTGATGTTATCGAATCGATCTCAGTAAACGGACCATCAGTTACAATTAAATCACATCACAATGTAGGTGGGCTGCCCGACTTTATGAAGCTTAAAGTCGTTGAGCCATTAAAAATGCTATTTAAAGATGAAGTAAGAAAAGTAGGAAAAAGTTTATCTATTAAATCAGAAATACTAGGAAGGCACCCTTTTCCTGGTCCAGGTTTAGCGATAAGAATATTAGGTGAAATCACTATAAAGAAAATAAAACTTCTTCAAGAGGTTGACTCAATATTTATTAATGGTCTCAAAGAATGGGATTTGTATAACTCAATATGGCAAGCTGGTGCAATATTGCTTCCAGTTAATAGTGTTGGTGTTATGGGAGATGAAAGAACATATGAAAAGTGTGTAGTCCTGAGAGCAGTGCAGTCTACCGATGGAATGACAGCGGATTGGGTTGATTTGCCATATACTTTTTTACAAAAGATATCTAATGAAATAATAAACAAAGTTCCAGGAATCAACAGGGTTGTTTATGACATAAGTTCAAAACCGCCGGCAACAATAGAATGGGAATAAACATAAAATTAGTGATGTTAATCAAGCATAAGATATTAGTTTTATTTATTTTGATATTTTCATTTATAGATTTAAATAGTCAAGATAATTTAATTCCTGAAAATTTTTTATTGCATAAAGTTAGAAAGGGAGAAACTATTTTAGAGCTTTCAAAAAAATACAAAATTGATAAAGACCTAATTGAAAATTATAATCCACAAATTAGAAAAAGAGGTTTAAGAAAAAGAATGCAATTAAGAATACCTGTATTCAAAAAAACACCAAAAGAAAAAGTTTTACCTAATTATTACATAACAATTCCAAAGGACACAAAATGGAGAATTGCCTATGAAAATGGAATTAGTATAGATGAATTAGAGGAGCTAAATCCACAAATAAAGTTAGGGCTAAAAATAGGTCAAAAGATTTTACTCCCAAAAAATTCAAATATCATTAAACAGACAGTTGATGATAATTACTATTATTACAAAATAAAACCTAAGGAGGGATATTATCGAATTGGATTAAAAACTGGAATAAAAAAAACAATCATAGATTCCTTAAACCCATTAGTTATAAAAAATGGACTTCAAGAAGGAATGATTTTAAAATTACCAAAACTATACTTTAAAAAACTGAATGTTTTTAATAACTTCCTTTCAGAGAAAATAAATTTAAGAGATTCAATATTGAAAAGAAAATCAATTAAACTCGCAATATTTCTCCCATTTAATACTTCCTCGATTGAATTTGATTCTGTAATCAAGACAAATAGGTTTTTAAAAAAAAGAACGCTTTCATCAATAGCGATTGACTTTTATTTTGGTGCTATAACTGCAATGCAAGATTTAGTAAAAATGGGAATTAATATAGATTCCAAAATAATAGATACACAAAACGATATAGATGAAATAGACAATAAAATAAAATTAATAGATACTCTTGACCTAGACTTAATAGTTGGTCCTTTATTGCCAAAAAATTTTAATTTTATGAGCTCTCACTCTGATTTTGATAATATTCCTAAGGTCGCACCTTTATCTTCAAAGCCAGTTGAGATGAGAAAAGGAGTATTTCAAAGTATAAGCCAAAAAAACTTTTTAAGAAATAAAATGTTATCACACTTAAAGAATATTCTTATTGATGAGGATAATATAATCATTGTTGCTGATTCTTTAAATCTTGATGTGGAATCAGAATTAAATAAATTATTTCCAAGATCAGTTAATATCAGACCAGAGTATGGGGATTTTTTATTACCTGATTTGATTGACTCGTTGATAGTTGACTCTATGCCAAACAAAATTATTTTGGAAACCGAGAAATTTTCTCTGATATCAAGTGCAAGTTCTCAAATAAGGTCTCAATTGAGTAATGAAAAGAAAATTAAGCTTTTCACAACATATCGAGGTGTTTCTTACGATAATAAGAATCTTTCAAATACATTGTTTAGTGACCTTGAATTTACTTATTTGTCTGATTATTATCCTAGATCAATTAATGATTCTGAATTTTCGATTCAATTTATTGATCGATATGGAATTCCGCCAAATAGGACTGCAGTTAGGGCTTATGATTTAATGATGGATTTATTATTAAGAATTTCTATTTATGATGATTTATTTAAAAGTATAAAGATTGGAGAAACTGAGTATTTTAATAATAAGTTTAATTATGTTCCATTTAATGATGAATCCTACATAAATGAGGGATATTACCTCTTAAAACATGAATCATATGATGTAATTGAGATAAATAAATAATAATTATCTCATTATGGTAATAGTTATTTTGTAAATTTGAGTCCGGTAAGTAAAGATTTAGTTAATGTCAAAGACAAAATTTATTTTTGTTACCGGAGGGGTAACATCATCACTTGGTAAAGGTATTATTGCAGCATCATTAGCTAAATTACTTCAATCTCAGAATTTTAGAGTTACTATTCAAAAATTAGACCCATACTTAAACGTTGATCCTGGGACCTTAAACCCTTATGAGCATGGTGAATGCTATGTGACCGACGATGGTGCCGAGACAGACCTAGATCTAGGCCATTATGAAAGATTTTTAAATGTCAGGACATCACAAGCAAATAATGTAACAACAGGAAGAATTTATCAGAGTGTAATCGATAAAGAAAGAAAGGGCGAATTTTTAGGAAAAACAGTTCAAGTAGTTCCCCACATTACCAACGAAATAAAAAATAGAATTCTATTGCTTGATAAAAATAAAGAGTATGATATAATTATTACTGAGATTGGCGGAACTGTTGGAGATATTGAATCACTACCATATATTGAAGCAGTTCGCCAGTTAATTTATGAGTTAGGGGAGAGTAATGCAATGACAATTCATCTTACATTGATCCCATATTTATCTGCTGCTGCTGAATTAAAAACCAAACCAACACAACATTCAGTAAAAACACTTATGGAAAGCGGTATTAAAGCTGATGTTTTGGTTTGCAGGACTGAACACGAATTGTCTGAGGAATTAAGAAAAAAGATGGCATTATTTTGCAATGTAAAATATGAAGCTGTTATTCAATCAATAGATGTTAATACAATTTACGATGTTCCCCTAAAAATGCTTGAAGAAGGGCTAGATAAAGTTGTTATAGATCGCCTGGATTTGAATCCAAAGCAAAAAATAGATTTGACTCAATGGAATGAATTTTTAACCAAGTACAAAAATCCTAAGAGCAAAATAAAAATCGGTTTGGTTGGAAAATACGTTGAATTACAAGATTCTTACAAATCAATTTTGGAGGCTTTCATCCATTCTGGGGCTGTTAACGAAGTTGATATAGAAGTGGTTTCTTTACATTCAGAACATATATCAAAAAAAAATTATAAAACCTTATTAGACGGTTTGCATGGACTTTTAGTAGCTCCTGGTTTCGGTGAGCGTGGAATTGAAGGAAAGATTAGAGCAGTTGAATATGTTAGAAAAAATAAAATTCCATTTTTTGGTATTTGTCTTGGAATGCAAATGGCTGTAATTGAGTATTCTAGAAATATTTTAGGTTTAGTTGGAGCAAACTCAACTGAAATAACTG
This sequence comes from Flavobacteriaceae bacterium, assembly GCA_002721275.1. GTDB lineage: Bacteria > Bacteroidota > Bacteroidia > Flavobacteriales > Flavobacteriaceae > Marivariicella. The sequence continues at coordinate 113,104 of PBJZ01000012.1, forward strand.
ATGATACCAAGTACCCGGTAATTGATTTAATGGAAAGCCAAAAAAAGATTAAAATTAAGGGTGGAACAATGAGATTGGGTTCATGGGAGTGTTCCTTGACTGAAAATAGTCTGGTGCATAATATTTATGGAAAAACCATTATAAATGAACGACACCGTCATAGATATGAGTTTAATAATAAGTTTAGTAAAAATATATTTTCTCCAGCTTTTAGAGCAAGTGGAGTCAATCCTGAAACGGGCTTAATAGAAATAATTGAGTTAAAAGATCATCCATGGTTTATTGGTGTTCAGTTTCATCCAGAATATAAAAGTACTGTTTCCGAACCACATCCACTATTTGTATCTTTTGTTAAAGCAGCTCATTACTACTCAAAATTAAAATAATATGGAAGAAAAACAATTTGATCCTTATCAGTTTATTGGATTTATATTAATTGCAATGATACTTACATGGATGCTGTTCAGAAATCAGAATGTACCCTCACAAGATGAAACCATTTCTCAGACTAACAATTCAGTTTCATTAAAAATTTCTAAAGAGGAATCGGATAGTTTTGATCAAGATCAAAATAAAATTACATATGGAATTTTTTCTGAATTAATGAATCCGGCCGAAAATATTGAACATGAATTACAAAATGAGGATCTAAAAATTAAAATAAGTTCCAAGGGAGCAAATTTAACTTTAGTTAATTTAAAAAACTTTACTAATTATCTGGGTCTTCCACTGAATCTCATCGCAGATGATAACAATCTAATAAATACAACTATAAAAAGTCGTGTAGGATTAACTTTGGAAACTAAAAATATTTTTTTTAAAGAAATAAAATATGATGATTCTGATATAGAAAAATCAATTTCGTTAAGAGCCAAAATTACTGATTTTAAATATATACAGTTTAAATACATTCTACCTAAAAAAGGTTTCAAATTAAAATTAGAAATAAGAACTGAAGGTCTTGAAGATATTTTGAGCTCAGATAATATAGTATTTAATTGGAAAAAAGAATTATTTAGAAACTCCAAAAGTATTGATTATGAAAACAGATATACTCAATTAACTTATGCTTATGAAGATGATAAAACCGATAATTTATCTTTATCTAGCGAAGATGAAGAACTAGAAGATGAAATTAGATGGATCTCATACAGACAACATTTTTTTAGTTCTATATTAATTCCAGATAAAATATTAAATCAAGTTTCATTTAGTTCCGCTGATTTGACCGTTGAAAAAAAATTAAACAATAAATATACCAAGAGATTGATTACAACTTTTGAAATACCAAAAACAAATGGAAACATAATTTCAAATATGGATTTTTATTTTGGCCCCACAGACTATCAATTGTTAAGATCATATGGAAATCAGTTAGAAACTTCAGTTCCACTTGGTTGGGGTATTTTTGGTTGGATAAACAGATTTATATTTCTTCCACTCTTCGGTTTCCTAGCGTCTTATTTTCCATATGGTATTTCAATAATCATTCTAACTATAATTGTTAGATTGGCTATGTCTCCAGTTGTTTATAAGTCATATGTTTCACAAATCAAAATGAAAACTCTAAAACCTGAAATTGAAGAAATTACTGCTAAACATAAAAATAATGCGGTTAAAAAACAACAAGAAACTATGGCTTTATACAGTAAAGCAGGAGTCAACCCGATGTCTGGGTGCATTCCTGCTCTAATTCAGCTACCTATTTTTTATGCATTATTTACATTTTTTCCAGTAGCTTTTGAACTCAGACAAAAAAGTTTTTTATGGGCAGATGACTTATCCTCGTATGACTCAATATTTGAATTACCATTTTCAATTCCTTTTTATGGGGACCATGTGAGTTTATTCCCAATACTTGCATCAGCAGCAATATTTGTCTATACTTTAATGACAACAGGTCAACAAACAATGCCCCAGCAAGAAGGAATGCCAAATATGAAATTTATTATATACATGATGCCACTAATGATGTTGTTTTTTTTTAATAATTACGCAAGTGGACTTAGCTTATATTATTTCGTCTCCAATACTCTAACAATTATCTTAATGTTGGTAATTAAAAACTTTATTATCAAGGAAGATAGGATTAGAACGCAAATAGCTGAAAATAAAAAGAAACCTCGAAAAAAAGGTGGTTTTTCTGAAAGACTGCAAAAGGCTATGGAAGCAGCTGAAGCTCAGAAAAGAATGAATCAAAAAAGATAACTTAGAATTACTTCTATTTAAAGATCTTAGATAAATCTTAAATTTGATTTATGAAAAATAAAACTGTTGTAGTTGCTCTATCTGGAGGTGTTGATTCAAGTGTTGCAGCATACATTCTCAGGGAAGAGGGGTATAAAGTTATTGGTCTTTTTATGAAAAATTGGCATAATGAATCCGTAACAATTTCTAACGAATGTCCATGGCTGGAAGATAGCTATCACGCAATGTTAGTATCACAAAAACTTAAAATTCCATTTCAAACAATCGATCTAAGTAATGAATATAAAAAAAGAATAGTGGATTATATGTTTAATGAATATTCTTTGGGTAGAACTCCAAATCCTGATGTCTTATGTAATAGAGAAATCAAATTTGATATATTTTTAGAAATAGCACTCTCTCTTGGAGCTGATTACATTGCAACAGGTCATTATTGTATGATGTCAGAAGAAATAATTGATAAGAAAAAAATTTATAGACTTTTAAAAGGTCGTGATGCAAAAAAAGACCAATCTTATTTTTTATGTCAGTTAAATCAGTATCAATTACAAAAAACAAAATTTCCAATCGGTAATTTACAAAAAAGTGAAGTCAGAGATATTGCTAGGGATAATGGATTAATTACAGCTGAAAAAAAAGATTCTCAGGGCCTTTGTTTTATTGGAAAAGTAAAGTTGCCAAAATTTTTACAACAACAACTTAATGCTAAAAAAGGAGATGTTATTCAAATATCTTCAACAAATGATTGTTATCACAACAATATGTCAACTTTAATGAACCAAAAATTTAATGAAGATTTTGCTAAACCATTTAAATATAAACCAAGTGATGGAAAAAAAATTGGAGAACATAATGGAGCTCATTTTTTTACAATTGGGCAAAGGAAAGGCCTAGCTATAGGTGGAAGTAAAGATCCATTATTTATAATCAAAACAGATGTTAATGATAACATCATATATGTAGGTGAGGGTAGAACTCATCCAGGTCTTTATCGCAAGGCCTTGAAAGTCCTAAATTCAGAGATTCATTGGATCAGAGACGATAAAAAATTAACTAATGGCCAATCGATTCAATACATGACAAGAATTAGGTACAGGCAAAAATTAACCTCAGCTACTTTAATTCAAAAAAAAGATTTTTTATTTATTTATTTTAAAAATCCTCAATTATCTGTTACTCCTGGTCAATTTGTTGCTTGGTACGATGATAACGAACTCATTGGCTCAGGTATAATATTCGAGTGATAAATCAACAAATAAATTTTGACTAAGTAATATTATTCAATATTAATTTGAATTTGTTTATTTATTATATCTTCAAAATTTTCTTTCTCTCTTATTAGATTTGCTTTTCCATTATACCATAGAACTTCTGCAGGCTTCAATCTTGAATTGTAGTTGTTTGCCATTGAGAAGCAATATGCTCCAGCATTCTTAAAAACCAAAATATCTCCATCTGAGATTTCTTCGATTTCTCTATTATTCCCGAAAGTATCGGTTTCGCATATGTAGCCAACAACTGAGTAAAATCTTTTTTTACCCATATTATTTGACAGATTATATATTTCATGAAATGAGTTGTAAAACATAGGTCTTATAAAATGATTAAAACCACTATTTACTTGAGCGAAAACAGTTGAAGTTGTCTGTTTAAGGGAGTTAACAGATGTTAAAAAGTATCCCGCTTCACTGACTAAAAATTTCCCTGGCTCAAAAGCAAGTTGAACATTCTTACCATAATTTTTCAAAAATTTTTTAAATCTAATTGTAAGTTTTTCACCTAATTCTTCAATATTAGTCTCTTTGTCGCCTTTTTTATATGGAACTTTAAAACCACTACCAAAGTCAATAAATTCAAGATCTTTGAAGTGCATAGCATTTGTAAATAAAATTTCCGAAGCATAAAGAAATACTTCTATATCGAGAATATCACTTCCGGTATGCATATGAATTCCGTTTACACACATTTTAGTATTTTCAACTATTCTTTTTAGAAGTGGAATTTGATGAATTGAAATCCCGAATTTGGAATCAATGTGTCCCACTGAAATATTTGAGTTTCCACCTGCCATTACATGGGGATTAATCCTAACACAAACTGGAGTCTTTGGATATTTACTACCAAATTGTTCAAGAAGAGAGAGGTTGTCAATGTTTATTTGTACACCCATTTTTGAGACTCTTTCGATTTCATTAAATGATACTCCGTTTGGCGTGTAAATAATCTTTTTAGCTTCAAAACCTGCGATAAGTCCCAATTCAACTTCTTGTATTGATACTGTATCAAGTCCTGCATTGAGCTTTCTCATTAATTTCAAAATTGAAATATTTGATAAAGCTTTGACAGCATAATGAATTCTTAAATCAGAGATTTCATTAAATGCCCTTTTAAGCCTATTGAATTGTGAAGTAATTTTATTTGAATCATATACGTAAACAGGAGTACCAAATTTTTTTGTAATGTTTAATAGATCTTTTCTTTTCAATTTAATTTTTTTTCAAATTTATAAATATGAACATAATTAAAGTCTAAATAGGTAAAATATATCATAATGATTAAAACTTGTTAAAATATTAAATAAAAAATACTTAATTCTGTTGTAGTGTGAGATTGATTTTTAATTTTGTTTTAAATAAAGTTTGTAAATGAATTTACACGAATATCAGGGAAAAAATATCCTAGAGAGCTATGGGGTAGGAATTCAAAGAGGATTTTTGGCAACCAATATGAACCAAGTTAAGGATGCTATAAAAAAATTAACTGTTTTGACATCCACAAAATTATATGTTATTAAGGCGCAGATACACGCCGGTGGAAGAGGCAAAGGAGGTGGAATAAAATTAGCTAAATCAATTAAAGAAGCTGAAAATATTTCAAAAAAAATTATAGGTATGAGTTTAGTAACCCCTCAGACGCCTCCTGAGGGAAAAAAAGTAAATAAAATCCTCATTGCTGAGGACGTTTATTATCCTGGTGAAACCGAAACTAAAGAATTTTATGTATCAATTTTACTAAATAGATCTACTGGAAATAATATGATAATGTATTCCACAGAGGGGGGAGTTGATATCGAGTCTGTAGCAGATAAAACACCACACTTAATCTTTAAGGATGATATTGACCCTGAAACTGGTCTTCTGCCTTTTCAAGCAAGGCGTATTGCTTTTAATTTAGGACTGGATGGTCTTGCTTTTAAGTCAATGATAAAGTTCATTACCAATCTATACAAAGCATATATTGGATCAGATGCTTCTTTATTTGAAATAAACCCTGTACTTAAAACTTCAGATGATAAAATAATTGCTGTTGATTCAAAGGTAAGTATTGATAACAATGCATTATTTAGGCATCCAGATTACGGTGACCTAAGAGACTTAGAAGAAGAAAACCCTACAGAAGTTGAGGCAGATAATGCTGGGTTAAATTACGTCGATCTAGATGGGAATGTTGGATGTATGGTAAATGGTGCTGGCCTAGCAATGGCTACAATGGATTTGATCAAGCAATCAGGTGGTTCCCCTGCAAATTTTTTAGATGTTGGAGGAACTGCAGATGCTAAAAGAGTTGAACTCGCTTTCCGGTTAATTCTGAAAGATCCAAATGTAAAGGCGATTTTAGTTAATATTTTTGGAGGTATTGTTCGCTGTGATAGGGTAGCGCAAGGAATAATAGATGCATATAAAAATATTGGAGATAAAATAAAAGTGCCAATTATTGTCAGGTTACAAGGTACAAACTCAGAATCTGCGAAAAATTTAATTCAAAATTCTAAATTAGATGTTATTGCCGCGACCGCTTTTGAAGAGGCTGCAATTAAGGTTCAAGAGGTTTTGACTTAACTATAACTTACTCTTTTTAGATTGAAGGATTTTTATTTCATCTCTAAGAGAAGCTGCTTTGAGAAAATCCAATTCCTTTGCTGCTTCTTCCATTTTTTTTCTGGTTTCTCTTATTGCTTTTTCGAAATCACCTTTTTTGTTAAACTTTTTGGATAAAAATGACATTTTTTGATTTTCGATCTCTTTGGCGTGTGACGATACTGAGTTTTTTGACAAAACGTTGTCGAGTGATTTGTTTAAGGGTTTCGGTGTTTTATTATTTATTCGGTTATACTCTTTTTGTTTTTTTCTTCTATAATTTGTCTCAGTTATGGTTTTGTTCATACTTTTTGTAATCTTATCTGCATACATTATTGCTTTTCCATTTAAGTTTCTGGCAGCTCTTCCAACGGTTTGGGTTAGAGATCTTGAGCTTCTTAAAAAACCTTCCTTGTCTGCATCAATAATTGCCACAAGTGATACTTCAGGAAGATCAAGACCTTCTCTTAATAAATTAACTCCAATTAAGACATCAAACCTTCCTATTCTTAGATCTTGCATAATCTCGACCCGCTCAAGAGTATCAACATCACTGTGAATGTATCTACATCTAATACTAATTTTCGCTAGATACTCAGATAATTCCTCAGCCATTCTTTTCGTTAAAGTAGTCACAAGAGTGCGTTCATCAATATCTACTCTCTTCTGAATTTCATCAATCAAGTCATCAATTTGATTAAAACTAGGTCTAACCTCTACTTCTGGATCTAGCAGTCCTGTGGGTCTTATTATTTGTTCTACAATATGTCCTTGAGTCTTTTCAATTTCATAATCTGCTGGAGTAGCACTTACATATAAAACATTATTCTGTAAACTTTCAAACTCTTCAAATTTTAAAGGTCTATTGTCCATTGCGGCTGGTAATCGAAATCCATAATTGACAAGATTTTCTTTTCGAGATCGATCACCACCATACATTGCATGAACTTGTGAAACTGTAACATGACTTTCATCAATTACCATAAGAAAGTCTTTTGGGAAATAATCTAACAAGCAAAAGGGTCTTGTTCCAGGATTTCTTCCATCAAGATATCTTGAATAATTTTCAATTCCCGAACAATAACCTAATTCCTTAATCATTTCAATATCAAATTCGGTTCTTTCTTTTAAACGTTTTGCCTCAAGGTGCTTGCCTGAATTAATAAAATAATCAACCTGTTTGATCAAGTCTGCTTGAATTTGACTAATCGCATTTTGCAAAATATCTGGTGATGTAACAAACATATTAGCAGGAAATAATGTTAATATTTTTTGACTTTCAATAATTTTGTTACTCAAAGGATCGAATAGTTCGATCTCCTCAATTAAATCTCCAAAAAAATGAATTTTGAAGGCTGAATCTGAGTATCCTGGATAAATATCGATAATATCTCCTTGAACTCTGAAGTTTCCTCTTTCAAAATTACCTGTTGTTCTTGAGTATAAACTTTGTACTAACTTTTTTAAAAGAATAGTTCTAGATATTTTTTGATTCTTTTCAATAATAATCATATTCTTTTCAAATTCAACTGGGTTACCTATTCCGTAGAGACATGAAACAGAGGCAACTACAATGACATCTCTTCTTCCAGATAGTAAAGAAGATGTTGTACTTAATCTTAACTTCTCTATTTCCTCGTTAATAGAGAGGTCTTTTTCAATGTAAACACCACTAACGGGCATATAGGCCTCAGGTTGGTAATAGTCGTAGTATGAAACAAAATATTCTACTGAATTATTTGGAAAAAACTGTTTAAATTCAGAATATAGTTGGGCAGCTAAAGTTTTATTGTGTGCCAAAACTAATGTTGGTTTTTTAAGTTTTTCAATAACATTGGCAACGGTAAAAGTTTTTCCCGATCCTGTAACACCTTGAAGAACCATATTGATATAATTATTCTCAAATCCAGACAATATTTGTCTTATAGCTTCAGGCTGGTCTCCTGTTGGTTTAAAAACAGAAGAAATTTTAAATTCCATTTTTGATTCTTTGAATACAAAAATATATCTTTTTATTACTTTTAAGCTATTGATTTATAATCACTAATTTTGATTTTTAATTGAGCTTAAAATATTTAAATGATTAAAAAGAAAAAACTTATATCAAAAAAAAAACCTTTTTATCCAATAACAAATTTTTTAAAAAATTATTTGATTGATTTCAATAGATGGATTAAAGTCCCAATTACTTATGATGATTTATTAAGATTTCAAGGTAGTGTTTGTGTTTATGATAATAAAAATATAGATACATTGTGGACTAGAGTTTACTATGCAGAGAGCGAGCTTAGAGAAATTGATCATAACCTAAAAAAAATATATACCATCTTACATTCAGATGGAAATGAATCAACAATAACATATTTAAATATCGATGCAATTGATTATTGTACATTCGGAAATTCAAAACCTTTTAGAATAAAGGTTAGAAATGTTTTAAATGACAACTTCACATATTTTTACATAAAAAAAACTGATTCATCCAGGGTTTTTGGGTTAGAGTTTGAACATATGCTTTCTCCTTATAATTTAAATTTTTTTGTTAATGAATCAACATTAGTTGAGGAACACATTTCTGGAATCCCAGGAGATGTATTTATTAAGGAAATGCTTCCAAAGTGTTCAGAAACTCAACAATCTCAAATTGCAAAGGAGTATGTAAAATTTAACGAAAGATGTATGATAAGATTGCTGGGTGATATGAGATCTTATAATTATGTAATTATCCCAATTCATGACTTTGATCAGGTCATATACAAGATTAGAGCTATCGATTTTGACCAGCAAAGTTTTGAAGGAAGATTTTCTGTTTATCGTCCACAATTTTTTAGAGAGAATCAACCATTAATAAAAATGATTCAAAAAAAGCTAACACATGATTCAATTGATCAATATAAAATTGAGGAGAGGTCAATCGTTGCTAAAAGAATCATTAGTAATGAAAATAAAATCAATCAATTATTGATCTCTATGAAAGAAAAACCAATATCTAAAATAGAAAATTTAAATAATTTAAAATCAGAGATTTATAAGTTTACTAAACATAAAGATTTTAAAAACAGCAAATCAATGGGTGATATAATGGATGCCTCACTGTCTTTCATCAAAAGAAATTATAAAAACATCAAGCCAATTTCAGTACTAAGAAATTAATAGAATTCATCTTCATCGTAATTCAATTCCTCGTGGTCAGTTTGATTACTTTTATGGGAGTCATTGAAAGATTTTGTAGGAGGGTTTTCTGGGGGTTTTCCTTTAGAAAAAACTGTATTAGGATATACTCCATTTTTTAGTGGTTCAGTGAATTCAACAACTTCAACATAAAAGGTCCAAAGTACCAAAAAATCGTAAACAAATATTAGGTGTCTTTTTTTATTGTCAAAAATTTTATTTAAAGGACTATTTGAGTAGTTGCTTTTAGCTTCAAAGTCAACTAGATTTAATTCTTTTCCTTGTATCCAATTTTCATTTGATTCGAAAAATGATCCCATTTCTTTTCCATCAAAACCATATGATTTTGAAATAAAAATATATAAGTCATTTAGAGAATTTTGTTCTTCAATTTCTATATCTCTTATAACATCATCATCTACATCAAGTATTGTTCTGATCCTAAGTATCATAAAATTTTACTTTTTGAAGTTACTTGTAAAAGTAGATATAGTTGAGAACTAAAAATAAATGTTGCCAAAAGCAGATGAATTGGCTGAGAGGAAATAGGAAAATCTAAATAATACATTAATGCACCTGTTATGATTTCCAAAAATAAAACCAACAGGATAATTTTTAAAGGAAATGGAATTATTTTTATTTTTTTGAATTCGTAAAATAAGAGAAAGTGTGTTAACAAAATAATTAATGAAAAACTTCTATGAAAATAAAATTTTATAGGAGCGAACTTAAGCCATAATTCATGTTTCTCTGGAAACTCATTCATCTGATTGTCTATAAATTGCCGGACTTGAGTTCCAGAAAAAATTTGTATCAGTGTTAAAAAAAATCCAAACGAAAGAATAATTAAAATTTTGTTATTGACTTTAAACCTGATTGGATTTTTTCTAGATATAAAGAGAGTGAAAGTCAGAATTCCCAAAATAACAAATGCCATTATCAGATGTATTGTGATTTTTAATGGAAGCAAATTCGAATCCACTACTTCCTTACCCAATATAGCCTGAAAAAGTATTCCAATTAAAGACAAAAATGATAACCCTACAATACTTTTATTTTCTTTCCAAGAAAAAAAGGAGAAACAAAACATTATCAATATAAAAATTCCAGATATGGCGCCCAATAATCTGTTTAAGAATTCAATCCAGGTGTGATAGACGTTAAATTCAGAATAGTCATGTTTTAGATATGGATCCCAATTGTTTTCATTGTAATTATTATTTGATTTAAAATTTTTTTTTGCAACCCTTAGAGATTCATTGACAATTATCACTTCATTTTTATTATATAAATTATTACTCTTCCATTCCAGTTGAGTTCTTTCTGTTGGTGGAATTAAATATCCAAAGCACTTTGGCCAGTCCGGACAACCCATGCCACTCCCAGTAACTCTCACAGTAGCTCCAGCAACAATAACTAAATATATTGATACTAATGAAGCTTTTAAAAAAAATATAAATCTTTTATTCATATGCCTTTAATCCTAATTCTCTTCCTGTTTTTTTCATCAATTCAAGTGCTGAGGATTTTTTATTTGGAATTTTACCCTCTAATATTGATTCTTTAATAATTTCTTTAATTTGTCCAACTTCTTTGCAAGGTTTTAAATTAAAATATCTCATTATTAGATCTCCATTAAGTGGAGGTTGAAAATTTCTAATTTTATCTCTTTTCTCCACTTCAATTATTTTTTTTGTGACGATTTCAAAGTTTTTATGATATTCAGAAAATTTTGTCTTGTTTTTAGTTGTTATGTCAGCTTTACAAAGGCAAATTAAATCATCTATTTTATCACCAGCATCAAAAACAAGTCTTCTAACTGCCGCGTCAGTAACAATATCTTCTGCAATAATTATTGGTCTTGAGCTCATAAAAACAAGTTTCTGAACATATTTCATCTTTTCGTTTAGAGGCATTTTTAACCTCTTAAATAGCTTATAAATCATTTTTGCTCCAATAAGTTCATGACCGTGGAAAGTCCATCCAATTCCATCCACTAGTTTTTTTGTTCTTGCCTTACCAATATCGTGTAAAAGTGCAGCCCACCTCAGCCAAATATTTTCTGTATATGTTGCGATATTGTCTAAAACTTCAAGAGTATGATAAAAATTATCTTTATGCTTGTAGCCTTCAATCTCATCAACACCTTTCAAATCAGAAATTTCAGGTAAAATTTCTGATAATAGATTACACTTATCCATGATAATGAAGCCAATAGATGGTTTTTTTGAAGAAATTATTTTATGAAGCTCTGATACTATTCTTTCTTTTGATACTATCTCAATTCTTTTGTTATTATTTTGAATTGATAAAAGCGTTTGATTTTCAATCTTAAAATCTAATTGAGTTGCGAACCTAATTGCTCTCATCATTCTCAATGGATCATCACTAAATGTTTTATCTGGATCCAATGGTGTTCTTAAAATCCTTTTTTTTNTNTCATTTAAGCCGTTGAAAGGATCAATTAAACTTCCAAAATTTGAGGAATTTAAACTAATAGCCAAGCAATTAATNGTNAAATCNCGNCTATTTTGATCATCTTTTAATGAACCAATTGAAACTTTGGGGTTTCGGCTTTCTTCTGAATATGATTCTTTCCTAGCACCAACAAATTCAAAAATTANATTATTCCATGAAAACATTGCAGTACCATAATTTTTAAAGGTTTTNATTCTACTTGAGTTAACTAATTTTTTTTGTAATTCCTTTCCTATATCAACTGCATTTCCAACACAAACTATATCAACATCCTTAGGGTCGTGATTATTTAGTATCATATCCCTNACGNCTCCNCCAATTATATATGATTCAACTTTTTTTCTTTCAACTATTTTTCTTAGTATTTGAAAAACCTTTGAATTGAGTAGTGTATTTTTTAGCAATAAATCCATTTATTATCTTATTTTAAGTAGGTCTCCGTTATTTTGGATTTTGAATATTTTCGATGGAATACCACATTTTTTTTCCTTGTGTAAATTTACGATATGATCAACACCTTCCAAAATTGANTTTTCAATTTCCGAATAAATTGAAGGTGTTTTTGATTCACTGATATTTGCGGAAGTTGATACGATTGGTTTTCCAANATCAGTTATCAGTAGATTGCAGAATTTATTTTTTGGAATTCTAATTGCAAGTGTATTGTCATCAGCAATTANAATTTTTGAAATATTTATTGGATTTTCATAAATAATTGTAATTGGATCCTTTNTTTTTATTACTGACTCAATATTTTTTGGCAAAGACAATACATGATTTTCTAGCATTCTAAGATCTTTCATTAAACAAATCAATCCTTTTTTGGAATTTCTNTTTTTAATTTTAAAAACTCTTTTTATTGCATCTGGATTATTAGCATCACAACCTATGCCCCAAACTGTATCAGTAGGGTATAAAATAATTCCTCCATTATTTATAATTTTTACAGCTTTTTTAACTTCCTGAATCATCTATATTGTNGGTTTCTTAATTCTATTTACAGCTGCAAAGTTATAAAACATTGTTTTCTATTTATATTTGTAANCAATTATGACTACCGCACTTGTAATTTCCACGTATAAATATTCCCAGGTACTTAATATTATTCTTGATTCAATTTCAAAACAAGTTAAATTTCCTGATGAANTTATTATTGCTGAAGANGGAAATGATNNTAAAACAATGGAGGTAATCGAATTNTGGAAAGAAAAATTNTTTACTAANATTATTCACGTAAAACAAAAGGACCTTGGATTCAGAAAAGCTCTGATTCTAAATAAGGCAATCAGAACTGTAAAATCCGATTACATNATTCAAATTGATGGTGATTGTATTCCGGATAAGTATTTTGTCAAAGATCATTCATCNGAGGCTAAAGNAGGNCNTTATCTTTATGGTACCAGAATTCGTGTAAACAAGGAATTTGTCCCAAAATACATTAACTACTATAAAACTGAAAAAAAAAACATCTCATTTTCTTTNTTTAGCCCAAATATCAGTAAGAGATTCAGAAAATTACGAATACCATTCTTNAGTAAATTTTTTTCTCAAAAAAGTAAAATTTCAAAAAAATTCAGAGGATGTAACACTTCATTTTGGAGGAAGGATTTTGAGGATGTAAATGGATANAATAATAATTTTAAAGGATGGGGTAGGGAGGATTCCGATTTAATGATAAGATTTCACAACATGGGTTTAAAATCCAAAAGGCTGAAATTTATGGCTAATCTTTATCATTTAGATCATGATGAAAAAGACAAGTCAAAGTTTGACATTAATGATAACATTCAAANTGATACTATTNTAAATAAAAAAATTAAAACCTCGAATGGTTTATTTCAGTCCATCCATAAAAGCTGATAATTTTTTATTGAAGTATTCAAAATTAAAAGATTCATAAAGTTTTTTTATTTCAGAGGATTTTATTTTGAAACTTCCAAATTCATCTCTAAAATCTTTAATATGAACAGCGACTTCTTTTGATGAAGNTGTGTTCCAGGCNTCAGGGTCTATTTGAGGTGCAAAAATAGAAAAACTTGGGATATTAACNGATTTAGCAATATTTATNGCTCCACCTTCATTTCCAATTATAGCATCACAGTTAGATACGGTTGTTATAAAATCTCTTAAACTCACTGGTGTTTTATCAAAAATAATAGTTTCCTTAGTTTCTGGATTTATTTTTCCAATCAATTCAATAATTTTTTCTTTCTGATTTGGTATATAATTTAATATTATCTTTAATTTNTAATTTTTGGCTAGGTAATCCATAAGTAAAGCCATTTTATTTAATGGATAAGTTTTCTTCATTGAACTCCCCAAAACACTTAACATTATTAGAATATTTTTCTTCTTAATTGATTTAAAATAAATACTTTGTTTGTTATTTTTTTTTATATAAATTTTTGGTTTTGTTTGATAGTTATATTTATTTCCAACTAATGGTTTTAATAATTTTAATCTATTTATTATTGATAATTGNATATTATTGTCTAAAATTTTTAANTCTCTTTCAATTAGNTGTGAATAGATCCATTTCGTNTACCATTTATTGNATCCAATCTTNATTTTGGCTTTTGTAATATAGGANGTCAAAATACTCTCAATCTTACCATAAGCATCTATTATNACATCGTATTCTTTTTTTCTTTGATTTTTTAAAAATTTAAAAAANAATAATTTTTTTTTCTTGAAATAGTCCTCAAAAATTATAATGTTATCAATGTATGGGTTGTTTTCTAATACAGGGATAGTGTGCCTATTAGCAATAAAGTCAATTTTAGCANCAGAATTCCANTTTTTTATATTTTCACATATTATTGTACTTGTTAAAACATCCCCTATNAATTTTTGTTGAATAACTAATATTTTCATTATAACTTAATCACTTTAAGCAAAAGTAGTTTTATTTTTGTGATAGGTAAATTAATTTAAATTTTGTCTAAATTATTTTCAGTTATTGTNTCAACCTACAATTCAGAATCATTGCTGGAAAAAGTTCTAATTGGATTTAATAATCAAACCTATCAAAATTTCGAATTAATTGTAGCTGACGATGGTTCAAATCATAAAACAAGTAATTTGATAAAAAAAATTAAACCATCTGTATTCTACAGGATAATTCATGTTTGGCATACAGATAAAGGTTTTCAAAAAACAATAATTCTTAATAAAGCTATTGCAAAAAGTAATGGTATTTATATTGTTTTCACTGATGGTGATTGTATTCCAAGATCAGATTTTTTGGAAGTACACAATAAATTCAAACAAAAAGGTTATTTCCTGTCCGGAGGATATTTTAAACTAGATAAAGTCCTGTCAAGTCTAATTACTAAAGATGATATATTATCGGGTAGGTGCTTTAAATATAGCTGGTTAAAACAAAAGGGTCTTTCAGATTCAATTAAAAATATTAAAATATTAAGTAATCTTTTTTTTTCACAAATTCTGAACTCATTAACTCCAACAAGACCATCTTGGAATGGACATAATAGTTCTNGCTGGAGGAAAGATATAATCAATATAAATGGATTTGATGAAAGAATGAAATATGGTGGAGAGGACCGTGAGCTTGGCGAAAGGCTAATTAATAACAGAATAAAACCAAAACAAATTAGATTTTCAGCAATTTGTTTACATCTTTACCATGAAAGAAACTATGTTAATGAATATTCATGGAATCAAAATAATATAATAAGAAAAGCAACCAAGTCTAATAATAAAATATGGACAAATTATGGNTTAGTTAAAGAGAAAAACTAAACTGNAATATTATTTTCTCTGAGAGCATTATTTAAAGAGGTNTTTTTATCTGTACTTTCTTTTCTTTTACCTATTATCAAAGCACATTGTACTTGATAGTTTCCAGCATTAAATTTCTTAGAATAGCTGCCTGGTATGACAACTGATCTTTTTGGAATGATTCCTTTAATTTCAATTGGTTTAGTTCCAGTTACATCAATAATTTTTGTTGATGCAGTTAGTGTCACATTTGCNCCAAGAACAGCCTCCTCCTCAACCTTAACACCTTCAACTATTATACATCTTGAACCGATAAAAGCGTTGTCCTCAATTATCACAGGGGAGGCCTGAAGTGGTTCTAATACTCCGCCAACTCCAACTCCTCCGCTTATNTGAACACTTGATCCAATTTGCGCACAACTTCCGACAGTAGCCCAGGTATCTATCATAGTCTCNTTACCAACATANGAACCAATATTAGTATAACTAGGCATTAGGATTGCCCCTTTGGATACAAATGCACCATACCTAACAATTGCATGGGGTACAACACGAATTCCACTTTGTTTATAGTTATTCTTTAAAGGGATTTTATCNTGAAATTCAAAGGGACCAACTTCAATAGTTTTCATTTTTTGAATTTGAAAATACATAATTACTGCCTTTTTTACCCATTCGTTAATTACCCAANNNTTATTTATTTTTTCTGCAACTCTAATATCTCCCTCATCTAGTTTTTTTATTATTTTTTTTATACAATCTTGATTTTCCTTGATGTTTATCAAAGAACGATCTTCCCAAATTGATTCAATTATTGCTTTCATTTTTAATTTTTCATAAATATAACCAAACACACTAATTACTGATATATTTAAAACACCAAAAATGTATATTTGTAAAAATATATAGATGGGATCATTACTAGCATTTGATTTTGGTGAAAAAAGATTAGGCATTGCCCATACTGATCCCCTTAATATAATTGCAAGTGGGTTGACTACATTAAGTCCTAGTGAAGCTATAAATTTTTTAAAAAAATACAAATTACAAAATAATATTGATNCGCTTGTAATCGGCCAATCTAAGAGGTNTGATGGATCATTCCCTACAATAGAGAAAAAAGTTTTGAAGTTNATAAATGAACTAGAAAGNAATTTACCAGAAATAAAAATTATTCGATATGATGAAAGATTTACATCCAAAATCGCAAAAAAAACCATCTTGGAATCGGGTTTAAAAAAACTTAAAAGACGTAATAAAAAATTGGTAGATAAAATTAGTGCAACAATAATTCTTCAATCATATTTAGAATCTATAAAAAATACACAATGATTTTACCCATATTAGCTTACGGTCATCCAGTTTTAAAAAGTAAAGCTAAAAACATAACTCACGACTATAAAAATTTGACTCAGATAATTGATAATATGTGGGAAACAATGTATAACGCTAATGGAGTAGGTCTCGCTGCTCCTCAGGTTGGATTATCAATAAGATTATTTATAATAGATACTAAACCATTTTCCGATGATGAAACCATAGTTAAAGATGAAAGATCTAAACTAAAATCTTTTAAAAAGGTATTTATAAATCCTGAAATTTTAGATCAACATGGTGATGCTTGGGATTTTAATGAGGGATGTTTAAGTATTCCTGATGTTCGAGCTGATATTAAGAGAAGTAAATCAATTTTTATTAAATATTGTGATATTAATTTTAAAGAAGAGATTGCTGAATTTGATGGTTTAATTGCAAGAGTAGTTCAGCACGAGTATGATCATATTGAAGGAATATTATTTACTGATAAATTATCATCTCTTAAACGAAAATTAATGAGAAGAAAACTTCTGGATATAAGTAGAGGTAAAATATCTACAGACTATATAATGAAGTTTTCAAAAAATAAAATTAAATAATAAATTATTTAAATGAATAAAAGAAAAAAACAACTGAAATCTATAGATAAGCTTTTAGATGTTATGGATAAACTCCGTGAAAAATGTCCATGGGACAAAAAACAAACTATTCAGAGTCTTAGATCCCTTACAATTGAGGAAACCTATGAGTTATCTGATGCAATTTTGGAGAATGATACCAATTCTATAAAGGATGAGTTAGGAGATATTCTTATACACATTATTTTTTATTCAAAAATTGCTTCTGAGACAAATAAATTTGATTTGTCAGATGTTACAAATTCAGTAACTGAAAGACTTATTTTCAGACATCCACATGTATTTGGTAATTTAAAAATTAAAAATATTGAGGATGTAAAAAGAAATTGGGAAAGTTTGAAAATAATGAATGGAAGTCAAAGTGTTCTTTCAGGTATCCCAAAATGTCTACCATCAATAAATAAAGCTGAGAGAATATTAGATAAAGCGGCAGCTGTTGGTTTTGATTGGAAAAATAATGAGGATATTATAAAAAAAATTAAAGAGGAATCAAATGAGTTTTTATTGGAGTTAAGTTATCAAAATAAAAAAAATATGGAGGAAGAGTTTGGAGATTTATTTTTTTCGTTGATTAATTATGCAAGACGCTTGAAGATTGATTCAGATAAAGCACTTGAGAAAGCAAATAAAAAATTTATGAAAAGATTTACTTATATGGAGGGAAAATTAAATATTGAGAAAAAGAAAATAAATTCTTTAAGCTTGACAGAAATGAATAGATTGTGGGATACTGCAAAAAAAAATACGTAATTATTTACTTACAGGCTCTTTCTCACTGGTATCATTCAATTTATTTTTAGGTAATTTACTTTTTATCAATGAATTGAGTTTGTCGATTTTATACTTAACCAGATATGACTTATTATTTAGATTATTTAATTTATCTGTAACATCTTTTAATATTGGACTTTGATTACTTGATTTAGTGAAAAAATCTAAATTATTTTCTAATTGATTAATTTCTGCAGTGATTATTTCTCTATCTTTTTTGTAATGAGTGATTCTATTTTGGAGCTCGCTTAAATCATCTTTTATACAATTGGCTTCGATATCAAAAATTGTATTTTCATTAAGTTGTTTATTCTTGTCAAGGGATAATATTTTTTTTATGAATATTTTTGTGAGTTTATTTTTGGAATTGATACTAAGATCATCTTCACTTATAATTTCTGTCCAAATATTAGAAAAAAAGTTAAAAGGTTCCTCAGTAAACTGATTTTTTTTCAAATTTATTAGATTTATGGAATCAATTTTTTCATTTACTATCGATCTCTCTTTTTGATTTCTTTCTTCGAGTCCATTTTTTAATCTTTTGAAATAAAAGTTAGTTTTATTTACAAATTCTTTTTTCAAAGATTTTGAGATTTTAATAGGAACAAAACCTATTTTATTGAACTCGTTTTGAATTGATTTCATTCTATTTAAGTAGTCTTTCCAATCATCTTTCGCATTAATTTTTTCAACTTCATCAATTAATAATTTATATTTTTCAATATTTTTATTTTGATTAAGTTTCTGATCTTTATAAAAATTATTTTTGAGTCGATTAAATTCTTTTCCAACTTCCCTAAATGAACCCCAACTTTTTTTGCTTTCATTTTTATTTATGGACCCAATTTTTTTGAATTCGTCTCTAAGCTCATTAAAATTTTTAATTGACTTTTGCCATTCATAATGATTTGATGGGATATTTTTATATAGGCTCACCATTTTGCTTATAATGCTATCCTTTAATTTTAAATTTTCTAGTTGAATTTCATCAATATTTTTTTGGAAGTTTTGTCTTCTAGAATGAATAATCTTCGATGCTTTCTGAAATCTTTTCCATAAAATTTCTCTGTGTTCGCTTGCTACGGGACCTAAATCATTTTTCCAAAGAAGATGAAGAGTATTTAATTCTTTACCAGCTTTAAGAACATCAGGAGACTTTGATAAAAACTCCGCTTTCTCAATTATTTTAATTTTTGCATCATAATTATGCTTAAAATCAATATTTCTGAGTTCTCTATTTATATGAAGAAAATCATAAAATCTCTCTACATGATGTTTGTATGTCTGCCATAAATTGTTATTATCTTTCCTTTGCGCTGGTCCAGTTTCATGCCAATTGTTTTGAAGATCTTTAAATTTTTTATAAATAGTATTTATTGACTCCTCTGCTCCAATCAATAATTTTATATTATCAATTATATCTTTTTTTATTTCACCATTTTTTCTTTTATTTTCGTCAATTTCTTTAAAATACTTTCTTTTTTTTCTTCTGTATTCATTTTTTAAATCATAAAAATCTTTTTTTTCTTTTGAAATTTTATCTAAATCAATTTCATTGGTTTTATTTGATGTTTTAATAGAATTTAAATTTTTAAAGTATTTACTTTCAAGCTTTGAGATTATTTCTTCTATTACCAATCTATTTGAACGCCAATTTGCATCAATAATTTTTTCACCAAGAATTATTAGCAGTTCTGAGGAACTTTGATCATTTTTCAATTCTTTTTTGTGAATTTTTTTTTCTTTATCCTTTTTGATAATATTCTTATCTGAAAAGTTATTCGACAATAGATTGATTAACTCTGCTTTTTTTAATTTTGAAAAATTAGAAACTTTTAATTTTTTTGCTAATGCTTTAAGATCCACAACTTTCATAGATTCTAATTTATTAGCTTCTTTTTTTATGATTACTTTATTTTTCAAATTTTCAGTACTTTAATTTTTTTAAAATTTACAAAAAAAATTATACTTATTTCCAATATTCCCATGATGCCTCTGCCTGTTCTTTGAGCATTTTATATCCATTTGTTACTTTAGCGCCCTTTTCTATTCCTTTTTTCATAAATAAAGTTACTTCTGGATTGTAAACAAGATCAAATAAATAGTTTTTAGTATTTAACAATTTGTATGGAATTCTTGGGCATTTATAAATACTTGGATATGTCCCTAAAGGTGTACAATTGATTATTAAGGGGTTACTGATAATCAGATCTTCGTCAATATCATCATAGTTTATTTCATCTTTTTTTGGATTCCTAGAAACAACTATTAAATCAATATTATTTTTTTTTAACACAAAATTTACTGCTTTCGATGCACCACCTGTACCTAAAATCATTGCTTTAGGCTTTTCACTTTTTATAAAAGATTTTAATGCAATTTCAAAACCAATTATATCAGTGTTGTCTCCTATAATCTTTTGATCTTTAAAATAAATTGTATTAACTGCTCCTATTAGTTTGGCATTTTTGCTCAGTTCATCTAAATAAGGTATTATTTTTTCTTTGTATGGAATCGTGACATTTAGACCGACTAAATTCCTTTTTTTTAAAATCAAATTTAAATCTGATAAACTTTTTATATCGAAGTTTTCATATACAAAATTATCGACATGATTATGTATGAATTTTTCTTCAAAATATTTTTTTGAAAAAGAGTATTTAATATTCTTCCCAATAAGTCCAATCTTTTTAACTTCTTTCTTTTCCATATTTTTCTAGAACGTAAACTATAACTATTCCCAAAGTAATACATAATATCATCATAATTGTATGTTGATTTATTTCTCTAGGAAAAAAATAATCTATTTCATTCTTTGATTCAGTTCGCCATGGCCATACACAAATTAATGACCCAGAGATAAACCCACATATCATTGAAATAGTATAAGAGTAATATTTTTTTAAAACATAATTTAATAAATTAACATAAAAAATTAAACCTGATATTGAGCCAGCTGTAAATACAATCAAAATTTGAATTAATCTGATTTTTTCAGCATTTTTAAAGAAATCTAAATCACCATAAAATAAACTTTTAACACAAGAATATAATGCATTGACCGAGTCGATTAATAATAGTTCGTAATTACCCATCAGCAGAAGTATAAAGGACCCTGATAGACCTGGTAAAGTCATACCAGAAACACTAATTACTCCGCAAAAAAAAATAAAATAAAAATTTTGATTTCCATCCATTGGATTTAATAGACTTATGCAAAGACCAACTAATAGTCCTAGCACGAGAAAAATATATGATTTTAAATTCCAAATTTTAACAAGATGAATCACAAAAAAAATAGATGAAATAACCATTCCAAAAAAAAGAGACCACAAATAATTTGGATAATTAATTAGTAAATAGTCTAAAATAAAAGCCATACTAAAAAAACTCAATAGGCTTCCACCAAACAAATAAAACAAAAAAGGAGCATTTGTATACGAAATAAGGCTATCCCATCTCCTAGCCATAAGCAGTTTAAATGCTATTAAATTTAATTTTTGTAATGAATATATCAACTCAACATAAAAACCTCCAACCAATGCAATTATACCCCCAGATACACCAGGAACTTTATTTATTGCACCCATAGCATAACCTTGAATAATTAATAATATCTTATCACTTAATATTCTTTTCCTTTTCATCATTCAGTTTTTTTTCTAAAAAATTTAATCCAAATATTATTGAACCACCCAAAGTAAAAAAAATCGAAGCTAATAAAAAATTACTATTTTCAATATAGTTGAATGGTAGAACAGGCTGACCATTTTGTTGCCATGGCCATATTTCAATAATACCCCCAATCATCAAGCCAATCATAAACATTATTGTTTTGTCATAATAATTATTGAGTAACCACTTTACAATTTTTGAAAAAATTAAGAGTCCAGAAATAATTCCTAAGGCAAAAAATGACAATTTTGAAAAAATTAATTTCGCGTTTATTACGTTCTGAGAAAGTACAATTTTAATTACTTCTTTTAATAGTGATATTACCTCAGAATAAGTTCCAAATAAAATAAGTATGTAAGCTCCTGATAAACCGGGAAGAATCATTGCGCTAATTGCAAAAAAACCGGAAACAAAAAGTAATGTGTTAGAATTAAATTTAAGTGCTAAACCATAATTAAACGATACAATACTTAGGGATGATATAATTCCCAATATAAAAAAAAACGTAAGATTATAATTTGGTTTTTTAATTCTCTTAAAAATCAAATAACTACTGGATAATATTAATCCTGAGAAAAAGGATAATAGAAAGGTTATATAATTATTGATTAGCCAATCTATAACATAGGTGAAAAAGAATATTCCAATTAGTATACCAGAGAATAATAGCAATAAAAATTTCCCATTGATGTAGACCCAAAACGAAATTAATCCACTTTCTTTAAATTTAGCCAGGGATTTAATTGATAATTTTGATAAACTTGAAATTAACTTTTCGTATATGTTAAAAATCAAGGCAATTGTTCCACCTGATATACCTGGAACAAGATCAGCTATACCCATAAAAACGCCCTTCATTAGGATTTTAAATGATTTCATTATTTAAATATAGCAATAGTTTAATCAGATTATTGAGGCTAGATCTGAATAAAGCTCATTTTTTAATAATTTATTTAAAACTTTTTGGTCGATTGAATTCAAATATTTTGTAGCAACAACTGAATTGCCCAGCTTAACTTGAATAACGCCTAATCTAAAAATTATTAATGGTGAGTTTTTAAAAATAGCTAACGCTTTGTATACAATATTTTTAGCTTGGTTTAATCTATATAACTTGATCAAACAATCTAATAAATCTGTCCAAACTCCAATTTCTGAATTACCCAAATCAATAGAATTTTCAAAATAAAAAATTGCAGACGAGTAATTGCCATTTTTCATAATTAACTGACCAGCTTTATATGAAAAAAATGGGTTATCACCATTTGACTCTATTGCTTTTTTTGAGTAATGTAGAGCATTTTTGAAATCAGAGTTTTGGTAATAGAAGTCAATTATTTCAATCCATCCCTTTTCAAAGTTCGGTTCAATTAAAATTGTTTTTTTAAAATAACTTAAAGATAAATCTTTATTTCCTAAAATCTTATGGCAACAAGCTATTCTGTGGTAAACATATGCACTTGGATCATTAATTTCAGTAGCTATGTGGTAATTTTCAATAGCAGTATTCAAATTACCAATTTTTTCAAGTATTTTTCCTTTTTCAATATATGCTCCAGTAAATGAGTCATCGCTGATGATTGCAAAATCAAATGCTGATATAGCTTCTCTAAAATTCCCTTTTTTGTAATGGATTTTACCCAATTGGTGCCAGGCAACCTCACAATATGGATTTTTATCTAGTATTGATCCTAAAAAATTGATTGATTCGTTTTCCTGAGATAATTGCTCAAATATATGTAATAAATTGTATAATGCTTGATAATCAAAAGGATCTCGTTTCAAGCATAATTTGAAATAATATTTAGCAGCACTAAATTTTTTGATCAGCATAAACTCCATACCAATTAAATTTAGTATTTCAGTTGAGTCATTTGAGTAGTTTAGTGCCACTTTAAGAAAATGAATTGCCTCATCGTGTTTTTTTGTTTTAGAGGCAATAGTAGCCTTTTGAATAAAAATCTCCTCATGTTGTGGATAAAGCTTTTCGGCTAAGTCTAATAACTCTAAAGATTGTTTGAAGTCACCTTCAAATATTAAAATTTCACTTTTTAATAGAATTAATTCACCATTATTAGGGTGCTGATTCATCCCGATTTCGAGGGCTCTATCAGCTAAATTTAACTTTCCACTGTCAATGTAGTACTGAATAATACCCTCAAATTCTTGTGCATCAAAAAATAAAACCTGATTGGTTTTAATCATTTTTTCAAACCTTTTGACAGGTATAGAAATATCTTCTTGTTCGAAATTCAACATAGGATCGTTTAACTTTTTTAAAATTAAAGATCCTCTTTTTACAAAATTTGTGGGTCAATCTTTTTTTTCAACAAAATAATTAACACTTTAATTATTAATGTCATCCAGAACACTGGTGATTATTGAACATCCTTTTTCAATTTCTTTATTTGATATATTTAGTGGTGGAGAAATTCTAATAGCATTTTTTTCCCAAAGTAACCAAAATAGGATTAAACCTCTATTCATAGATTCGTAAATTACTTTATTAACAATTTTGTCATCATTTAATATTAAGGCAAGCATTAAACCCTTACCATTTATTTTTTTTATGAGTGGATGTTCTAATTTTTTTCTAAATAGACTTTCTTTTGATTCTATTTTTTCTATAATCTTGAGTTCATAGAGTAATTTTATATTTGCTAGTGCTGATGCGGCAATTACTGGATTTCCACCGAAAGTTGTAATATGACCTAATTTTGGATTTGTCTCAAAAAGTTTCATGTAATTTTTTGATGAGCAAAATGCACCGATTGGAAGTCCACCTCCCATACCCTTACCAATTACTAATATATCTGGGATTACATTATAATGTTCATATCCAAATAATTTTCCTGTTCTTCCAAATCCAGGTTGAATTTCATCTAATATGAGAAGTGCACCTTCTTTTTTGCATTTATTTTTTACCTTTTTTAAGTAATCATTTTTTGGTGTAATAAATCCTGCACCTCCTTGAATAGTCTCAAGTATGACAGCAGCTGTTTTTTTTGTAATTTTTGATAGGTCTTCTATTTTATTAAATTCAATAAATTTAATCTTTGGTAGTAGAGGGCCATAACCAATTTTTTGACTTTCATAACCAGTTACGCTGAGAGACCCATGTGTACTTCCATGATATGATTTTTTTGCACTAACTAGCTCATCTCTTCCAGTAACTTTTTTAGCTAATTTTAGTGCTCCTTCAATTGCTTCAGTGCCAGAATTGGTTAAGTATAAAACATCTAAATTATTTGGTAATTTATCTACTAAAGTTTTACTTAGATCTACAGCTGGTTTTTGAGCAAATTCTCCATAAACCATTACATGCATATAATACTTAAGTTGTTTTTTTATAGCATTAATAATCTTTGGATGACAATGTCCTAATAAGTTTGCCGAAATGCCTGCTACAAAATCTAAATATTTTTTTCCAGAAGTATCCCATATGTATGATCCTTTCGCTTTCCTAATCTCTAATCCAATTGGATTTGGATTAGTTTTAGCTTGATATTTTAAGAAATCTTCAATCACTTTTTAAAGTCTAATTCTAAAAAAAATAATTTAGGTATTTCAACATCATTAATTGATGGTAAAATTATTTTATTGTCATTATCACTAAATAGATCATTTTTGCTCATTGGCTTTTCGCTAACTCTCCATACAAACCCCTTAAATTTTCTTTCGTTTGGATTAATATCTTCCTCGGGGAAAACTTCACCATCAGGTTTTGTATTAAATGTTATGTCAGAGATTTCATTATTATCCATTAACATATCTAACGAGCTACATAAAGTTTTATCTATGCCTATTAACTCATTATCATCTGAATAGAGATAATAAATAACCTGTGTGTTTTTAATTACTTCAATATTTTTTAAACTTCCTTCAACAAAATCCCCATTGAGAATACCACCCTTAATTTGATTATATCCATCACTATTAATAGTATCTTTTTCTACAATAAATGCATTACCAATAATTTTTAATGAATCTAGTTTTTTAGTTGTTAATTCGGATAAAAGAAAAATCTTATCTCCAGTCATCTGACTATCTCCGAACCATAAAATTGGATTTCTTTTATTTTTTTCTTCCTCTGTGAACACTTGAATCTCTTTTTTATTTAATGGCTTTTTCATTAATTCAATATTTCCCGTACTTTCTTCAAAATATATGGAGTCTGATTTACCTCTAATATTGGATTTAAATATTCTTGCATCATAATAACCCCTTAAGATTCTTTTTTTTTCTTCACCCGTAATTACGAGAGTGTCTGCATGAATAAATAAAGAATCGTTGTCAATTATATTCATCGATATTGCTCTCTTAGTTATGATGGCAGAGTCTTTTGATTTAAATATTTCTCCATAATGACCATAAACTACAGAATTATTGATTGTATCAATTAATTTAACTCTATTTGTTGCGGATGCATAATCTTTACTTTTTTCAAAAAAAAGACTATCTCCGAAAATTATTTTTCCATCATAATTAATTTTCCCATTTTTTTTAAAGTGGCCTTTTTCAGATTTTAAATCATATACTCCCCTTTCACTATATATTTTATAATCTTTACCATATATATTCGATGGTCCATAAAAAAAAGCCTTATCAATATCTGAGAAATAGTCGAGCCTCTCGGATTTTAAAATATAATTAGGATTTTCAATGTTAACCTTTGAGGTGAATCTATACTTGTTTTCATCCATGAAAAAAGTACCTTTGATACTGGTTAAAATATTAGTGCTATCAACTATTTCTGCATAATTTCTATAAAAACCAATATTTTTTTTTCTATCAAGATATAAAGTATCAGTTTTTAAATTCATATCAGGCTTTTTGAGAACTACATTGCCCCAGGCTTTTGCTTTTTTTGAATTTCCGTTATATTCGAGTTTTGAGCATGTCAATTTTAGAGTGTCACCTTGTGTAAAAATAACTTTACCTTCAGCTTTAAAGAAGTTTTTTTTGTTGTAGAAAAAGGCTTTATCAGATATAACCAAAGCTCCCTCGTGGAATAAATGAACTCTTGTTTTTTTATCTTTTAGTAAAATATTACCCCCGGGATATAGACTGTCATTTTGAGTTGAACTTCCAGCTTTTTGGATTTCTATGATTTTTTTCTCCTGACTAAAAGAACTTAATGGTATAAAAAAAATTATGGAGGTAAGAATAAATAATCTACTCAAAATTTGGAATATTTAATTCATAATAATTGTTTGATTTCTATCAGGACCTACAGAAACAATTTTAATGGGCACGTTGAGATTTTTTTCTAAAAACGTCACATAATTTTTGAAATTTTTTGGAAATTCATTTTTATTTTTAATCAAAGAAATATCCTCATCCCATCCATCCATTTCAAAATATATTGGTTCTAAGTTTTTATCATTTAAATCATATGGAAAAAAATCAATTTTTTTATTATTTTGAGTGTATCCAGTACATATTTTAATTTTATCAAATCCGGATAAAACGTCTCCTTTCATCATCATCAACTGTGTTACTCCATTTATCTGAATTGAGTATTTTAATGCCACTAAGTCAATCCATCCACATCTTCTTGCTCTTCCAGTTGTAGATCCAAATTCATTTCCAATTTTAGCCATAATTTTCCCATATTTATCCTCTATTTCGGTTGGAAATGGCCCTCTTCCAACTCTTGTACAATAGGCTTTGAAGACTCCAAAAACCTCTTTTATTTTATTTGGAGCAACACCAAGACCAACACATGCTCCGGCTGCAGTTGTATTTGAAGATGTTACATAGGGATATGTTCCAAAGTCAACATCAAGTAAAGACCCTTGAGCTCCTTCTGCAAGAATTTTTTTCCCCTGTCTTTGAGCTTTTGATAAATACTCTTCACTATCAATAAATTTGCACTTTTTGAGTGAAACCAGAGATCTAAAAAATTCATCTTCTAATTTTTTTAAATCAAATTCAATTTTGACATCAAAAAAGTTTAACATTTTGATGTGCTTTTTAGTTAATTGATTATATTTTTCTTTCCATTCTTTATTTAATAGATCTCCAATACGAATTCCATTTCTACCAGTTTTGTCCATATATGTTGGACCAATTCCTTTGAGAGTAGATCCGATTTTCAATTTTCCTTTAGATGCTTCTGATGTTGCATCTAGTAGTCTGTGTGTTGGAAGAATTAAATGCGCTTTTTTTGATATTAATAGCTTATTATTGAAATCAATGTTATATTCTTTTAATTTACTTAATTCATTACTAAAAATAACAGGATCGATTACAACACCGTTGCCGATTATGTTTAATGCAGTTGGATGAAATATTCCAGATGGGATAGTATGTAATACGTGTTTTATATTATCAAATTCGAGTGTATGTCCAGCATTCGGTCCTCCCTGAAATCTTGCAATTATATCATAAGATTTAGTCAGAACATCAACAATTTTTCCTTTCCCTTCATCACCCCATTGGAGACCAAGTAATAAGTCAATAGCCATATTTAATCAGAGTATTAAAACTTTTTTTTTGTTCCATAAAAATACAAAGAATGGTTGTGTATTTCCATGTCAAATATATCTTCAATTGTTTGTTTAATTTGGTGAATCCGGGGATCGCAAAATTCTTTCACCTCCCCTGTATCGGTGAAGATTACATGATCATGTTGTTTGTCAAAGTAGGATTTTTCATATTGAGAGTGAGAGTTTCCAAATTGATGCTTTCTGACGAGACCACATTCAAGCAGCAGCTCAATTGTATTGTACAAAGTAGCCCTGCTTACTCTATAATTTTTATTTTTCATTTTAATATATAATGATTCAATATCAAAATGCTCATTACTGTCATAAATTTCAAAAAGAATAGCGAAACGCTCAGGAGTTTTTCTATGTTCTTTAAGATTCAAGTACTTAACAAATACTTCTTTAACTATTTCTTGTTTTGATTTCGTTTCTTGCATACTAACAAATATATAACTTATTCTCTAGTTACCTTTTCGATACCTTTAATTTTCTCTATCTTTTTAATTGCTTTGTTTACAATTGTTTTGTTGCTGACCTTTACACCAACATTACCCTCAAAAATTCCATCGTTAGCAATAAAATTTATTTTAAAAATGTCAACATTCATAATATTAGATATTACTCGTGTTACTTCATTTACCAGACCTATGTTATCAATACCTGTAATTTTTATATTAGAAACAAATGTATCAGAGACTGAAGTAATCCATTTAGCAGCAATGATTCTGTAGGCATATTTAGATTGCATAGACATTGCATTTGAGCATCCTTTTTTATGAACTTTTACACCCTCACTTACAGTTATAAATCCAAAAACAGGATCACCAGGAATAGGGTTACAACATGAAGATAAATTATAAATTAATGATTGCTGTTCATTTCCAAAAACTAACTTATTAGACTCATTATTTGCTTTTTTATTGATTCTTAATGAATCATATTTTAATTTATTTTTAAAAAAGCTGATAAATTTATTGTTGTAATTTGATGAAAAATCTCTTATTTTTTCATTATCAATTGAACCTATACCTACTAAATAAAATAGATCCAAACTTGTTCTAAGTTTAAAATGTTTAATCATTAGTTCAGCAACTTTTTCATTTAGCTTAATTTTTAAATGTTTTAGTTTTCGCTTCAATATTTCCTCCCCATAATTAGCTGTTACTTTTTTTTGCTCATTTAATGATGATTTAATTTTTGATCTTGCTTTAGAGGTTACAACAAAATTTAACCAATTGATATTTGGTTTTGCAGCATCAGAGGTTATTATTTCAACCTGATCACCACTTGATAATACACTACTAAGTGGTACAAGTTTTTGATTAACTCTTATCCCTCTTGTTTTTACTCCAATTTCGGTATGAATATTAAAGGCAAAATCCAGGGCCGTTGATCCTTTTCGCATTGATATCAGATCTCCATTAGGTGTGAAAACAAAAATTTCTTCAGAATACAGACTTAATTTAAAGTCATCAACAAAATCGATTGCATCTACACTGTTACTTTTTAATAATTCCTGTAAACGATCTAACCAACTTTCAATTCCAATATCCTTTTTATTTTTTTGTTTGTATTTGTAATGGGCAGCATAACCTTTCTCGGCAATTTCATTCATTCTTTTTGATCTTATCTGAACCTCAACCCACTGATTTTCGGGACCACTTACAGTTATGTGTAGTGCTTCATAGCCAGTTGATTTTGGTGCGGTTATCCAATCGCGTAAACGGGTAGGGTTCGGAGTAAAATGATCAGTCACGATAGAATAAATTTTCCATGCAATAAATTTTTCATTAGCAATATCAGAATCATATATAATTCTAATTGCAAATTTATCAAATACGGATTCATATGGAATTGATTGAGTTTCCATTTTGCTGTGAATAGAATATATGGACTTGCTCCTGCCAATAATATCGTATTTAAAATCTTCTTTATTTAATGTTCTCCTTACCATCAAAGAAAATTTCTTTATATAATGATCTTGTCTTTCTTTACTTTTTTCAATTTTATTTTTTATTTGATTGTATCTTCTGATATCGGTATACTTTAACCCTAGATCCTCAAGTTCTGATTTAATATTGTAAAGACCAATTCGATGTGCTAGAGGAGCATAAATAAATAATGTTTCAGATGCAATTTTTTCTTTTTTATGTTTCGGTAGACTATCTAAAGTTTTCATATTATGAAGTCTATCAGCAATTTTTATAATTATCACTCTGACATCATCATTTAAAGTAAGTAACATTTTTCTGAAGTTTTCAGCTTGTAAGGAATCATACTTATCTTTTTTTAGATTAGAAATTTTTGTTAAACCATGTACAATTTTTGAAACTGAATTTCCAAACTTGATTTTAATATCTTTAATTGTATATTTTGAATCTTCAATTACATCGTGAAGTAGTGCAGATGCTATGGATGTTGAATCCAGACCTATTTCGTCAGCAACTATTTTAGCAACACTGATTGGATGTAAAATATAAGGTTCTCCTGATTTTCTCCTCTGATCTTTGTGTGCGTCAACAGCAACATCAAAAGCTAAACGGA
Source organism: Flavobacteriaceae bacterium (assembly GCA_002721275.1). Taxonomy (GTDB): domain Bacteria; phylum Bacteroidota; class Bacteroidia; order Flavobacteriales; family Flavobacteriaceae; genus Marivariicella. The sequence goes on from PBJZ01000012.1 coordinate 143,995, forward strand.
TCAACTTTTTATCAGAATTTGTTAGTCTCCTGTAACTAATTCTCAATAGTTCTTTATATTGTTGAGCTATTTCTTTATTTTCCGCTACTTCGTTAATCATAATTACATGAAGTTACTTTATTCTTTCCTGAAGACCAAAGTTTTTAACTATCTATTGCTTGCTGAGCTAGAATTGCAGCAGCTACAGAAACATTGAGAGAATCAATGTTATTTTTCATCGGTATATAAATATTTTGATCTGAGTTATCGCTCCATAACCTTTTTAAGCCTTTTGATTCATTTCCAACAACAATTGCGCACGGTCTTGTATATTTTGCATTTTTAAATGAAGTTGATTTTTTATTCAATAAAGATGATATAATATTAATTTTTTTAGTTTTAAATATTTTCAATAATGATTCTGAATTACATACAATTATTAATTGATTAAAGATCGCACCTAAACTGGATCTAATTGATATTGGATTGTACAAATCAGTCAAAGGATCAACTAATATAAAACCATTTATTCCTAGAGCTGCACTTGTTCTCATTAATGCACCAATATTACCGGGTTTTTCAATTGATTGAGCTATTAGGTAAACACCATTGCTCTTTATTTGTAAATTTTCTAGGCTATGATCTTTGCAATGACCAATACCAATATATTTCTCGCTTCCATTTCTGAAAGATACCTTGTTGAAAAGTTTTGATTCTACAATAATGAATTCTGATACTTGATCACTGAATTCATTGAATAAGTTATTGCTACCCTCGCAAATATATATCTCTTTGAATCTGTAATTCCCAGACAATGCTCTTTCTATTTCAATTTTTCCTTCCACAACAAAACAATTTTGTTTTTTTCTCTCTCTTGATTTGTCTCGCAGGTTTAAAAAATTTTTGATTTTTGGATTTTTATGACTAGATATTATTTTCAAAGTCAATTTTTAATTAGATTATTGCTTTTTGTATTTATTTTGATATCGATTCCAAAGTTTAGTTTGGTGTGTTTCAAGACTTATTTTTCTTCCATCTATGTAGGCATGAGAGATATTGTTACTTCTCATGTCAAGTGCGTCACCATCAGACAAAATTAATGTAGCACTTTTACCTTTAACTATTGATCCGTAGTTTTTGTCAATTTTTAATATTTTTGCAGCGTTATACGTTATCAATTTTAGAGCTTCTTCTTTCTCGAGTCCAAAAGCACTGAAAGTACCTGCAAAAAATGGAAGATTTCTTGTGTGAATTCTTTCCATTGAGCCAGCTAGATCGATACTAACTAATAAACCACCGTCAACAAGAGTTTTTGCCAATTTGTAGGGATAGTTTAGGTCTTGATCTTCACTTAGCGGGAGTCTATGGGGTTTTGAAATTACAACCGGTATTTCATGTTTCTTCAAGAAATCAATTTGATTTTCAGATTCCTCTCCATGAATCAAAACTATATTTTTTATTTTTTTACTTTTCAAAAAACTTACTCCATCAACAATTTGTTTCTCATAATTTGCGTGAAGATAAAGCGTTTGAGAGCCATCAAAGATTTTTTTCATTGACTCATACGGAATGTTTAAAGGTGATTGTTTTATAGAAACTTTCGATTCCGAAAAAAAATTATCAATCAATTTCACGGATTTTAAATAATTTTTATTTTTTGTTAGTTTTCTATTTCTGTAATCAATGGAATATGGTGATGGCCAATTCAGATGAATTCCTTCATCTGACTTAATTACCGCATCTTCCCAATTCCAGGCATCCATTTGCATTATTGATGATTTTCCAGAAATAACACCCCCCCTTGGCGTAACCTGAGCAATTAAAACTCCGTTAGGCCTTACGCTTTCGATTATTTTTGATTCTGCATTGTAAGCAACTAGGCTTCTTATGTGTGGTAAAAAGTCTCCAATTTCATCTTGGTCTCTGCTAGCTCTAACTGCATCAATTTCGACTAAACCTAATGTTGAATTTACGGCAATGAAACCAGGGTAAAGATGTTTTCCTCTTGCGTTAATCACATTGAACTTTTCGTTTATTGAGTCATTTGAAATTGATTTACCAACATAAGTTATTTTACCCTCAGAAAAACCAACAGCACCGTCTTCTATGATTTCTCCGTTACCAATATGAACAAAGCAGTTATTAATAAGTATTTTATTTGTTTGCTCGTCGCCAGGAGTTTGTTGACTAAAGCTCATATTAAATAAGAGTAGGCTTGTAAGCGTAAAAATTTTTTTTATCATGATTAATAATCTAGTGTTTCACAGTGAAATTCTTTTTTTGTAATAATTACCGGTGTTTCTGTTTTGTTTCCTTTAGAGGCAACATCAAGCATTTGTGAAATTAATAAAGATCTTTCTTTTTTGTTTGTTTCAAGCATTTTATTGATTTTATCTGAAGAATAATAAATAGCACCTTGAATCATTGTTTTTTCAGCTCTTGAATATATTGACATTGGGTGAGAGGACCAGAGAACTAGATCTGCATTTTTATTAACCTTTATACTACCAACACTGTTTTCTATATGTAAAAGCTTAGCAGGGTTTAATGTTACAAATTTCCATGCTTCCTCCTCAGAAACACCCCCGTATTTAACAGCCTTTGCTGCCTCTTGGTTTAAACGCCTTGACATTTCAGGATCATCTGAGTTGAAAGCAACTAGCACTCCTGAGTCGTGCATAATGGAACCATTATGTGGAATAGCATCCTTTACTTCAAATTTATATGACCACCAATCTGAAAAAGTCGAACCACCAGCTCCATGTTTCTTCATTTTATCAGCAACTTTATAACCTTCTAATATATGAGTAAAAGTGTTGATTTTAAAATCAAACTTTTCTGCCACCTTCATCATCATATTTATTTCACTTTGAACATAAGAGTGACATGTTACAAATCTTTCTCCTTTTAATATTTCCCATATTGTCTCCATTTCTAGATCATATCTTGGGGGTTTAGCTTTTAATTTTTTTCTTAAAGGTATTTCGTTATACTTAACCCATTTATCACCATATTCTTTTGCTCTTTGAAAGTAATCAGTAAAAACTTGCTCTACTCCCATTCTTGTTTGGGGAAATCTACTATAACTCTCCCAATTAGATTGTTTTACATTTTCACCTAATGCAAATTTTATAAATGGATCTGCATCTTTAAATTTCATATTTTCAATAGATTCTCCCCATTTTAAATTTATTATTGCAGATTTACCTCCAATTGGATTTGCAGATCCATGAAGTATTTGAATTGTTGTAACGCCCCCAGATAAATTTCTAAAAATATTTATATCGTCAGGATCAATTACATCACCTATACTAACTTCAGCAGAAGAGTTTTGTCCGCCTTCATTAATACTAGATGCAGCAATGTGCGAATGCTCATCAATTATGCCTGATGTTAAGTGTTTATTTGTTGCATCAATAACAAAGGTATTTTTTGGATAGGGGATATTTTTTCCTACGGATGCAATTTTACCATTAATAACTAATACATCAGTATTTTCTATAATACCTTCAGACTCGTTTGTCCATACTGTTGCATTTTTGAAAATTGTATTTTTTTGTTTAGGTATAGATAAATTTCCATAGGCTTTATTGGGATAAGTTACTGGAACAGGATTGTAATAATTTTCATTATCTATTTTTCTTTTTTTAGGGTTATCTTTTAATTTTTTGGTAGACCAATACACTATTTTACCTTCAAAATCTATACCTTTTCCTTGAAGTCTGTTGGAATCAATTTTACATGATAATTGAGAATATTTATTATTTTTTTTATCCAAAATTGTTAAGTTTAACCATTCATTTTCATAGTTTGATTTAACAGGGTATGTAGTTGAGTCTTTTTTAATTTCAGCTGTTATTTTTTTCTTAGAATTTTTAATTTGAAGTTTGTACTTAAAGTCATTTATAATTAGCTCATAATTTCCATCAATATCTTTGATGTTATCATTAAGTATGATGTGTGGTTGCCCCTGAACCCAGTTTTCGCTTATAATGGTACCATTTTCGAATAATTCTCCGTTAGTAACTAAAAAGTTTGCAAGAAATTTCTTTTTTAGTTTTCCGATTATGTTTTGTTGACCCAAAATTTCTGCAGGTACAGTAGTTAATGCTTTTAAGGCGATGTCCCTGTCAAGTCCATAACTAATTACTTTTCTTAAATTTTTAAAAAATTCTTTTGACGAACTAACCATGGATGAAGTAAAAGCGAATGGTATTTTAGATCTTGACACATGATAAGGGTTTGAAGGAGCCTGACTCCAAAATCGCATATCTTTTAGACTAATTTTTTTTGTAAGTAATGGATCACTGACATCAAAAGCTTTGGGTAAATTTAATGGAAGAATCAGTTTAATTTTATCTTTGTTTAATTCATTTATATTTTCAAATTCCTTTCCGCTAGCAACAATTGTAAAATCAATATTTAGCTCATTGATCAATTTTACAATTCTTATTGTATTTAATTTATCAAATCCAGAATCAAAGATTTTGGGAATATTTTTATTTTTAATAAATGCTTCAATTGAAAGATCTTTGGTTTGGTTATCATTATTGGAATACCATTTAGAATCATAATAAAATTGTCTTATTAAAGCCATAGCACCCATAATAGAACTAGGATAACTTTGATTAGATGTAACGCTTTTTTTGAAAGAAAAGTGCTCTGTAGAATTATCTGAAATTATTCTTTTGTTATTATTCTGTTTGTCATTAAGTGCTATCAAAACCCCTGATCCTCTGTGAATTCCATTAAATCTGTGAGAATTTATAATCCCGAAGCCATAACCTCTCATTTTAGATGCTATTTTTTTATCATAACTGTAGTCTGTAATACTCTTATACTCGCTTAGAATGTGATCATTCCAATAATAACCACTTCTGTCAGGATTAAATTGTTCACTCCTTCCATATCTATTTTTTTTTGTAGGTTTTTTTATTGAAAAATCAGAGAATAATTCTATAAAAGATGGGTAAATATGTTTCCCGCTTTTATCATGTACTATTGTATTTTTTGGCAGTTTAATATCTGTTCCTACATCAACTATAACCCCGTTTTTTTCCAGGAGAGTTCCATTTTTTATGACGTTACCTGGTTCTAGATGAATAGTTGCATTAGTAAAGGCGTTATAAGTATTTGGAACTATTTTAACACCTGAATTTTCTGGGAAGTATACCTGTGCTTTCAGAATACCAATACCTAAAAATGTAAAAAATATTAGCTTTCTCATGTTTTTAGTAAAAATTTTCGGAAAGATAATTATTTTAATTTATTCATTTGATTATTGATATCAAAGATTATAAGGGCTACTACTTCATTATAGCTTGAAACACCACTTTTTTGACCATTTAATTTTAAAAATTTATCATATGAATAAGTGAATAAAAATTCAAAAGGATTATTATATTTTTTCCAAAACTGATTTAATTCCGCAATGTTTTTTTTAATTCCAGTATTTATTTTGTTAGAAAAATCTTTACCCTTTAAACTATCACTTAAAAGTAGTGTATTTAAACAGTGTCTTAAAGCAAATACATATCCAGCATATTGAATATAATCATTCTTATGAGTTGTTGTTCTTTTATAGGCAAAATAGCTGGCTTCATTTTCAGCAGCAATACCTTTTTGATGTGATTGCTCATGAGCAATGGTAACGATATAACTAAGCATAGGAATATTCTCATTAACATGTGCCTCCAGAGTAAAAGGATTTATATATCCCGAGAACCCCATATATGATAGAAGCTCAGTAAAAAAAGAACTCTTTACACAAAAATAAACTCCTGAATTGTTAAAATATAATTTAGCTTGCTTCTTGTTAAAGGGAAAGTTAACTTTTAAAGAATCATTATTTGTTAGCTTAAAGTTCAATTCATTTGATTTATTAATTAAATAGTTTACAGTTTTTTCAAGTTCGATTTGATCATAGTTATTTTTTATTTTCGCAGAGAGCCCCTCCTTTTTATAATTTAACCCCCAACTGATTTGAAAGAAAAAAAACGCAATACTTGCAAATGATAAAAACTCAAACAAAAAAACTTTTTTATGAGTCAAATAAAAAATACTTTTTATCCATAACTGATAAATAATTAAAAAAATAATAATAGCGTAAATAATATCACCAATTGAAAAATTTATGTACGATAATAGAAATAATCTGGTATTAGCTATTTTATCAAAGTTGTCAATGTAATAATTAAAAAAATAATCAAAAAATGTTTTGTTTCTGTACCAATAAATTTGGGCAGGTAATAAAAAAATAAATATTAATAATATTCGGTTATATTTATATGGACTCCCAGATTTATTCAAAATATTTTCAAATCACAATCTTAATTAATCTTAACTAATTCAACTTCAAAAATTAGTATTGAATTTGGAGGAATAACATTCCCTGCGCCTCTTTCACCATATGCTAATTCACTAGGAATAATAAGTTTTGCAGATTCACCCTCATTAAGAAGTCCGATTCCTTCGTCCCAACCAGGTATAACTTGTCCTACCCCATATGTAAAATCTAATGGTTGATTACGATTGTATGATGAGTCAAAAATGGTTCCATCCAACAGCATCCCTTTATAATGAACTGATACTAAATCTCCTTTTTTTACTTTTTTACCAGCTACTTTTTTTAGTATAGAATATTTTAATCCTGAATTTGTTTTAATCATTCCACTTGATAGACTGTCTAGAATTTTTTTTTGATTTTTTATCTTATTTTGTCTTTTGATTTTTTGTTCCAGCTCTAATTTTTCTAATTGATTAATAAAAACTTTAGGTGCATCAAAAGATTTAGCTTTTGATCCATTTCTTAAAATTTTTAAAGATAATATGGTGTCATTTTGTCTAATGCTATCAACTACATTTTGGCCTTCTATAACATTACCAAAAACTGTATGTTTTCCGTCTAACCAAGAAGTTTCCTTATGAGTTATAAAGAATTGACTACCATTTGTATTTGGACCTCTATTTGCCATAGATAAAACTCCAGGTCCTGAGTGTTTTAATTCAGTGATTTCATCAGGAAAGTTAAAACCTGGACCACCTGAACCAATACCAGTAGGATCACCAGCCTGAATCATAAAATCATTAATAACTCTATGAAAGATTATCCCGTCATAGTATTTTTTCCCAGTGAACTCTTCATTTAAATCAGTACTTGGATGATTTCCTTCTGCTAGTGAAACAAAATTCGCTACTGTTAATGGTGTTTTTTTATATTCTAAGTTTATTAAAATATCACCTTTATTAGTTTTTAATTTGGCATAAAGACCAGATTGGTGATCTTTTAAATCATCACTGCATTTAAAAAAGAAGATTGAGATTGTGAGGTAAAAAAGAGATTTTTTCATTTTTTAATTTTTGATAATGTTAATAAATTTATTTTTATTCTCAAAGGTTGATTAGATCCGATTTTTTCAAAGTCTCCCTGATATCCAAAACATAAGTAAGATGGAAATATAAAAACTCCTGAATCTCCTTCGGATAAATATTTGACACCTTCACGAAGTGCAGGCATCACATCTTCTTGATCAACTAAAAAACTAACATTCCCTATCTCATTTGCACTGTAAAGTATATTATTATTTAAGTCCTCAATAGCATAAATAATTTTAACAAAATCACCTTTTTTTGCCAGTCTTTCATTTTTATTTCCATTTTGTATTGAATACAAAAAACCCTTTGGGGATGATTTATAGATGTTTAATGAATCATTTTTGGCTGAAATATTCATTAAAAACTGCTCCCTTGACGCCCTCAATTTATTTTTAGTCGCTGACTTTTTAATAAATGACATAGGATTTTTGTTAATCGGAGAACGAGTTTGTACCTCATCACATGAGATCAAAATAATTATTAAGCTGAGAAATCTATTCATAAATAAATGATTTTAAACTTACAATAAGTTTATCTTTTGTTTTATTCAATTTATCATAACAAATTCCACCGGCTGCGTTATGATGGCCACCTCCATTAAAGTACTTTTCAGCGAACAGATTTACTGGAAAATAACTTTTCGAGCGAAAAGATATCTTAATATTACCTTCATCAATATTATCTATTAGGATTATTGATAATTCGATACCATCAATTGCTAATCCATAGTTGACAAATCCTTCTGTGTCTCCTTTTTTGTATGAACATTCCTGCAACTCATTTTTACTTAATGTAATTATTATGTATGGTCCAAAGTCTAATTTTGAAATATTGTTTAAAGCGATTCCAAGAAGTTTGACTCTATTAATTGAAAACGTATCATAAATATTTTGATGTATCAGAGAATTATTTGCACCGGATTCAATTAATTTTCCGATGGTATAATGAGTCTTTGAAGTTGTTGATGAAAATTTAAAGGAACCAGTATCAGTCATTATTCCTGTATACAAACAAGTGGAAATTTTTTTATCCATTAAGCTTAAATCTATGAATTGAATTAAATCATAAACCATTTCTGATGTTGAACTATATTTAGGTTGAGAAAATTTCACTGAACAAAAATCTTTGGGATTTTCGTGGTGATCTATCATTACTATTTTATCGTATGAATTATTTATAAAATCTGACATCTCACCAGATCTTTTAGGGTCATTAAAATCGATTACAAATATTAAGTCACTTTCTTCAAGATATTTCTTTGCTTTACTTTCACTCATTTGATAGTTAATAATATCCTCAGCTCCTGGCATCCATTTTAAAAAATCCGGAAAATCATTCGGTGATATGATAACTGAATCAATACCACTTTTTTTTAAAAAAAAATTCAAGGCTAGGGAGGAGCCTAGTGCATCTCCATCAGGATTTTTGTGTGGAATTATAACACACTTGCTCTTTTTTTTTATGAGTGCATTAATTTTAGATTGTGATTTGTAATTTGTCATAAAATATATCCAAAGATAAATATACTTTTTAAACCACTGTGAAATTAACTTAGTTCAAATGTTTATATTTACTAAAAAAAAATCATGAATATTAATACTACATTCTCCATGATTAAACCTGACGGTGTTGAAAATGGTCATGTTGGATCAATAATTAATAAAATTGTTGGTGCTGGATTCAATATAATTGCTTTAAAAATGACCCAATTTTCAAAAAAAGAAGCGAAATCTTTTTACCATATTCACAAACAGATGCCTTTTTTTGATGATCTAATAAGCTTTATAACTAGAGGACCAATAGTAGCAATGGTTTTAGAAAAAGAAAATGCTGTGAACGATTTTAGAACTTTGATTGGATCTACTGATCCTAACGAAGCCGCGGAAGGAACAATAAGAAAGCTTTATGCCACATCAAAAGGGGAAAATGCTATTCATGGTTCAGACTCTGATCAAAATGCATCGATAGAAGCTTCCTTTATTTTCTCTGATAGAGAATTGTTTAATGGAATATAATTTTATCAATACTTTTTTGTTTTAATTTTTTATTTAAAATATCAATAATTTTTTTTTCTCCATATCTCAATTCCTCCTTTAAGGTTGAGCTTTTTATTTTAATAAATAATTTTTTACCCGATATGTTAATACTTTGAGTGTAAGCAGATATATTTTTGCCCATTTCCTCATGCCAAAACTCTTCAATTTTAGCATTTTTAAGACCCTTAATCAGAGGTTTCTGATCGGAAAAATCTTTTAAAACTTTTGAAATTTTTTTAGGCTCGAAACTTCTGCTTTTGTTCATTATTATCTATCTAATTTTGATGTATCGAAAAATTTTATCCTCGATTTTTAAAATTAAGGAAATACTGTCTAATTTTAATAATTCTTCTTCCCAATTATCCCATGGGGTTTTAATAGCTAAAGATATTTTTTCTTCATTTTTAATAATTTTAATAAAAACTTTGTTATTTGATGTTCGAAAAGAATTATCAATTAATGGTTTAACTTTTGTCCTCCAGCCAGAATAATCTTTGATTTTATAGAAATCAACTAATGTGGTATTATCTAATCTAAATACCTCGTTTTCTCTTGATACATTTTCAATCATCCAATATCCATTCAATAGATTAGTATCAATTTTTTTTGAATCATTACAACTCAATAAAATAACTAGTATTGAAAAAAAATATTTAATATTCAACTTTTATACTTTAAAAATTTCAAAGTCAGAATTTACAGATTTTAAGGTCTTTAGTGTTCTTTTTTCGTGGGTATCAGTCAAAAATATTTGACCAAAATTTTCATCAATAATTAGTTTCAACAGATTAGTTACTCTGTCCTGATCCAGTTTATCGAAAATATCGTCTAATAAGACTATCGGTGATACCCCTTTCTTATCCTTTAAATAATCAAATTGAGCTATTTTCAATGAGATTAAATATGTTTTTTTTTGTCCCTGACTTCCAAATTTTTTTATTGGCTTTTGGTGTATTAGAAGCTCAATATCGTCTTTATGAATTCCCTCAGTTGTGTATTGAAATAAACGATCTTTATTAATTGAATTTTTGAGTAAATCACCAAAAGAACTATTATTAAGCGAGCTTTTGTAATTTAACATAACAATTTCATTTCCTTTACTTATTTTTTTATATCTCTTTAAAAAAAGTGGAGAGAAACTCCTTATAAATTTATTTCTGTATTTATGAATATTTTTTCCTAATTTTTCCAGTTGAAGATCATATATCTCAATTGAATCGTGATCAAATGTTTGGTTTGAGGCAAAATATTTTAATAATGAGTTTCGTTGAGATAGTAATTTGTTGTAATCTATTAAATTTTTAAGATATTCGGGGAATATTTGACCTAAAATCCCATCAATGAATTTTCTTCTTAATGCACTTCCATCATTTATCAAGTCAATGTCATCCGGAGATATAAGTACAAGAGGAATCAAGCCAATGTGTTCTGAAAACTTTTCATAAATAATATTATTTCTCTTTAAAACCTTTTTTTGCCCTTTTTTATAGCTACATGTGATCTTTTCTTCTCTTGAATTAATTTCAAATTTTCCTTCAATCAAAAAAAATTTTTTATTAAACATTATATTTTGGGCTGTAGTTGAATTGAAAAAACTTTTACCAAATGCTAAATGATAAATTGAGTCAAGAATATTTGACTTTCCCTTACCATTATTACCAACAAAACAATTAATTGATGAGTTAAAAGTATATGACCTAGAGGATAGATTTTTATAATTAGTTAAATTGATTTTTTTTACCAACATATTGGCAAATATAGTAGTCTATTTTGATATTATTTGATTGTATCTAGTTTAAATATTATCACTTTTATTTGAGCAAAATTTATTTAAAAGCTAGTCGAAATGATTAAAAATAACTATTTTTATCAGCTAAATTTCTTTCATGGCAACTTATAAAAAAAGAGGAAACAAAAAATCAATCAAATCTAAATCAGCTCAAAATATTAAAAATAACAGTTCAACTGCTGAAGTATTCGAAACTTTGGATGTAACTGCCAGCAAGACAGAAACAATAGTTGCACGATACCAGAATCATATTCTATTTTTTATGGGTCTTGTCGTTTTGATATCACTCACATATTTAGCCTATGAAAAGTTTGTCGGTGAACCAAAATCAGTAGAAGCAGCGAGCGAATTAAATAGGGCGCAATATTATTTTGACATTGCCCTAAATACTGATAACTCTGATTCTTTATATTTGAGAGCTCTGAATGGTGGTGATGGTAGATATGGCTTTTTGGATATAATTGATAATTACGATGGCACACCAGCAGCTAAACTTGCTACCTACAGTGCCGGAATGTCTTATTTAAATATGAAAGATTACAAAAATGCAATAAAATATTTAGATGAATTTGATTCAAATGATGTAATGCTCGGTGCGCTATCTAAAGGTGCAATTGGTGATGCTTTTGCTAATTTAGGACAAAATGAAGAGGCTTATGATTATTATGTCAAGGCTTTTAAAATGAGTAACAATAATTATACCACACCTAAATATTTATACAAAGCAAGTATCATCGGCTCAGAGATTGGCTATATTTCCTCGTCAATTGAGTTTTTAAATAGAATTAAAAGTGAATATCCCGACTCATATGAAGCTGAAATGGTTGATTTACAAATAGGGCGTATTGAAAACATAAATAAATAGAGAGCTTGAAAAAAAACTTGTCTGAATACGATCTCGATAAAGTGAAAAGTGGAAAAGGATTAAGAATTGCACTTATAGTCTCTGAGTGGAACAAAAATATTACTGATAGACTTTACAATGGTGCCATTAAAACACTTTTAAAACATGAGGTTAATGTATCTGACATAAAAAAAATTAATGTTCCTGGTAGTTTCGAATTAGTTTATGGTGCAAGGTTGGCTCAAAAACAAAAATTTAATGTAATAATTGTCATTGGATCAATAATTAAAGGTGAGACTGATCATTTTGATTTTATTTCTCAGAGTATTTCAAATTCAATTGCAATGCTCAACACAAATGACTTTCCACCAGTTATTTTTTGTGTATTAACTGATAATAATATTAATCAGTCTATCAACAGGAGTGGGGGTGAGTATGGAAACAAAGGAGTAGAAGCTGCAATTACTGCTTTGAGAATGGCAGAACTGGACTCCTAGATAATTAAGTTTGTATTATATTTAATTAGTAAAAAAAATATTTTGAAACATAATTTTTTTAAACTTCGAAAAAACAACCGTTTTAATTATACCCCGCGATTTTATCAGGGAAAAGAAATCGAAAATGACTATTCATTCGATTCAAAGTTTTCTAAATATAAACAATTACATAATAAAAATGATTTCAGAAGCGCATGGGCTCAGGATAGAATAATTATGAGAAGAAAAAATAATAGATCTTTTTCTCCTCTACTTCTTGTTATTATTTTGTTATTATGTTTTGTTTTTTTATTTGTATTAGATTTTGATTTGACAATCTTTAGTCCGGTTTTTTGAAATAATAGTTATGATAAATAAAATACAATTACTTCCTGAGAACGTTGCTAATCAAATCGCAGCTGGCGAGGTAGTATTGAGACCATCATCTATTGTTAAGGAGCTTATAGAAAATTCAGTTGATTCTGGTGCTACAAATATTAGTTTAGTAGTTAAAAATGCTGGAAAAACACTTGTGAGAGTAATTGACAATGGTTCTGGCATCGCTCATGATGAGTTGGAACTCGCTTTTGAGAGACATGCAACATCAAAAATAAAAATTGTACAGGACCTATTTCAGATAAAATCAAATGGTTTTAGAGGTGAAGCCCTTTCCTCTATTGCTGCAATCTCACATGTAACCGCGGTAACAAGAAAAAAGAATAACAAACTTGCTAAATCAATAAAAATATCCGGTAATAAAATTCAAAAAACTGAATTCAAAGTTTCGTCATTTGGAACTGTAATTTCAGTCAGAAATTTATTTTATAATGTTCCAGCGAGAAGAAATTTTTTAAAATCAGATTCAGTTGAATTAAAACATATAATTGATGAGTTTTCTCGATTATCTCTAGCAAATCAAAATGTTAATTTTTCATTTTACAGAGATAATTCCGAAATATTTGATTTGAAACCAACAAACTTAAGAAAGCGCATCCTAACAATTTGCGGAAATAGGTTAGAAAATGAATTAGTTCCAATTCAGGAAGAAACACCATTAGTTAAAATTGAAGGTTTCATTGTAAAACCCTCAGGAGCAAGAAAGTCTCGAGGGCATCAGTTTTTTTTTGTTAACAATAGATTTATTAAAAGTCCATTTTTAAATCATGCAGTAAAATCATCCTTTCAAGGTTTACTGTCTGATAAACTTCATCCGGGGTACTTTATAAGACTAGATATTGATCCAAGTAAAATTGATGTGAATATTCATCCCACAAAAAATGAAATAAAGTTTGAGGATGAACAAAGTATATATGCTATATTAAAATCAACTATTAAACATAGTTTAGGTATTTTTCAGGTCACCCCATCGTTAGATTTTGAAATGAATACTGAAATGGATATTCCATATTCATTTAGGAATAAAAATCCATTAAAGCCTTTAATATCTGTTGATTCATCTTTTAACCCCTTCATAGAGCAGTCAAAAGACCAGGTTAATTCAAATAGTGAATTAAATCAAGTTGAATTAGATTCTGAAAATAATCAACAAAAACTCTCTCTTTTAGAAACCAACTTCAATCCTAATCAAATAAAAGTTTTTCAGCTATTTAATAAATACTTAGTTACAGCGTTACCATCTGGATTACTTATTATCAATCAAAACAGAGCTCATCAAAGAGTCTTGTATGAGCGGTTTTTAGGTTTATTATCAAATAATAAATCTTCGAGTCAAAAACTATTATTTCCTCATAAAATTAAACTTTCAAAACTTGACTTAATTAGTTTCCGCGAAAATAAGGCTATTTACGAGGTTCTTGGCTTTGAATTCAATGAAATAGATTCTGAAATAATATCTATTCTTTCTGTTCCGAATTTATTTTTGAAGGATAATCTCGATGAAAAATTAAAAGATCTATTTTTAAATAACAATGAAATAGGTTTTGATTCCTTTAGTAACGGTGATTTGGTTTCAAAGCGCTTGTCAAAAAGTATGGCTATACAAAATGGAAAAATTTTAAATCTAGAGGAGCAACAAGAACTGTTAGCATCACTATTTGCATGTAAAGAAAATCAAGTTTCACCTTTTAATCTTCCTATTTTAATTAATTTTGATCGTTTTGATCTAGATAAACAAATTTCTTAATGCAAAGAATTTCCGAAACTGTTAAGCATTTATTAATAATCAACTGTATATTTTTCTTCGCCTCATTAATTTTTGGTGAAATCACTTATGATTTATTTGCATTACACTTTCCTGAATCCCCAAAATTTCAATATTGGCAGGTTATATCACACATGTTCATGCATGGAGATTTTTCACATATATTATTTAATATGATTGGACTCTGGATGTTTGGAACACCAATGGAGCAAATTTGGGGTAAAAATAAATTTATGTTTTATTACTTATCTACTGGTTTTGGAGCTGCATTTCTTCAAATTATTTTGTACTATTATCAGGTTAATCAGGCAAATGAATACTTTTCGGATTTAAATTTAAGCTCATCAATTATTTCAGAGTTTTATATTTCATCTAAATTGCCCTCTGATATTATTAATAATGTAGATATTAATATTTTAAAATCAGCTTTTTCCGCATATAATTCGGTATTAGTTGGTGCCTCAGGAGCTCTTTACGGAGTTTTGGTTGCATTTGCAATGTCCTTTCCAAATACACAACTCATGCTTCTATTTCCTCCTGTACCGATAAAGGCAAAATATTTAGTACCGATTCTTATATTTGCCGATTTATTTTTTGGATTGTCATCTTATTCAATAGGACCAATTGCACATTTTGCTCATTTAGGTGGTGCATTAACAGGATTTTTGATGTTATACTATTGGAGGAGAACGCAATTTGATAAAAATAGGTGGGATAAATGAAAAATTGGAATATTTTATTATCGAAATATAATAACCTAGTAATTTCAGAAAAATTAATTCTTGTAAATATTCTATGTTTTTTTATTCCGTTCTTTATAAACACACTCTTTTTTTTATTCAATATTGAATCAGAAAACTATATTTCTTTTGTGGAGCTATCTTCTGATATTTCCTCAATTTTTTATAAACCTTGGACATTAATTACCTATTCTTTTTTTCATACTAGATTATCTCATTTATTCTGGAATATGTTAATTTTATATTATTCTAGTTCAATTTTTCTAAATCTTTTTAAAAAAGACACCTTTATAAATGTATATTTCATGGGTGTTATATTTGGTGGTCTTTTTTTTGAGATATCTTATTTAGTTTTTCCTGTTTTTCAAGGAAGCTTTCCTGTAATGATTGGTGCATCTGCTGGAGTAATGTCCATTTTGATTTTTGTCTGTACTTATTCTCCTAATAATGAGATTAGATTATTATTTTTTAATATAAAACTAAAGTATATTGGAATTGCGTTAATCGCAGTTGATTTAGTTATGATACCATATGGAAATTCAGGTGGTAGAATATCACATTTGGGAGGTGCATTTCTGGGATATTTATATGCCAAAAGCATATCTAATGGCAGAGATATAGGAACCAAATTTCAAAACATATGGAAGTATTTTATTAATTTTTTTTCTAATTCAAAATTAAATATTGTTCACGAAAAAAAATCTGATAATGTGGATTCTAAAGTTGATAATTATAATCAAAATGAAATAGATAAAATCTTAGATAAAATATCTAAATCAGGTTATGACAGTCTAACAAATAAGGAAAAAGAGACATTATTTAATGCTGGAAAGTAATTTTATATTGAATTCAAATATTTGTTTGTCTCAGGTCCCAAATTAAATATTAGATCAATTATACTCAAATCTGTTATAAATCCATTTTTGGAATCAAATACTTGATTATATTTTCTGTATTTTTTTCTTTTCTTTTTTGAATCTAATAATCTATTCAATTCCGAGAATGAACCAATTTTATCAACGTTTTCTATCTCGATTTCAATTTCAATACATTCTAATATTTTGAGAAGCATTTCATAATTAAAATCAAATAGTAGTTTAAATTTGTTATCGTAAAAAGGGAAGAAAATATCTGTATAATGCTCAAAAAAGGGAGATGAACTATATGCCGACTCTATTGCTTTCCAATGAGTCTTTTGCCAATTTAATTCATTATAAATTTCGGATTTTACATAAGATTTACTCTCATAATTATGTTTGACAGGAATAGTTAGTTTTTGCATCCCATTTGCCGAATATATAAAGCACCTATTCCTATAAGTTTGTTTTTGATAATTTGTCAATTTACACAAATACACACTTTTTAAATTAACAATTTCTTTGAAGAAGCTAATTGGGGGAAGATAGGCTGGAACGATAAACATTTTTATTTTTTACGTCTTTTTAAATAAACAATGCCTTGCCACAGAAAAATAGAAATTAAAAAGTGGGGTAAATATGACACTCTTTCTCCTTCTCCACTTACTTTTGAAAATACCCTATCCCATCTAATTTTCCAATTTTTGAATCCATCATTGAATCCTTCAATACTCATCCAAATGAAAATAGGTTTTCCCATCACATGATCTTCAGGGACAAACCCCCAATACCTACTGTCTTCTGATTTATGTCTGTTATCTCCCATCATCCAATAATAATTCTGTTTAAAATTATAATGATCAACTTTCTCATCGTTAATTATAAACATATTTGAATCTCTGACAACTTTATTTTTTTCATAATCCTCTATAATTTTTTTATAAAGGGGATAAGTTTTCCTTTCAAGCTTAACTTTTACTCCCTTTTTTGGAATTATTACCGGGCCATAATTATCTTGATTCCAATTAAATGTAAATCTATTTGGAAAAAAACTCAAATTAAAGGTTTTTGTTTTATTAGTATTGATTTTTATGCTATCGAAAGCGTCAGATTTTCTTAGTATTTTTATTTCTCTCAGAGTTGCATTAATTGTCTTGGTTTTGCTTATGAGCTCCTTAACGTCGATTCCTAAATCTCTAATTAATTTATAAGGAAGCCCTTTTGACCCTGTTATAACTGAAAAATTATTTATCGAGTTTCCTTGGGTCCCAATTATATGAGGAATTAACTTATTTAATGAGTTTTGTGTTATGTTATTTATTTTAAATATTCTTGTAAATTCATTTATTCCTAGTTCTTTTAGTTTTCTTGATGATACACCTTTTTCTTTGAAAATATTATAGGTGTATTGAACTTTTGCCCAATCTGGCATATTTGACTTTTTGTTATTTATCAATATATCACCATTTCTAATTTCTAGTGTATCACCAGGTATACCTACACATCTTTTGACGTAATTCGATTTTTTATCAATTGGTTTTTTTACTCCTTTTTCTTTAACAAAAAATTGCCTAACTGTATCAGCTGGCCAATTAAATACTACAATATCATTTCTCTTTATTTTTTGAAATCCAGGGATTCTGAAAAATGGTAATTGAGGTTTTTTTAAATATGATCTTGTTTTTATAAAAGGTATGGTGTCATGGACCATGGGCATTGCAATGGGTGTAGTGGGTAATCTAGCCCCGTAATGAAATTTACTTACAAATAAAAAATCGCCAATTAAAAGAGATTTTTCTAAAGATCCAGTAGGAATTATGAAAGGTTGAATAAAATATGTGTGAACAATTGTTGCTGCAATAATAGCGAATGTCATCGAACTAATCCATTCACCATTAGCTGATCTAACATCAACTTTTCCTGTATATTTTGTGGTTTTGGAGTAATTGATAAGCATTATGTAAAATCCAAGACTAAGTAATACTAAGAAAACATGGATTTTTGAATTTTTACCAAATGTTTTTAATGTTTCAATCCATAAAATTCCAAACATCAGTATGTTAATCACAGGGAAAAATAATAAAACTACCCACCAACTTGGCTTTTTTATAATTTTTAATAAAATAAATGCATTATAAATTGGAACCAAAGCCTCCCAAGGCTTTCTTCCAGCCAATAAATATAATCTCCATGTACCAGTAAAATGTACTATTTGTATTAATAAAAAAAATAAAAACCACTCATTAATATTCATATCATTTTTTGTTTATGTTTAATACATCTGACATTGAATATATTCCCTTTTTTCCTATTAACCATTCAGAGGCAATCAGGGCTCCAATAGCGTAATTTGATCTAGAAAAACTCTCGTGAGAGATTTTGATTTGATCGCCGGATGACTTGTAATTTACCTCATGAATACCAATTATATTTCCTTTTCTGATTGAGTTAATGTGCAATGAGTTTTTTTCATTAACATTTAAGCTCCATTTTTCATATCTTGAATTTGAAATTATATCGTTAGCAATGGAGATTGCAGTGCCGCTTGGAGCGTCTATTTTCTGGTCATGATGAGTCTCATTTAACTCAATCGAATATTCATTATGTTTTTCTAATAATTTTGCTAGGGATCTGTTGAGTTCTAGAAATATATTAACAGCAATACTAAAGTTTGAGGAGTAAAGGAAACCAACATTATTTTTTTTTGATGCTGATTCAACCATATTAAAATCTTTTAGCCATCCAGTTGTTCCTGATACTACAGGAATATTGATATTTAATGCCATTATTATATTTGATAATGCTGCATCTGGACTACTAAAATCTATAGCGATATCAGCTAGATTTAAATCTCCCTCTTTAAAATTTTTATCAATTTTAGAGACAATAGTATGATTTCTAGAGGATGCAACTAATTCAATCTCCTTTCCCATTTTACCATAACCTAATAGAGCGATTTTCATCTATTTAAATTTTTATTTTAAATACAAAACCAACCGCAGTTGATTGATTTAAAGGTTCATAATCTATTTTTGGTTTTATGCTAAGATCACTATTTACATTGAATTGCATTAAATGTGCACTAACGTTCGCTTCTAAAATATTTAGTAAATATGTACCAATTATAAATATAAAAGACAAATCTCTGTTTCTTTGATGGAATTCCATTCCTTGTAAGATTTTATCATTTTGTGGAATTAATTCTGTATACTCATCATCGTTATAACCTGAAATTCTTCTTTTATAAATATTTCGATATTTATAATATTCTTTTTTATTAAATGAATAGCTATAAACTGCTGATCCAATTGCAGCATAGACAAACGGAACTTTCCATGTATTTTTTGTATATATCTGACCTAAGCCTGGAATAATTGCCGAATAAAAAGCTGCCTTTGATGGAGTTAAAGGATCTTTGATTAATTCCATTTTTCTTTTTTGAATTTTTTGAGAAATACAATTACCAGTATTCAAAATAAATATTATTATGAAAAAAATCAAACTATTAATTCTCATCTATTTTTTTTATAATTTCATCTAATTCCTTCTGTGAATTGAATAAAATATTAATTGATCCTTTTCCATCCTTATTAATTTTAATTTTGATTGAAGTACTAAATAATTTTTTTAGTTTGTTTTTTAAAAATGATATATAATTTGATGATTTAGTTTTTATTTTAATTGACTTATCAATTCTTTTTCTTCTTATTAGATTTTCAGTTTCTCTTACCGATAACTTATTGCTAACAATTTTTTTATATATCTCAATTTGAAACTTGTGATCCTCAATGTTTACTAAAGCTCTACCATGCCCCATTGTTATAAAATTATCTCTAATTCCGGTTTGAATGATAGAGTCAAGTTTCAATAACCTGATATAATTTGTTATTGTTGATCTTTTTTTACCTACTCTTTCGCTAATTTCACTTTGAGTCAACCCTATGTTGTCAGTAAGTTTTTTATATGAAATGGCCACCTCTATTGGATCTAAATCTTCTCTTTGAATATTTTCCACGAGTGCCATTTCGAGTGATTCTCCTTTTTTATTTGATTTTATGTAAGCGGGGATTTTCTTTAAGCCCAAAATTTTTGATGCTCTAAGCCTTCTTTCACCAGATATCAACTCGTAAGATCCATTTTTAGTTTTTTTTACTGTGATGGGTTGAATTATCCCATATTTGTCAATAGAAGAAGCCAATTCATTTATTTTTTCAATATTAAAATTTGATCTTGGTTGAAAAGGATTGTTAGTAATAAGATCAATATTTAAAGTATCAACTTTTTTTTCAAATATATTTTCTTTTTTTTCAGAATCTTGATTTTTGTCATTAAGAAGTTCAGATAAACCCCTACCTAAAGCACGTTTTTTTGACATTTTACAATTTATTTTTTTTTATGATTTCATTTGCCAAAGACAAATAATTCTTAGCTCCTCTACTGGTGGCATCATAGGAAATTATGTCTTCTCCATAACTAGGTGCTTCACCCAACTTAACGTTTCTTTGAATAATTGTTTTAAGAACCATTTTGCCAAAATGCTTTTGAACTTCCTCAACAACTTGATTTGATAATCTTAGTCTGGTGTCATACATAGTCAGAAGAAGACCCTCAATTTCTAGATCATTATTGTGTATTTTTTGAACACTTTTTATTGTGTTTAGTAATTTACCGAGCCCTTCTAAAGCAAAATATTCGCATTGAATTGGAATGATTACTGAATCGGATGAGGCTAGGGCATTTAGGGTAATTAAACCTAGGGATGGAGCGCAATCTAGAATAATAAAATCATATTCATTTTTGATAATATTTAATGCTTTTTTTAATATATATTCTCTATCTGAGAGATCAACCATTTCAATTTCAGACGCAACTAAGTCAATATTTGATGTAATTATATCTAGATTAGGGATATTAGTTTTTATAATTGCTTCCGATATTGATATAGAAGAATCAAAAATTCGATAGATATTTTTTGATTTATCTAAATCGAAGCCAAGAGCAGAAGAAGCATTAGCTTGAGGGTCTAAATCAATTAGCAGGGTTTTTTTTTCAAGAATAGAAAGACCCGCAGCCAAGTTCACTGACGTAGTGGTTTTTCCTACTCCCCCCTTCTGATTTGCTATGGCAAGGATTTTTCCCATGGTTATTATTAAAATTTAAAAATACGATTATTTAAATCTTTATGAAACATTTACTTATTGATCATATTATAAATTAATTTTAAATACTATCAGCTATATCAATATGATAGATAGTTTCTCTAATTTTTTTCAGATTATATTTTTTTCTTCCATAGACTTCCAAGCTGTCTATGTTTTTTAGGTTATTAACCACATTTTTATCCATGTAAATTTTTTTTTCAAGCTCTTGTTTTTGAGATTCAAGTGCATTTATCTCATCATTTAATTCCATATGTATAAGGAAAGAATTTGTATCAAGGAAAGTCATCCAAATAAAAAAAAGTACAAGCAAGAGTGTATATCTGAAAACAAATATTTTTTTTACTAAATAATTTATTTTGTTATAAATTTTTTTTGTCTTATTGTGAAGCTCAGTAAGAACATTATTCATAATCAATATCGTAATGAGGTTTTATTTATTATGTAAAATTAGTAGAATCTTTGTTTTGAAAATACTGAAAATAAAATAGTATTAATCAAATTACTAACAACAATTATTTTATTGGATAAATTTTATAAAGTCCTTTGTTTTCAACAGTAAAATATAAAAATCCTTTAGGCCCCATTTTTACACATCGAACTCTTCCAACTTTATCAAAAAGTTTTTCCCTGTAAATTACTTTCTCATTATCAATTATTAGTCTCTCTAAATACTGAAATTTTAGTGAACCAACAAACAAATTGTTTTTCCACTCAGGATATATTTCAGAATTTAAAAATGTCATTCCGCTCGGAGCAATTGAAGGAGTCCAGTGATAAATTGGTTGCTCTAATCCATCTTTTTCAGTCTCATCAGTTATTTTTGTACCAATGTAATTTATTCCATATGTGATTTCTGGCCAACCATAGTTTTTTCCTTTTTTTGGAAGATTAATTTCATCTCCACCTCTAGGCCCATGTTCATGTTCCCACAAAACACCTGTAATTGGATGTATTGCGAGTCCTTGCGGATTTCTGTGACCATAGGAAAATATTCCTGATTTAGCTCCGCTCAGTGTTACAAAAGGGTTGTCAGAGGGAACCGATCCGTCTAAGTTTAATCTGTAAATCTTACCACCATCTCTGTAGATGTTCTGTGGGTTTTCACTTCTGTTTCCACGATCACCAATTGAAAAAAATAAATGACCAGATTTATCAAAAACTATTCTTGAGCCCCAATGTTTTCCACTCTTACTGTTTGGCTTTCCTTTGTAAAGTAATTTGATTTCAGATAATTTAAAGCCATTCAATTTAGCTTGATATAGAGCAGTATTACCTCCACGACCAATTTTTTCTTCCATACTCATAGTAAAGTAAATTATTGAATTCTTTTCAAATTCTGGGTGGATTGCAACATCTAATAACCCGCCCTGGTCTCTATAGTATACAGCTGGGACACCACTAACAATATTTTTCAAATCATTAACAACTCTATATAATTTTCCTGATTTCTCAGTTATCAATAAATCATTATCATCAATAAAATCGAATCCCCATGGAATAGATAAACCATCCACAATTAATTTTGCTTCATAATTGTTGATTTTTGGTAAAGATATTTTTGGTGGATTCTCATCTTGACCAGAGCAAGTATTGAGAAGAGCAGATACTAAAAATATACTTATAAATTTATTCATCATTTTTTCCGTAGTTTAGTCGGGATGACAGGATTTGAACCTGCGACCCCACGCACCCCATGCGTGTGCGCTACCAGGCTGCGCCACATCCCGATTTTGATCAATATATAACATTATAAATAATAGTAAACAC